>NZ_CAXBGB010000004.1:0-68863 GCF_963975125.1 uncultured Winogradskyella sp. | reverse complement strand
AGCTTCTAGAATCCTTAAACGAGTTCGGGATAATAAAAAAAGCTTCCAAAACAGAAGCCTTTTTTATAATTTAAATAAGCTAATAACTTACCCTTTTAACCAAGCTGCTCTTAAAGCCTTTTGAGCATCCGTAGCATTTTCATCTTCAATTAAAGATTCTCCCTTAGCTGTAGCTTTAGTAAGCTTCGCTTTAATTAATATTGGTTCACCATTACGCTCTAAATCCATTGTGATTTCTTGTCCTTCTTGCCATCCAAACATACCACCAACCACTTGTTGTGCATTAGCTAGTGTTAATTCTGTACCATTTACTTTCTTAATTACATCACCTACTTGTACTCTTTGAGAAGCCCAAAATGAATTCTTTAATGCCATAGGTGAGAAAAAGATTGTTCCTCTCTCTTGGTCTCCATCAAAAATGATGTTTTGGCCACCAGCAAAAATATAATTGGTTGGTACTTCTGTTTCGCCTAGCGTTAAACCAACCTTAGCAAAAAAGTCGTTATAATTAATTGGCACATCACCTTCTACATGTATTTTTAAGAATTCACCAACACTTGGATAAGTCATAGCTGTGATTTCAGAAATAAGATTATCATCTACAAATGGTTTTTCCTTACCATATTTTGCAGATAATTCTTTCATTAAAGACAACATACTTCTATTACCATTACTCTCTTCTCTCATAAGAATATCGATACACATACCTATTAATGCACCTTTCATATATACATTATAATAGTTTGATGCATAAGGCTTTTCTAAGATATTCTCGCTCATTATAGTGAAACTCATTGCATCATCTAAATTTTTAGATGTAGCAATTTTTGACAAAACTGTATTATAAAATGCGTCGTTTTCTACTAACCCTTCAGTGATTTGAAAATGCTGAGCAAAATACTCTGTTACACCTTCGTACATCCATAAATGCTTAGAAAACGTAGGTTTGCTATAATCAAAATAATGAATATCTTCCGAGTGTACTGATAAAGGAGTTACAATATGAAAAAACTCATGTGCAACAACATCTATAATTGATGATGCTAAACCTTCTTTACTTGAAGATTCAGGTAGCACAACTACAGTAGAAGTATGATGCTCTAAGGCTCCCATACCCTTAGGTGCAGTATCTGAACCATCAGATAAGTATAGATAGATATCATAACGTGGTGTTGTATTTACATCACCCAAATAGTCCTTTTGAGCTTGCATCATTTTAAATACGGTTTCTTTTTGGCTTGCCGCAGTATGTACTTTATTAGGAGAATATACACTTAAAACAATTTTAATATTACCAACCATAAATTCTTCAACATCTAATTTCCCGTACATCATTGGGTTGTCTGTAATGTCAAAATAACGTTGCGCAAAATAACTGCTTGTAATTGCTGTGCCATCTGCACTCGACTTCATTCCTTTATTTTCTAAAGCAGAAGTTCTTACAAATGTTGCTGGTGCAGTAACATCTAATGCGTATTGATTATTCTTTAAAGAATCAAAATAACCAATAAATCCATGAAGGTTTAATACATAGTTATCATCTTCTATGTTTGTTCCTGCAGGTGAAAATGGTTGTTCTCCTTGCATAGCTCCTCCACTTGTTTCTATATCAAATGTATCGTTAACATAATATTGAAGCTTGTCTAATTTAGTAGCATCAGCAATTGTCCAAGTATTATCATCTGTTTTAGTTACAGTTAATTCCTTTCCATCATAATCAAGTGCTTTAAAAGTATCAATATACTTTCCAAAATCACTTACAGAATACGTTCCTTGTACTACTCTAGGCAATCTATAAGTCACTGTTTCTGTAGTAAAACGACCAGGATTAATCGTTACAGGCACTTTATCACCTACAACAACTGTTAAATCTAAAGCTGTTTCTATAGGATTACTTACCGCTAAATCATCTACTTTTGGTTTAGCAGATCCACAACCTACTAAAATTACGCTTAAGCCAAGTATGGCTATATAATTTTTCATGTTAAATATTTGTTTTTTTACTAGACGTGCAAATCTACAATCTGTTACCACTTAAAATCTAAAGGTTTTGTTAAATTCGCACTATGGCACAACCTCTAGTTAGTATATTAATTCCTTTTAAGAATACAGAATCTTTTATTGCTGAATGTGTTGATTCTATTGTTAATCAGACTTACGAGCACTGGGAGGCCATTTTTGTTGATGATAATTCTACTGATTCATCATTTTCTATTGTTGATGGTTTTGCTAAGAAAGATTCTCGAATTAGAGTGTGCAAAAACAATGGAAACGGTATTATCGAAGCCTTGAAGACAGCTTTTAATCAGTCTGAAGGTCAGTTTATAACTAGAATGGATAGTGACGATATTATGACACCTATACGATTGGAAGTTATGGTAAAAAACCTTGTGAAGCATGGACAAAAACATTTGGCTGTTGGGCAAGTCCACTACTTTAGAGAAGATGGTCTAAGTGAAGGGTTTGCTAAATACGAAAGATGGTTAAATAGACTTATAAAAACAGGAAGCAATTATTCTGAAATCTATAAAGAATGTGTGATTCCTTCGCCATGTTGGATGTTACATCGAGATGATTTTATAGCCTGCGATGGTTTTAATCCCAACCGCTACCCTGAAGATTATGACTTAGCCTTCCGCTTTTATAAAGCCCGCTATACTTGTATTCCTTGTGATAAAGTTCTACTCAATTGGCGCGATTACAGTACACGTACTTCTAGAACTCATGAACACTACGCACAAAACCATTTTTTAGACCTAAAAGTACTTTATTTCTTAGAATTGAATTATGATGCGTCTCGACCTTTAGCAATTTGGGGAGCAGGTGTAAAAGGAAAAACTTTAGCTAAATTATTGATTAAAAAGGATGTGCCATTTTATTGGATTTGCGACAATCCAAAAAAAATAGGAAAACATATTTACGAACAAGAACTTTTAAATTTCAATTATTTATTGCAACTTAATAAACCTCAAAGTATTGTTACGGTTGCCAATGAAAAGGCTCAACAGGAGATTAAACAGTATTTTAAAAACCAAAACATGCAATCTATGATTGATTATTTCTTTTTCTGTTAAAATTCTCAAAAGCAAAATACAGTTATCGCTTTGCATTTTTTATATTTGACTGATTTATAAGTCCAAAAAAACAGGAATGCAGTTTAAACATCCAGAATTACTTTACGCATTATTTTTACTAGTTATTCCTATTCTTATTCATTTATTTCAACTCCGTCGTTTTCAGAAAGTTGAATTTACCAATGTAAAATTTTTAAAATCCGTAAAGCTTCAAACCCGAAAAAGTTCTCAATTAAAAAAATGGCTCACTCTACTTACACGAATGTTGCTTTTAGCTTCTGCTATTATTGCATTTGCACAACCATTTATACCAAATACTAAAAATTTTAATGACGTACAAGAAACAGTCATTTATTTAGACAATTCTTTTAGTATGCAAGCTAAAGGAAGTAATGGCACGTTATTAAATGAAGCTATTCAAGATATTATCACCACATTACCTGAAGATGAAATTATTAGCTTATTTACTAATAATAACACATTTAGAAACACAACTGTTAAGGCTTTAAAGAATGATTTAATACAATTGTCTCATTCTCCGACTCAACTTAATTATAAAGCTGCCAATTTAAAAGGAAAACAGCTGTTTTCAAATAATGAATCATCTACCAAAAACTTGATCTTAGTTTCTGATTTTCAACAAAATGGAAATCCATTGAAATTTAAAGCTGACAGCACTGTTCAATTAAAATTAGTACAACCAAAATCACATCTAGTTTCTAATATCAGTATAGACAGTATTTACGTATCAAACACAACCGCAGAAACGTTAGATATTAATGTATTACTCACCAATCAATCAGAGCCGATAAAGAATGTTTCAATTTCGTTTTATAATAACGATATCTTACTTGCTAAAAGTGCTATAGATATAGACATAGAAGCTGAAACCACATTTACAGTAGCCAATAATATTGTTATTAATGGAAAACTAATTATAGACGATGCAGGTTTGTTTTATGATAATGCATTCTATTTTAATATAAATTTGAAACCAAAAATTAAGGTTTTAACTATTAATGAAATTGCTGATGATTCGTTTTTAAAACGCATTTACACAGCCGATGAATTTGACTATAAAAGCTTCAATTTAGAGATATTAAATTTCAACCTTATTCCTGATCAGAATTTGATTGTACTCAACGAAATTGAACTCATCTCTTCCGCCTTAAGAACAGCACTAAACGCATTTAAAAATGATGGAGGATCTATTTTAATAATTCCATCAAGTAACATCAATTTAAGTTCTTATAATCAATTACTTAAAAATTTATCTATTGCAGAATTTTCTGAACGAATTATTACTAATAAACGTGTTATAAGCATTAACTACGACCATCCGCTTTTAGCTAATTCATTTTACTCTAAAGTGACTAATTTTCAATATCCAAAAGTTGATATGTCGTATCGTTTTTCTTCAAATTCTAATAGTGTATTATCTTATGAAGATGAATCTCCTTTTTTAGTTGGAAACTCTAATGCATTGGCATTTTCTTCTGCATTAAACAAAAACAATTCAAATTTTAAAAATTCACAATTAATAATTCCTGTACTATATAATATGGGACTACAAAGCTTAAAGCTTTCAAAGTTATACTACACTATCGGTGAGCCCAATTCTATTGCTATTCCAACATCAATTGTCCAAGATGATATTTTAACTTTAACTTTAGAAGAGACTTCTGTGATTCCCTTACAAAAAACGTATAGTAAAACGGTTGTGCTTGAAACTGATGATTTTCCCAATACTGCTGGCATTCTTAATGTTATGAATAAAGATAATGCACTACAGAATATAAGTTTCAACTTTAATAGAAAGGAAAGCGATTTAAACTACTATGATTTAGCCAGGTTGAAGAATGCTTCTGTTGATTCTAGCCTAGCCACAACAATCAATACTATAAAAAGTAGCACAACTATTAATGCGTTATGGAAATGGTTTGTTATTTTTGCGCTAGTATTCTTAATTATTGAAATGCTACTACTAAAATATCTTAAATGAACGCACTCATAAAATCTGCAACCATCGTTGATTCTAAAAGTGAATTTCACAACAAAACGGTTGATATTTTAATTGAAGAAGGTCGTGTTACTAAGATTTCTAAACGCATTTCTAATCCCAAAAACTATAGAGAGATAAAACTAGACAACCTACATGTATCTCAAGGTTGGTTTGATAGTAGTGTGTCTTTTGGCGAACCTGGATATGAAGAACGAGAAACAATTAGTAATGGACTTAATACTGCCGCTCGTTCGGGATTTACAGCTATTGCGCTAAACGCCAATTCTAATCCGGTTATAGACAGCTATGCTGATATTACCTTTGTAAAATCTAAAGCAAATGATAATGCAGTTAACCTTTATCCTATAGGAGCATTAACAAAATCGAGCAAAGGAATAGATTTGGCTGAATTGTTTGATATGACTAATGCAGGTGCTGTTGCTTTTTACGACTATCAAAAACCTATTTCTAATCCTAACCTCATGAAAATTGCTCTGCAATATGCTAGTAATTTCGATGGCTTAGTCTGTTCTTTTCCTCAGGAATCTAAAATCTCTGGACTTGGTGTTGCCAATGAACACATCAATAGTACTAAGTTGGGGTTGAAAGGAAATCCTGCTTTGGCGGAAGAACTGCAAGTAGCGCGAGATTTATTTTTATTAGAATATACAGAAGGTAAACTTCATATTCCAACAATATCTACTGCAAAATCTGTTGAATTAATTAGAGCAGCTAAAGCCAATAAACTTAATGTAACCTGTAGTGTTGCTATTCATAATTTATTATTAACAGATGACGTTCTCTTTAGCTTTGATGCTAATTTTAAAGTTTTACCACCCTTGCGTACTCAAAAAGATTGTGATGCTTTAATTGAAGGCATAAAAGATGGCACGATTGATATGGTGACCACAGATCATAACCCAATTGATATTGAGGATAAGAAAATAGAATTTGATTACGCTAAATACGGAACTATTGGTTTAGAATCTGCTTTTGGTGCGCTTCAAACTATTTTTACAACTAAAAAAGCGGTTAGTTTGTTAACACAAGGAAAAAACAGGTTTGGTATATCTGAATTCTCAATTAATGAGGGAGAATATGCTAATTTAAGCTTATTCAATCCAGATACTAGTTATGAATTTGGAAAGATTCATATATCGTCAAAATCTAAGAATAGTGCATTTTTAGGAACAACACTTAAAGGTAAAACTTATGGTATTATTGCTAATAATAAAATTGTTTTAAAATAATGGATCAAAATACTATTGAAGAAGGCAAACAAATGGGCATCGTTGCATATCTAACATTATTGGGTACCTTAATAGCCTTTTTTACAAATCAAGACAAGCGGAATGCCTTTACTACATTTCATGTAAGACAAGCGCTTGGATTATGGCTCTTATTTTTGGCTATGGGTTATGTGGTTGGCATTTTTGATGATTGGAACATTACTTATTCTTGGTGGATCTTTTTCTCCGTTTTATTTATTTATGGTATTATGGGTGCAATTAGTGGAAAAACTAATAAAATACCTCTGCTTGGCGATTTGTTTCAGAAGTTATTTAAATCTATAGGGCAATAATTATGTCAGCAAATTTACATTATATCAAAAGACCTTCGTCTTTAGCAGAAAACGCTCCACTATTAATTATGTGTCATGGTTATGGTAGCGATGAAAATGATTTATTCTCATTTGCTTCAGAATTACCAGAAGAATTGTTCGTAATCTCGTTAAGAGCACCATACCCAATGCAACCTTATGGTAATGCTTGGTATGCTATTAATTTTGATGCCGATAAAGGAAAATGGAGTGACAATGAACAAGCAAAAGAATCTGCAGATTTAATTTCCGATTTTATTAATTACGCTTGTAAAACTTATCCTGTAGATTCCAATAATGTCACACTTTTAGGTTTTAGTCAAGGCACCATTTTGAGTTATGCAGTAGCATTAACTTATCCCAAAAAAATTAAAAATATTGTGGCTCTTAGTGGTTATATAAATGAAGAAATCTTACCAGATTCAATTGAAGTAAGTGATATTTCTCATTTAAATTTCTTTTGTTCTCATGGCTCTGCAGATCAAGTCATCCCAGTAGATTGGGCAAGAAAAACTACTGAGTTTTTAAAAGCTTTAGATATTAATTATGTTTATTCAGAATATCCTGTCGGTCATGGTGTTGCACCACAAAATTTTTATGATTTAAAAGCTTGGTTAGTTAAATACCTCTAACTAATTTTGGGATACATAAAATATTCAACAAGTTTATAACTTAAATTGTTGTTTTTATCTATGGAATAGGTTACAAATATTTCTCCCCAATATTCTCCATCAGTAAAATTAGCCACGATCCACCTGTGATTCATAATTCTAATTTTGTTGATCAACAATTTAGAACCGGTCATTGATACATAAGGTACTATTGGGTGATCGTCACCTTCATAATTATTCATGCTATAAAGACCATCAGTAATTGCTGGTATTAACTCATCCGTGTCATAACCTTGAGCTTCAAAATACGATAATGCATCTTCGTTTCTATCAATATTAAAATAGTTGAGTTCAAAATTCTGATCTTCTAAAGTTGCAATTGTTTTTTCATTATCAATTATTTTAGATTTAAAAGTCGTGATATCTTCTTCATATTTATCAATAATGTTTTTAGAATTCACATATTGAAAAATGATTAATAACACGGAAAAAATAAACAAGTACATAAAAATTCTACTCTTCATATCTAAATGGTGATTTGTAAGTTATCGTATGCTAAAAAAACGTTGTTAGGTAGTTTTTGTTGTACCTCGTCATGAAAGCCTAATAAATGGCTAATATGTGTTAAATAAGCGCGTTTAGGTTTTACTAATGCAATAAAATCTAAAGCTTCTTCTAGGTTAAAATGAGATATATGTGGTTTTTCTCTTAAAGCATTTACAACTAAAACATCAAGATTGTGAAGTTTTTCAATTTCTTTATCCGGAATTGTTTTCATATCCGTTAGGTACGCAAAATCGTTAAAACGATATCCAAACACTTGAAGTTTATGGTGCAAACCATCTATAGGGAAAACTTTAATATTTCCAACAGTAAAAGGTGCATTCTTAATTTCATGCTTAATTACACTTGGTACACCAGGATATTTCTCTGCTGTTGTAAAAATATAATCAAATCGCTTCTCTAAAGCCGTAAAAACACGCTTGTGAGCATAAAGCGGAATATCCCCTTGCCTAAAAAAAAAGGGTCTTATATCATCTAAACCCATGGTATGATCTGCGTGCTCGTGCGTAAAAATAACACCATCAATTTTAGAAACATTAGCTCTAAGCATTTGCTGTCTAAAATCCGGACCACAATCAATAACAAAAGTGTAATTATTCCATTCAATTAATACCGAAACACGTAGCCTTTTATCTTTAGGGTTTTCACTTAAACAAACAGGATGAGTACTTCCTATTATTGGAATTCCTTGTGATGTTCCGGTTCCTAAAAATGTAATTTTCAATATCGAAAAGTTTAAAACAAAAATAAGCTTATTTTTTTGTTTGCGATAGTAAATTGATACCTTTGCGAAAACGATATAATCCCAATATCTATGAAAGAAATAACGTATACAGGCGACTCTGAATTTGAAAATATTCCTTCTCTTAAAGACAAAGCTTTGCGTATTAATCTTAATGCAGATATCTATGGTACTTTTGCAGAAATTGGAGCAGGACAAGAAACTGTACGTCAATTTTTTAGGGCTGGTGGAGCTTCTGGCACAATTGCAAAAGCTATGTCTGCTTACGATAAGGATTTTAGTGACGCTATTTATGGTATTGAAAACGATAAGCGTTATGTTACCGAAGCAAGACTTCGAAAAATGCTGAATCACGAAGTTGACTTAATGGAACAGCGTATTACGAGAGACAAACATCCTAATAAAATATTCTTTTCTTACGCTAATACAGTTGCCACAATAGATTTTGCAAAAAAATTTAAAGGACATGGTTGGGTTGGCATCAAATATCAAGTAGGACCAGACGAAGAATATAATGACATTGTACTTCATATTCGCTTTAAAGAGACCGATGCTCGTTTACAACAAGAAACACTCGGTAAATTAGGAACTAACCTAATTTATGGTGCGTTTTACAAATACAATCAACCACGTAAATTATTACGCTATTTATATGACCATTTAGATCAGGATCAATTAGAGATTGACACTATTAATTTTTCTGGGCCAGTGTTTAAAGATGTAGACAACCGTTTAATGAGTTTACAACTCGTTAAAAATGGAATGACAGATGCTGTTATGTTTGCACCAGATGGTAATAATGTATTACCAGCTCGCGTACTTTACAAGAAAAACATCTTAACATTAAGAGGTAGTTTTAGACCTGTTACTAAAGTGAATATGGACATGTTTGAGAAATCATACGAAATGTTCATAAAAGAAAACAAAGTTGTAAAAGAAAAAACACAAGTTATTTTTGAAATAACACTTTCTAATTTAAGAGCCGAAGGAGAGATTGATGAACAAGATTTTATGGATCGTGCTAAATTGTTATGCTCATTAGGTCAAACGGTTTTAATTTCTAACTTCCAAGAGTACTATAAATTAGTAGAATACTTCTCTCAATATTCTAGAGCAAGAATGGGATTAGCTATGGGAGTTAACAATCTTGTAGATATTTTTGATGAGAAATATTACCGCCATTTAAGCGGTGGTATTCTTGAAGCTTTTGGTAAATTATTCTATAAAGATTTACGTGTATATCTATATCCAATGCAGAATAAGGATGGTAGCTTAACTACTAGCGAAAACCTTAAAGTGCATCCACGGATGAAAGAACTATACAAATTCTTTAAATACAATGGTAAAGTTGTAGATATTTCAGATTTTGACACCTCTAACCTATCAGTATTCTCTAGAACTGTACTTAAAATGATTGTGAGTGGAGACAAAGGGTGGGAAGAAATGCTTCCTGAGGGTGTTGCCAAATTAATTAAAGAGAAAAGCTTATTTGGCTGTGAATCTGAGGAAGTAATGCATAGAAATTAAATTTCTTCTCTATTTTATTTGAATGAAAAATATAGCGTTATTATTATCATTTTTTTGTGCTCTTTTTTTAAGTGCCCAAGACATTAATAAAATATTTCCTCCAGATGGTTTTGGTCTTAGTGCCCAAGAAATGAGGCCTCACTATTTTGATAGTGGTAGTAATACTTTATTCTGTAGCACTAAAATTTATAATGATACTGAAAGTAGATACGAAAACCATATCGTATTATATAATACAATTGATGAATCCGTTGAGTTAATAGATAGTTTTTTTGCGACTTCGAATGTAGATTGGATAAACTTTAGTGGATTTAAAAAACATAATGATTCGCTGTTTTTTATATTCGGAAAAAAAATATGGCGATACAATTTTAATACTCAAGTTTTTGATTTGCTCTTAAACGTTATAAACCTTGATGGCTTTGATATCGTTGGTGATTTATTAATTTATTACACGCCTGGTGTTGTTCATTTTATGGATTTAATCACTGAGCAAGTAGTTACTACTTATAATGCTGCTTATATAGATGCCTTTCATATAGAAAACGATAATATCTATTTTTATAAAGCAGACTTTGGGTTTTCTTCAGCTAAAATATACCAGTTAGTTAAATACAATATCACAAATAATAGTTTTAATACGCTCTTCTCTAATAGTTTTAATTCTAACTTTTCACTCGTTAGAAAAAGTAATGTTGTTAAACTCGGTGACAATCTTATTTATACCATACAAACTGCTAGTAACACAGCAAGTTATGTCTCTTTAAACATTACTAACAACACCGTAAATACCAGTTTTACTTTTAACATATCTACACAATTTCAAATAACCGAGCCTTTTGTAATTAATAATCAGGTATATATTACAACTGTAAATGACACTTTCTCATCTAACGGAATTAATCAACCAGAGCTTACAACAATTGGGAAGTTTATTGGTTCCTCATTAATTACCTCTAATTCTTTATACAATAATGAAATTTACAGAGTAGTTAACACGGATGATTATGGTATTGAGATTTGGAAAACTGATGGGCAGACTAGAAGCTTATTAAAGGACATAATTCTTGGCACTGATGGAGGAATGTCCACTTTCTCAATAGGATACATACATAACAATAAGATCTATTTTGCTAATGCCCAAGATGTTGTTTATGAATCTGACGGAACTGAGACAGGAACCGTGCCTTTATATGGTTCTGATTTATTCACGTACCTCACCACGCTTTTTCATGATAATACAGGTGGCATCTACTTTTTTGGAGAATCCCCTTCTCTTGGAAGCGGAATGTTCAAATTAATTCCCAATTCGCTTTCTATCGATGAATTTAATACAACTTCAATAGATTTTTACCCAAATCCTGCTTCAAGCGTTATTTACTTTAGTAATACTATTGACAGTGTAAAAATATATGATATGCAAGGAAAACTAGTATTGACAGCTACTAACACTTCTCAATTAGACATTAATGGTCTTCAAAATAATTCACTTTACGTTATAATCTATACTCTTGCAAATAAAACGTATTATAATAAGCTTATAACTGATTATTAGTACAAACTTATTTCATCAATATCTGATCTGTATGCGCTTTTGTTTTCACCTTAGTAATTACCTCTTCTAAAACACCATTCTTATTAATTATAAAGGTAGTTCTGTGAATACCATCATACTCTCTACCCATAAATTTCTTTGGTCCCCAAACTCCGAAAGCTTTAATAACAGCCTTATCTTCATCTGCTAATAATGGATATTGAAAACCATACTTATTCTTAAAATTAGCTTGTCGTTTCGCACTATCAGCACTTACACCTAAAATCTCGTAGCCTAGAGCCTTAAAACGATCGTAATTATCGTTTAGATTACAAGCCTCAACTGTACAACCTGGTGTGCTTGCTTTTGGATAAAAGAAAATAACTAATTTCTTGCCTCTATAATCAGCGAGTTTAATTGAATTTCCATCTTGATCTAATGCTGAAAAGTCTGGTGCTTTATCTCCTACTTTTAAATGCGTCATATTGTTTAAATTTGTATATAGTAATTGTTCGGAAATATAGCAAAATTAAAAATGTTTCTTTTACGCTATTTATCTTTATTTTTTATCTTCTGATGCTAAGGCATCACATCTAAAAAATAAAAACAAATTCCATCAAAAATAAGTCATTTTATAAAATTCGCCTATTTTCGAACAATTACTATTACTGTAAAAATACAATGTAATGACTAAACAAGAAAAGGTAGATTTTGTTATTAATACGTTAAATAGACTGTATCCAGAAATTCCGATTCCTTTAGACCATAAGGACCCTTATACGCTTTTAATTGCTGTTTTAATGTCTGCCCAGAGTACAGATGTACGTGTTAATAAAATTACTCCTTTATTATTTGAACGCGCAAATAACCCTTATGATATGATTAAACTTAGCGTGGAAGAGATTAGAGAGATTATAAAGCCTGTTGGATTATCACCTATGAAAAGTAAAGGTATCCACGGCTTATCACATATTTTAATTGATAAGCATAAGGGTAAAGTACCACAAACCTATGAAGCATTAGAAGAATTACCTGCTGTTGGCCATAAAACCGCAGCTGTAGTAATGTCTCAAGCTTTTGGGATTCCTGCGTTTCCTGTAGATACACATATTCATCGATTAATGTATCGTTGGAATTTAACCAATGGTAAAAACGTGGTACAAACCGAAACAGATGCAAAGCGTTTATTTCCAAAAGAACTTTGGAATGATTTACACCTTCAAATTATTTGGTACGGAAGACAATATTCACCTGCTCGAGGTTGGAATTTAGAGAAAGATATAATTACTAAAACAATAGGCAGAAAATCGGTTTTAGATGAGTATTATAAAAAGAAGAAATAAGTTTTACTGGTATAATTATTGATGCATTCATTGAAACTTCTAATCCATGAAAAAAATCTTTATCGTATTTCTTTTAGTTACAGTCACATCATGTATTCCCGTTAAGATTGCTCCAAAATTTAAAAACGTAGATTACAAAATAATGGTAGCCAAGAAGTTTCAACGAAAGTTACCAAGAGAAACTTCATTTATTTTTAAAGATTCGAAAGATGCGAATGAATTCTATCAATACATAAATAAAAAATTCAAATTAAATGATATTGATGTGGGTTTTAATGTCCCATTTCAAATTGATGGACAAACCCTTTATTTGACATATAATGAAGCAGTACGAGAAGACGAAACTCTCAATTTACCGTTGATATTAATCGATGCTAAACGAGATTCTAACGGAAATTCAAAACTTTTTGAAGGCAACTATTCGAGCAGGAAAGGTCATTGGTACATTATTCTTACGATATATGATGAAAACATAAAAAACTGTTTAAAAGACAATCATCCTTTAAAATCAAAGACGATTCAATATCTAAAAAATTTAAAACAAGAATATCTGAATACACAGAATTACGAAGAACTCTTATTAACAAAAAAATCCTGATTTTTTCAAATCAGGATTTCCTTCAATTAATTAAGAAGTGCTTCAAACTTCATTTTATTATAATATATAACACTTAAAGCCTTGGAATAATTCAAAAGGAAACTAACAGTTTCATCTTTTGGTTTTAGGTTATCATTTTTTGGGGAAGCGTTAGAGTAAATTTTTTCCATCTTAATAATTTAGGAGTTATTACATGGATAAAACGCAACTCAAAACACTTTATTGTATCAATTGGTTAAAACGATATTGTTTTGCTCTATCACCTTCCGCATATTTATAAGTGCATATCGCATTCTACCTAAGGCTGTATTAATACTTACACCTGTACGTTCAGAGATTTCCTTAAAACTCATATCCTGATACATACGCATTAATAATACTTGCTTTTGATCTTCTGGAAGTTCTTCTATAATGCGTCTTACATCAGATTCTACCTGATTTTTAATGATAGTCTTTTCTGCATTTAAACTAGAGTCACTTAATACCGAAAATATACTAAACTCACCTGTATTATCAAATTTAGGCATACGACTGTTCTTTCTAAAATGATCAATAACTAGGTTATGTGCAATTCGCATTACCCAAGGTAAAAACTTACCTTCTTCGTTATACTTCCCTAATTTTAGGGTTTTTATCACCTTAATAAAAGTATCCTGAAATACATCTTCAGTAATATCTCTATCATAAACTTTAGAATAGATAAAACTATAGATTTTCTGCTTGTGTCTTTGAATTAAAACTGATAGTGAATTCTCGTCACCTTTAATGTAGTTGCTAACCAACTCTGCGTCTTGGATAAGTTTTTTTTTCATAATATTACTCTTAGTAGTAAGAAGTAAACTTCTTAACAAGGGGTTAAAATTTTCTAAAGTAATATTATAATATACGCAGTTGTTTTTTAAATGATTATGTGGTAAATAACAACAATCATTCCGAAAAAACAAAATTTCATGCTAAATTTTAACATTTAATCTAATATTTTTACACTTTATCAGCTAAAATAGTTTAGGTATCTTTGCAAAATTATACGCTAATAAATCCTATGAATACTACTGTTTTAGATGTTAACCCAAAGGAAAACATTATCATAAAAGGTGCTAAACTGCACAATCTAAAAAATATTGATGTTGTAATCCCTAGAAACAAATTAGTGGTTATCACAGGTTTATCTGGTTCTGGCAAGTCTAGTTTAGCATTCGATACACTATATGCAGAAGGTCAAAGACGCTATGTAGAAAGTCTATCGAGTTATGCTCGCCAATTTTTAGGGCGACTAAACAAACCAAAAGTAGATTATATAAAAGGAATAGCACCAGCAATTGCTATTGAGCAAAAAGTGAATTCTACAAATCCACGTTCAACCGTTGGAACTACTACGGAGATTTATGATTATCTAAAATTATTATTTGCACGTATCGGTAAAACCTACTCTCCTATTTCTGGTGATTTGGTAAAGAAACACAGAACTAAAGATGTTATCGACCACATTTCAAAATTTGAAGAAGGTACTAAGTTGTTACTATTATCACCTATTATACTTGAAGATGGCAGAACGATTGAAAATAAATTACAAACACTTCAACAACAAGGTTATGCGCGTATTAAAGTAAAAAGTGATGTTGTTAGAATAGACGAAGCTTTAAAACAAAACATAAAATCTGATAAAAATCTATTCTTAGTTGTAGATAGGATTATTTATAAAGATGACGAAGATTTTCTTAATCGTTTGGCAGATGCTATTGAAACTGCATTTTTTGAAGGTGTTGGTTCTTGTATCGTTAAATCGTTATCAGATAATAAGAAAACTACATTTAACAATAAGTTTGAAATGGATGGTATGTTGTTTCTAGAACCAAACGCTCATCTTTTTAGCTTTAATAATCCTTATGGTGCTTGCCCAAAATGTGAAGGTTACGGTGACGTTATAGGTATTGACGATGATTTAGTTATTCCGAACACAGCACTATCTATATTTGAGAATGCTGTTTTTCCTTGGCGTGGAGAAAGCATGAGTTGGTACAGAGATCAATTGGTTAACAATTCTCATAAATTCGACTTTCCAATTCATAAGCCCTATTTTCAGTTAAGTGACAAACACAAAGCATTAATCTGGAAAGGAAATCAGCACTTTGAAGGCTTAGATAGTTTCTTTATTGAGCTAGAGTCTAAAGCCTACAAAATACAGAATCGTGTAATGTTATCGCGTTATCGTGGTAAAACCAAATGCAATATTTGTAAAGGGAAACGCTTACGCGAAGAAGCCAATTATGTAAAAGTAGATAAAGCAACAATTACAGATTTAGTGGACTTACCATTAGATGAATTAACGGTGTTTTTTAAAGGTTTAAAACTTAACAAATACGATGCTAAAATAGCAAAACGCTTACTTACTGAAATAAACACACGTTTAGAGTTTCTCTCTAATGTTGGTTTAAACTACTTAACATTAAACAGACAATCAAACACTTTATCTGGTGGCGAAAGCCAACGAATAAACCTAGCGACATCGCTTGGTAGTAGTTTAGTTGGTTCTATGTATATTTTAGACGAACCAAGTATTGGTTTGCACCCAAAAGATACCGAACGCTTAATAGATGTTTTAAAATCGCTACGTGATTTAGGAAACACAGTTATCGTTGTTGAACACGATGAAGATATAATGAAAGCTGCAGATGCTATAATTGATATTGGCCCAGAAGCAGGAACTTTTGGTGGTGAAGTTGTAGCTGTCGGAGATTTTAAAGCTATTCTTACTTCAGATACTTTAACTGCTAAATACTTAAATGGTCAACTTAAAATTAAAGTTCCAGAAAAACGTAGGACATCTAAATATAAAATTGATGTTATTGGTGCTCGCGAAAATAACTTACAGAATATAGATGTTACATTCCCATTAAAAATGCTAACGGTTATTACTGGAGTTTCTGGAAGTGGAAAAAGTACATTGGTAAAAAAGATTCTTTTTCCTGCAATACAAAAAAAATTAACTGGCTTTAGTGACAAGGTTGGTCAGTTTACGGAGTTAAAAGGTAATCATAGTATTGTTCAGCATGTAGAGTTTGTAGATCAAAATCCTATTGGTCGTTCATCGCGATCTAATCCTGTGACTTATATAAAAGCTTATGACGATATTAGAGCATTGTTTGCTTCGCAGAAATTAAGCAAAATTAGGAACTACCAAGCCAAACACTTTAGTTTTAATGTAGATGGAGGACGATGCGAAACCTGTAAAGGAGAAGGTGAAGTCACCATTGAAATGCAATTTATGGCAGATGTCCATTTAACTTGCGATACTTGTAATGGCAAACGTTTTAAGAAAGAAGTATTAGAAGTTACTTTTGAAGGCAAATCTATTCACGATATTTTGAATATGACCATTGACGATGCTATAGATTTCTTCAAAACGAATAAGCAAACAAAGATTCAAGGAAAGTTGCAACCGCTTCAAGATGTTGGTTTAGGTTATGTTACTTTAGGGCAGTCCTCTTCTACCCTTTCTGGTGGTGAAGCGCAACGAATTAAACTCGCAACATTTTTAGGCAAAGGCAGTAGAAAAGATAATGCTTTATTCATATTTGATGAGCCAACGACGGGTTTACATTTTCATGATATACAGAAGTTATTAAAATCGTTTCAGGCATTAATAGCTAAAGGACATTCTATAATTGTGATTGAGCATAATATTGATTTAATAAAGTGTGCCGATTATATTATTGACTTAGGTCCTGAAGGAGGCAAACATGGCGGAAAACTCATTGCAACTGGTACTCCAGAAGAGATAGTAAAGAATTCGGATTCTGTTACTGGTAAATATTTACAAGAGAAATTGTGAATATAGACGACATAAAAAAATGTGTTTCAACAGATTTTATGTACCAAGGTGGTGCAAGCTTTGAAACTCATGTTGCTGTTTTAAAAAAAGGAATTGTATTTAAATTTATTCCAAGTATTAAATATGCACTTTACACAATTATGTATTTGGTTTTGAGCATTGGCGCATTTTATCTAGGCAAACGCTTATTTTTTATAAATAATGGTTTATCTGTAATTGGCTTTTTACTTCTTGGTGCCTCCTTAGTATTCATAGTTGCTTTTCTTTATTTTATTAAAGATTATCTAAAATCTATCGTTTTTAATAAGAAAAAAGAAACTTATTTTAAAGGCTATTTTAATCTTAAATATCTAAGAAATGACAAAATGAATTTAGAGGAGATAGTTGCGTTACAAATTTTAGGAGAAATTACTACTGAGCAATTAGCTCCTTTTAATAGTTATGAGTTAAATCTTGTATTAAAAAATACTGAACGCCTTCATGTTATTGACCATGCTGATATTAAAAGTTTAATAGAAGATGTTGAACGCCTTTCTGAATTTTTAAATGTTCCAATATGGACAACTAAATCTGATAAAAATTAATAAAACAAAAACGCAATAAATCCTAAAATTACAAATGCAAACGGTAACACAATCATTATAAACGAAAAGCTAACTAAACCACTTTTAAGAATACTCAAAAACCAATTTTGTCCATAAAATTTAATAATAGCGAATAGCAAGTAAAAGAATGTTGATAATGCTATTATCACATCTATCCAATCTGGTATATCAATTATCCATCTATTTACTGCAAAAACAATACTAAAGACAGTAAAGAGAAATGAAAAATAATAAAAACTAAAGACGAGATGGTGCGAGTAACTTCCTTTTCTATAAAAGAATAACTTTAATAAAAAGGCAAATATTGGCAATAAAAAAAACATGGCGAGCGGAATACTATCAATAAAGGTTTGATAGATTTGCCCAAGTCCCATAGTTTTATAAAACTTTAATATTTGTGCATAAATTTTTCTTTTAATAAAGCCATCTTCCACTTCCATTCCCATTGCTATATAAAGCTCTTTATCTGAAGCGCCAATTGCTATTAATGAATCTATTTCTTCTTCATTAAAACTAAAAGACGTTCCTATATTTTTTTTAGGAACTTTAATAGCAGATAAAGAATCAATAGCATTTATAGCATCTTCATCTAATCCTAATATCTTACTATTTTCTTTTAAAGGCTTTAAGAGCGCCTCTACATTCAATGAATCTTTTGAGCTAATAGTGTCTGTTTCTTTAATTTTCTCTGTACGACTAGCCAATACATCTTGCATATTTTTATCTAGCACTTCTCTACTTTCTCTTACATAAAAATTAAAAATAAAGAAGAAAATAACTGCAACAAACAAATACATCTGAGCAGGATGTAAGAACAACAATCGTTTTCCTTTTATAAATTCTTTAGCCAAATAGCCTGGCTTAAACATTAGTGGGATGAAGCTCTTAAAAAATCGCGCATCAAAAGAAAAATAATTGCTTATTGTATTATAAAAAAGGACACCTATGGTTAACTCATCATTAGTCTTTTGTCCACAATGGGGACAAAATTGAAAACCTTCATCATAAGACTTTTCGCAATTTTGGCAATTATTTTGGTTATTTGTCATAAGAAATAAAAAACACTCTAATTTATAAAATAAATCTAAACCTTTTACTAATTGAAGATTTAAACTTAAAAATGTTATACAACAATATTTTAAATAAGATCTATTTAATTTTATCCAAATAAATCTGATGAGACTTCACTCTAATTACATTTCCGTTTTCATCCCTTTTAAAAACACTAGTTTCACCCAATTCACCATTGTCTTTTGCATTAGCTTTACCAAATACACCACTCTACAAAATATCCTGATCTTTAACTATCACAACGGATATACCTAGCAAACACTCGTAATCTTTTTAAGCATCTAACCAAACCTCAATCAACATATAGGTGTCTTCATAGTTTTTTTCATCATTCTGTGAAAAAATTCTTAGTGAAAAAATAATGAGAATAGAAACTAAGATGGCATTTTTCATAGTAAATAGTGGTTTATGGATAGAGATTAGTAGAATTACGCTTAAATAATAATAAATTATTTAAATATTTTAAGCTCCAATATATTTCAAAACCCTACAAACCAACCCATTAAAAATTTGGCACACTGTTTGTTTTATAGTTAGTAATTAATATTTAAAACCCTTTTACTATGAAACGGATACTATTTTTATTTGCAGGTTTAGTTGCTTTAAGCACCACTGCATTAGCAACCAACACAACGATATCAGAAGCAGGTGCTTCAATTAATAATTACGTGAGAGGTTATGGTAATTCTTTCATATTTAATGAAGCAGGAATAGAATTTTCTGTATATGCAGATGGACAGTTTGATTTTTACATGCCAAACTACGGGCCAGATGTAAGTGTTGGTTTTGATTCTCCAGGTTTCTCATTAAGCTTTAATTCTGGATATGACTATAACCCATATCTACAGTATGATAGCTATGGAGCAATTATTCAGGTAGAGAACACACCAATATATTACGATTACTATGGTCGTGTTAATCAAATTGGTGACATCTTTATAAATTATAATAATCGTGGTAGAATTAACAGAGTTGGTGGTTTAAATGTGTATTATAGAAACAATACATACTACAGATATGATGGCTACATAAACATATATAATAGAGCTTATGTTTACAGACCATGGCACCGATTTTATGCCATACCAGCAGTAAACTTCAGTATTGTTAATGTAAACCCTTATAGACAATATTATGCACCTGTAAGACATATTTATTACAGGCCATATACTAATAATGTTAGGCATTACAACATAAACGGAAGACGTGGAAACTCACAAGTTGAAAGGAGACATGTTACTTCTAGAAACAGCGATAGATATGTTCAATCTCCTAGAAATAAAAGAGAACGAACTATTAGAAGGCGTGTTGAAACTAGAAATGCTGTAATCGCTCAAACAAGATCTACACGCTCGGGTAACACTAATGTTAATACTCGTAGAAATAGAACAACAGGTAACACTGTTGCAACTAGAGGAACTACAAGAGGATTAGAGTCAACGACGACGACACGTTCTACAAGAGTTTTAACTCCAAGAACAAGCACGGCACCAAATGATAGATCTGTTACACCACGTTCTACTACAAGAACAACTACTCCGACAAGAACGACACGTTCTAGCACTGTAAGATCTACAATAAGCACAAAGAAAAATGTGACTAAAACACGCTCGTCTGTGTCTAATAAAATAGAGAGAACAAAGAATACTTCGGTTAGAAAACCTAACGCGACAAAATCTCGTACAAATAGCAAAACGAAGTCGCAAAGTACAAGACAACGAAATATAGTTCAGAATAAAAGAAAGCCGTCGTCTGTAGCGACAAGATCTAAAACAAGTAGAAAGAGCAACCAGAGTTCTACAAGATCTAGCTCAAGACGATCGAGAGGATAAAAATGATTTTTTTGGTTGGTTGGAATCCCGTATGAAGTATGCCTCAAAGCACCTTACGGGATTTCTTATTTATAAATTCCTGCGAAAGCAGGAATCTTTATATCTATAGTTTCATATTAGACAGATTATCACAGCTGATAAAAAATTAGCTTAGCGATGACAGTTCATTTCTTACTTTAACCGCAAATATTTCTTAATCTGTTCGGAAATATCTTTAGAAACATTCATTTTATGAATTAAACTAAAATAAAATAGCCCAATTAGTATAGATTTTAAAAAAATATTAAAGATTGGATGAAACGGAAACTCCCAAAAATAAAATGCAAAAGACAATACCATTAGAGTTAATACAATTTTTAATGACGCCATAGTAAAAGGTTGCATATTAAACTTTAGCTTTACAAAATAGACTTTGATTGAATTATAAATGATAACAGCCAAAAATGTTGCAAATGCTGAACCATCAATACCATAAACAGGAATAAAAATGACATTAAGAACAATTGCTAGTATCGCCAACATTGCGCCAAAAAATAACACCATACGGTAATAATCGCTATTAAATAAAATCGCATTATTGTTTCCTAAACTATTATCATATAACTTAGCTAAACTCACAATAATAACAACGAAAAGACCTCCCGTAAATTCTTTAGGAATTATTTGATAAAGCTGGTTGATATTAAGTATAATTAACAAGAAAATAAAACCACTAATTACTAACAAACTCATTGAGCTTCGTTTATATAAATCTTCGAGTGATTTATTGTCTTTTTCATTTAAATATTTTGCTGTCAATGGCATCATTATTTGATGCATAGCGCGTTGTGGTACAGCAATAACAGTAGCAATAAATATGGCAACGCTATAGTAAGCAACTTGCTCTATATCTTCTAGCATTAAACCAATCATAAACTTATCAATATCTAAAATTAACATTGCTACAGAACCAGCTATAATCATTAATACAGCATACTTTAATATTGATGATAGTTTATCAATTTTTTGAAATTTCAACTTTGGATACCGTATTGAAAATGCATATAATTTCATAATAATCATACGTAAAACATAAACACCTACTAAAGCCAAAATAAATTGGTCTACCATTAGCCAATTCATATAAACAGCAAAAAGTAAAAGCATAATGCATATACGATGAAAAATCTCTTTCATCACATTGCCAAAAACAGTTTGCATTTGCACTTTAGACCAGGCAAAAAATATTTCGAAATACGCCATTGCAATAGCCAAAATAAAAATATGCCAAACATAATTTTCTACAATAGTATTCTCTTTTGAAAGTAATTGACTAATGGTATCATAAGCAAAATAACCCATTAAAGCAGCAGGAATAATAAATATTAAAGGCAAAAATAGCATGAAGCTTAAGAAACTGTTAATACTGTTTTTAGACTTAAATGAAGAGTAAAACTTAATGATTGCGTTATGAACACCAAATGCCATAAAAGGCATCATTATGTTGGCTGCTGAGAGCAAAAAAGCAACTAAGCCAAAGTATTGATCTGTTAAAAGATTGGTGTATAGAAAAAGTGTATTTATTGCACCAATACCAAAACCTAAGTATGTACTTATGGTGTTTTTAAATGATTGGCTTAATACAATTCCCATTGTGCTACAAATTACAACTATAAAACATAAAATTTCTAAACGTGCTCGAAGAATTACTTATTATTAATGATGATGCTCAACTTTTCTGTCAACGCCTTTCTACTATAGGGTTGTAAACCAATAGCGTTTACCTTTAAATCATTATTTTGATAGGCATCAAAATAATTTAATAGTTGGTTTTTTAATAAGCCCTTCTGATTATAACTAAAGTAAGTTCCTGTGTTGGTCGATTTTATAATTTGCTCTATATCTGCATCTCTTGGACCAATAGCTAATATTGGAGTCTCAGAAATAAGGTATTCAAAGACTTTCCCTGGAATAATGGCTTTGGTATCTTCTGAGTCAATTTCTATTAGTAATAAGAGTTGCGATTGCAGTTGAAATTTAATAGCGTCATCATGGCTCACATAACCAGCAATATTTACATACTCCTTTAGTCCGTTCTTATAAATAGACTCTAAAACATCATCACTCACTACTCCAACTAAATTAAGCTGAAAAGCTTTTGAAAAGTCTTTATTTTCTTGAATCAATTCTGAAAGCACCTCCCATAAAACTTTTGGATTCCTTTCAGATAACAACGAACCAATATGCGATAATGTAAATAAGGTGTCTTTCTCTTCTATTGTTATTGAATGAGAATCATAACCATTTGTAATTACAGAAACTGCATGTTTCGTTTTAGTTTGAAACTCATTCTTAGTATGGTTGCTTGTTACAATGATTTCATCAGCTGTGTTTAAAATTTTTAGTTCAAATTCTTTGTGCTTTGCTTCTGATAATTTAGTCAATCTTAAGGCTTTATGATAACCAATGGTTGTCCAAGGATCTCTAAAATCTGCCAACCACTTTATTTCTAGTTGTTCTTTTAAATTTAACCCAATTAAATGCAAACTATGTGGTGGACCTGTAGTAATAATAGTTTCAATTTGATGATTTTGAATATAATTTGAAAGAAACGATACCGAAGGTTTTATCCAATTCTTACGCGCATCTGGTATAAAATAATTCCCTCTAACATAAAGCATTACTTTTTCAATCAAGGATTGTTTTTTAGCTTTAGGAATTACGCCAGAACTTATCTTTTTAGTACTATTTTTTGAAAACAAACTTGCCAAACCATAAGGTTCGTTTATGGGTTGTTTTAGAACTGTAATAGTCTTAGGAATCTCACTAAGCAAACTTTTATCAATAATTGGATAGTTTGGATTTTCTGGACAATAGACAATAGGATCTATACCAAACTCAGGTAAGTACTTAACAAATTTCAACCAACGTTGCACACCTGGACCACCAGCTGGTGGCCAATAATAGGTTATAATTAGTATTTTTTTTGAATTCATTTTAGAACGCTTAAGCATTCGATTTTTGTTGTTTTATTTCGTAGAATATACCTAATAAAAGCAATATTCCAAATATAATAGAACTCGCTAAAGCTATTTTACTACCTGTTTCTACAACTTCAGGTTCAAACTTAAATTCTATAGTGTGATTTCCTTTTGGTGTTTCTAAAGCTCTTAAAACATAATTGACGCGTATATGTGGTACAAGGTTTCCGTTTAAATAAGCATTCCATCCATCTTTATAATAAACCTCTGAAAACACGGCAAGACCTTCATTTAAATTATTAGATTCATACTTTAAATAATTTGGTTTATGTGCTTTTAATTGAATTGATGCTGTTGAATCGACAGTATAAAAAATCACTTCTGGTTTGTCACTAAAGTCGGATTGTGTAGTAACTGCTTTAGTCTTTGTATCTAAACTATCTAAAGCCTTTATTTCTATATTAGCGTCAGTCAACTGTTTTAATTCGGAAACAAACCAAGCATTACCATTAGTTTCAGTATTAGTATATGGAAATATAGAACCTTGCTCTTCTGCTATGATATATTTTGTGTTTAGCATATTAAGAACATTCATATTATTCTTATATACATGAAATTCCATTAGGTCATTATAACGTCCCAATTTTGCAGCATGATATCCAAACAATGAATTATGAAAATAAGCCGCACGACCTGGTTTACTTTGTCCTTCAGATGACATGTCTAACACTCTAAAATGACCTTTGTCTTTTAAAATTTCTTTATCTGCAGCATTCGCTTGGTAAGGTTTATCAACCTTAAGTGCTGTCACAAAATTATCGCTATTAACATATTGTCTATCAACACTAATCAAATCAAAAAGTAGTAATATAGCAAAGACAACAACGACTAGTTTTTCTGATAGTTTCTTCTTTAAGAATAAATAGACAGTTCCTGCTGAAAGTAATACTAGAATTAATGTTCTTAACGTATCAGTGGTCATTAAACTCTTTCTATCTTCAATTATAGCATCAATAAAAGGTTGACCATAAGCTTCAATGTAGCCATCGTCTCTAAAGCTTTCAAAATCAAACAAAGTAGATTTAAATAATAAAAATACCAATGCTAAACCTGCTGTGATAATAACAGAATATTTTAAAGCCTTAAACTTTTCTTCATCTTTTTGAAAATCATTAAATAAACGCACTAAAGCGAAAATACCCAACACAGGTATGCATAATTCTAATAACACCTGAATAGAACTTACGGCTCTAAACTTGTTGTATAATGGCACATAATCAATAAAAAAATCTGTTAAAAAGCCTAAGTTTTTACCATAAGACAGTAAAAGCGATAGAATTGTTCCTCCTAAAAGCCACCATTTCAATCGTCCTTTAACCAAGAATAATCCTAGAACAAAAAGGAATATAATAACTGCTCCTACATAAGCTGGAGCTTCTACAATAGTTTGGTCTCCCCAATACATTGGTGCATTTCTAGACGCTTGTAAGGCTTCAATTGGCGAAGCACCAAGATTTATATAAGCTTTATAGGTTTCAGAATCTTTACCAACATCTTCTCGGTTACCACCTCCCATAAATTTTGGGATATATAGGTTAAAGGTTTCTAATATTCCGTAGCTGTATTCAGTAATATATTCTCTACTTAAACCAGAAGTCTGTTCTTTTGTAGAACCATTAGCATTTATAGTCAATTCACTCTTGCCACGCGTACTTTCTTTGACATACTCTTGAGTAGCCATAATATTGGTAGCATTTAAACCAACTGCAATAATAGCAGCAATAGAAAGTAATCCAATGGATTTAAAAAAGTGTGGTAATTGTTTTTTACGATAAGCATCAACTAAATATGCGATTCCTAGAACTATAACTAATAATAGTAAATAGTAAGTCATTTGGAAATGATTAGCAACAATTTCCAATCCTAAAGCTACAATGGTGAGCAAAAATCCAAGTATATATTTCTTTCTGAAGGTTAAAATGATTCCAGATAAAACTAACGGCATATATGCTATAGCATGTGCTTTTGAGTTATGACCAACACCAAGAATTATAATCAGATAGGTGGAAAACCCAAAGGCTAATGAACCTAATGCGGCGAGTTTATAATCTACTTTTAAAGATAACAGCAAAATATAAAAACCAATAAAATACAGAAACAAATAGTCTGCAGGTCTTGGTAAAAAACGTAAAGTTAAATCGAGTTTTTTAATGTAATTATGCGGATATTTTGCTCCGAGTTGATAGGTTGGCATGCCTCCGAAAGCACTATTGGTCCAATAAGTTTCCTCACCTGTCGTTTTAGCAAATTTCTTTTGCTGTTGTGCCATACCAATGTAATGCATAATATCACTTTGGTTGATCTTTTTGCCTTGCAAAACAGGACTGAAATAGGCTAAGGAAAGTACCACAAACCCTATTAAAACTAATATATGAGGTAGTAAACGCTTAAAAGAAAATGACATGTAAGTTGGCTTAAATCAATAAAGTTGAAAATTAATCAATTTCTTCGTAATCGACGTACTCACCAACTTTTGTATTAGATTGTTTATTTTGGTTGGGCATTTTGTCAATGACGGTTTCCCCTTCTTTCTTTGCTTGTTGCTGTCTTTGATCAGCTTGGTTTTTAAACCCACCAAATTGTTGACCAAATTTCTGTTCAGCTTTTTTAGCTACAAAACGTAAAAGTAATGGTGCAAAAAGGCGTGCTAATATCTTGAAACCAAAGTAAACAAGTAATATAATTAATACAGTTCTTAATAATCCCATGACCGAAGCTTCTTGTATCATAAATAAAATAATAATCAAAAATACAATTATACTCATTTATAATCCGTTATTAATCCTTAAAAAAAGTATAAAATATCTATATTTGAATTTAAACAAAAATCTAATGCGAGCACTCAAATCAATTTTCGTTTTACTTATTTCATTATCATTTAGTTCGGTCTACGCACAATATACAGAGGTAATTAACTCTAATCGTCCTGGTGTTTCTAAAAGTGCTTTTTCTGTTGGTACAGGCATTGTTCAATTTGAGGCAGGTGCATTTACAGTTAAAGAAGAACATGTCCCTTTAAATTACGAAGTTTCAGGGTTTGGCTTAGACTTCGCTTTGAGATATGGTGTTTTATTTGAGCAATTAGAATTGTCTCTTGATGGTAAATATCAAAATGACAAAATTACTTTTAATAATGCCGCGATTTCTGTAGAAGATAAAAGGTCTAATTTTAAAAATTTTACACTAGGAGCTAAATATTTGGTTTACGATCCTTATAAAAATGCTGAGGAAGCAAAACCAAATCTATACAGCTATCATGCCAATAAGAAGTTTCAATGGAAATCATTGATACCAGCAGTAGCTGTTTACGTTGGCGCAAATTTCGATACTAAAAACAACCCTTATACAGCGCCAGATGTAGAAGGTTTTAGTCCTAAAATAATGGTTGCCACGCAAAACAATTTTAATGGTGGTTGGGTTTTAGTTATGAATTTAATTAAAGATAGAATTGGTTCTGAGTTTTCTGAATTTCAATATATTTTCACTTTAACACATTCTTTTACACCTCAATGGGTGGTTTTTGGTGAAACTCAAGGTATTAGCAGTGATTTTTATGCAGATAATATTTTTAGATTTGGTGGAGCTTATTTATGGACACCCGATTTTCAGCTAGATGCTAATATTGGCTTCAATACAAAAGATACTCCTTCTGTGTTAAATATTGCATTTGGAGCTTCTTATCGTTTAGATTTTCATAAAGACAAAAAAATTGATAACGGAAATTCTGCAAAAGAAGAAGGTAAACGGAAATCTAGACGAAAAAAGAACAAAAAGAAAAAAAGTGATGATTTTGATTCTTAATTTACATCTACCCTAACAACATGATTACAATTAAAGAAATCACAACTAAAAAAGATTTAAAAACATTTGTTAAATTTCCTTTTAAACTTTACAAGGGCTCAGCATCGTGGGTACCACCAATTGTAACAGAAGAAGTAAGGACTTTAGACAAAGAGGTTAATCCTGTTTTTAAGGATGCAGAAGCGCGTTATTTCTTAGCATATAAAAGCAATGAAATTGTTGGTCGTGTCGCAGCAATTATCAATTGGCTAGAAGTTAATGGGCAAAATGAAAAGAAAATGCGCTTTGGCTGGTTCGATGTTATTGATGATATTGATGTTACTAAACTTCTCTTAGAAAAAGTACACGAAATAGGTCGTGAGAACAAATTAGAATATATTGAAGGTCCTGTAGGGTTTTCTAACTTAGATAAAGTTGGTATTTTAACTGAAGGTTTTGATGAATTAGGAAGTATGATTACATGGCATAACCACCCTTATTATGCCGAGCATTTTAAGAGTTTAGGCTATGATGTTGGCACAACCTACTCTGAAAACGTAATGGAGTTTAAAAACATACTCCAAAAGTTTTTTACACGTGTTCAGACTATGGTAAAAAAACGCTACCAACTTAGCGCTCTTAATTTTACGAACAATAATGATATAATGGAGTACGCAGATGAGATGTTTGATGTATTCTCAAAATCACATTCTGTCTTATCGTCTTTTGTTGAAATTAACCAAGAACAACGTGAATACTTCAAGAAAAAATTTATTGGTTTTTTAAATCCTGAATATGTAAAATTCGTTTTAGACAAAGATGACAAATTAGTTGGCTTCGGTATTGTAACACCATCTTACGCTAAAGCCTTACGAAAAATGAATGGAAAGTTATTCCCTTTTGGTTTTATGCATCTACTAAAAGCAAAGAAGAAAGCAAAAACGGTAACTTTTTACCTTATTGGTGTATTACCAGAATATCAAAACAAAGGTGTTACAGCAATAATTTTTGAAGAATTTTGGCAAACATTTAATGCAAAAGGAATTGAGCTTTGTGTTAGAGGTCCAGAATTAGATGATAATGAGGCTATTCATAAGCTTTGGAAAAACTTTAAACCCGTTACTCATAAAAGACGTTGTACGTTTAAAAAAGCTATTGCATAAAAAAGAGCCACCGGAAAAGTAGCTTTTTTTCTATGACATCTGGAAAATCATTCTCCCATAGCAGCAATCAAGGCTGCAGACATTCTTTTATAAGTTCCGTTTTCTAGCCTATCTCTAATTGCATCAAATGCATCTAGAGTTTCTCTTACATCTTCTAAAGTATGTGTTGCTGTAGGAATCATTCTTAGTAGAATTAACCCTTTAGGTATCACAGGATAAACGACTATAGAACAGAATATTCCGTAATTTTCACGCAGATCTCTTACTAAGGCCATTGCCTCAGGAATACTGCCTTTTAAATACACTGGTGTTACACAACTCTGTGTTGTTCCAATATCAAATCCGCGTGCTTTTAAACCCGATTGTAGCGCATCAACTATAACCCAAAGGTTTTTCTTAAGCTCTGGCATAGTACGCAACATATCCAAACGTTTTAATGCACCAACTACCAATTGCATTTGCAAAGATTTTGCAAACATTTGAGAACGTAAATTGTATTTTAAATAATCTATAATTTCTTGGTCTGCTGCAATAAACGCTCCAGTACTTGCCATAGATTTAGCAAATGTTGCAAAATACACATCGATATCATCCTGTACACCTTGTTCTTCACCTGCACCAGCTCCTGTAGCTCCTAAAGTACCAAAACCATGAGCGTCATCTACAAATAATCTGAAATTGAATTTTTTCTTAAGTGCTACGATTTCTTTTAATCGACCTTGTTCACCTCGCATACCAAAAACACCTTCAGAAATCACTAAGATTCCACCTCCAGTTTGTTCTGCCATCTTTGTAGCGCGCTCAAGATTCTTTTCTAAGCTCTCAACATCATTATGTTTATAAGTAAAACGTTTACCCATATGTAAGCGCACACCATCAATAATACAGGCATGTGCATCAACATCATAAACTATAATATCGTATTTAGACACTAAAGCATCTATCGCAGATACCATACCTTGATAACCAAAGTTTAAAAGATAAGCCGCTTCTTTACTTACGAAAGCAGCAAGCTCGTTCTGTAATTGCTCATGTAAATCTGTATGACCAGACATCATACGTGCTCCCATAGGATATGCCGAACCATAAGCTGCAGCAGCTTCTGCATCTACTTTTCTTACTTCTGGGTGATTTGCTAGGCCTAAATAATCATTAATACTCCAAGTGATAACATCTTTACCTTGAAACTTCATTCTATTAGAAATCTGACCTTCGAGTTTAGGGAACACAAAATAACCTTCTGCCTGAGCAGCCCATTTGCCTAGAGGTCCTTTATCTCTATAAATCTTTTCAAATAAATCCTTCATGCGCTAAGTTTGCTATTAATCGCTATCTATATACTTTTTAAGTATATAAACATACCATTAACTTTTAGTTAATTTAATCTTGTTAGTGTCTGCAAAATTAATTAATTATATTATGAATGCATAATTTATTTAATCTAACTATTCACTAAGTTTTAAACATAAAAAATCCTATCATAGTTGCCAATGATAGGATTTATATTTTAAAAAAAGTATTTATTTTATATACTCAATTGTAGCTGGTGTGGCCGTTTTGCTATCAAAAAATCCTTGATCACTCATCCATTTATCACTATAAACTTTACTCATGTAGCGCGATCCATGATCCGGAAACACCACAACAATCTTGTCTGTAGGTTTAAATTCCCCTTCAGCATTAAGTTGCTTTATTGCTTGCATTGCTGCACCACTAGTATAGCCTACAAATAGACCTTCCGAATTTGATATTTCTCTTGCTGTATGCGCACTTTCTTCATCTGTTACTTTTACAAACTTGTCTATTAAGTCAAAATCTGTAGCCGAAGGAATTAAATTTTTACCTAAGCCTTCAATTCTATATGGATAAATCTCTTTATCATCAAATTCGCGCGTTTCATGGTACTTTTTTAATACAGACCCATAAGCATCAACACCAACAACCTTTACATTAGGGTTTTGTTCTTTCAAATACTTAGAAATACCTGAAATTGTTCCACCTGTTCCACTACAAGCAACTAAATGGGTGATTTGCCCTTCGGTTTGATCCCAAATCTCTGGACCTGTAGTGTTATAATGTGCATCAATATTTAATTGATTAAAATACTGATTAATATAAATTGAGCCTTTAACTTCTTCGTGTAAACGCTTTGCTACCTGATAATACGAACGTGGATCATCTGCATTAACGTGAGCAGGACAAACATATACTTTCGCTCCCATAGATTTTAGCATGTCTATTTTATCACTAGAAGATTTAGAGCTTACAGCTAAAATGCATTCATAACCCTTAATGATACTAACCATAGCGATACTAAAGCCTGTATTACCAGAAGTAGTCTCTATAATTGTATCACCCGGAGATAAAACACCTTGGCGTTCTGCTTCTTCAATAATGTGTAATGCGATTCTATCCTTAGAAGAATGACCCGGATTAAATGCTTCAACTTTAGCATAAAAATCACCGTCGAAATCGGCTGTCATTCTATTCAACTTGATAAGTGGTGTACTTCCTATAAGTTGAAGTACATTATCAAATACATTTTTGTTGTTGTCCATAAATGCTATTTATCGGTAATCAATTTAATATGTTTGACACCTAAAACCTCGCAAAAGTAACATTTTTTTTTAAACTATGAAGAAATACCTTCTAAGTCGAACAAAAAGGCAAACTCTTCTGCATCCTCTTTTAAACTCTCAAAACGACCAGATGCTCCACCATGACCAGCATCCATATTAGTTTTTAAATAGAGCTGCTTATCATTTGTCTTTACATCTCTCAGTTTTGCTACCCATTTAGCAGGTTCCCAATATTGCACTTGTGAATCATTAAAACCTGCAGTTACTAACATATTTGGGTAATTTTTGGCCTCTACATTATCATAGGGAGAATAGGACTTCATATACTCATAAAACAATTTGTCGTTAGGATTTCCCCATTCATCATATTCGCCTGTTGTTAATGGAATAGAATTATCTAACATGGTCGTAATAACATCTACAAAAGGAACAGCAGCAATTACTCCATTGTATAGATCTGGTGCTTTATTAATTATAGCTCCCATTAGTAAGCCACCAGCACTACCTCCCATTGCATAGATATGTTCTGAGGAGGTATAATGCTGTTTAATTAAATACTGAGAACAGGCTATAAAATCTGTAAATGTGTTCTTTTTGGCTAAAAGCTTTCCATCCTCATACCATTGACGACCAAGATATTCACCTCCTCGAATATGAGTTATTACATAAATAAACCCTCTATCGAGTAAGCTAAGTCTAATAGTAGAAAAATACGGATCTACTGTAGAGCCATAACTACCATAAGCATATTGTAACAAAGGATTACTTCCATCTTTTTTCATGTCTTTTCTGTAAATAATAGACATTGGTATTTTAGTGCCATCATCTGCTGTTGCCCAAATACGCTCAGATGTGTAATCATCTTTATTAAATTTTCCACCTAAAACCTCTTGTTCTTTTAAGATGGTTTTAGTTTTTGTGCGCATATTAAAATCTATAGCAGAAGAAGGTGTCGTTAAGGCGTTGTAGCCATACCTTAATATTTCTGTATCAAAATCTACATTAGTGCCAGTATAACAAGTATAGGTTTCATTATCAAAGGGTAAATAATAGTCCTCACTTCCATCCCAGCGCTTTATTCTTATCTGACTGAGACCATTGCTTCGTTCACTAATTACAAGATACGCTTTAAAAATATCTATATTTTCTAGTAAGACATTTTTTCTATGAGGAATAACTTCAGACCATTGTTCTACTTTTGTATCCTCTTCAGGTGTCTTCATCAGTTTAAAGTTGATGGCTTTATCTTTATTAGTGAGAATGTAAAAGTGATTGTTATAGTGTGAAATACTATACTCTAAACCTCTAATTCGTTCTTGAAACACTTCAAACTTACCCTCAGGATTATCTGCTTTTAGGATGTGGTATTCATTTGTTAACGTGCTATAACATGCAATGATGATGTATTTTTTAGATTTTGATTTATAAACGGCAACACCGAAAGTATCATCTGCCTCTTCAAAAATAAGTTCATCCTTAGTGTACCCTAAGCGATGTTTGTAAATTTGATGTGCTCTAAGAGTTACCTCATCTTTTTTAGCATAGAAAATAGTTTTATTATCATTTGCCCAGCTTGAAGAACCTGTTGTACTTTCAATTTTATCTGAAGCAACTTTATGTGTTTTTAAATTCTTTATATGGATTGTATAGTTGCGTCTTCCTGTTATATCAATCCCGTAAGACACTAAAGTGTTATCTGGGCTAATACTTAGACCTGCTAACTTAAAATAGCTTTCACCTTCTGCCATTTTATTACAATCGAAAAGTAGTTCTTCAGGATTTTCTAAAGTGTCTTTTTTTCGAGTGTAAATAGGATAATCCATTCCTTTTATAAATTTGGTAATATACCAATACCCATTATATTTATAGGGAACAGAAGTGTCATCCTCTTTAATTCTTGCTTTCATTTCTTCAAACAAATCCTTCTGAAAGTTTTTTGTATGCCCCATTTTAGTATCACAATACTCATTCTCAGCATTGAGATAATCAATGACTTCTGGATGTTCTCTCTCTTTCATCCAAAAATAATTATCAATGCGTATGTCACCATGTTTTTCTAATTCATAAGGAATTTTATTTGCAACTGGTGGAATTAAATCTGAATATTTTGTCATTTGTTTTATAAAATTTAATCTAAAAAGTGGCGCAATTTAGTAATTTTGTATGGTATTAATTTAAAAGATAAGAATATGTTTGGAGACATGATGGGTAAATTGAAAGAAGCTCAAAAGAAAGTTAAAGAAACAAAAGAGCGTTTGCATACTGTATTAATTGATGAAGTAAGCACTGATAATAAGGTTAAAGTAACAATTACCGCAAATAGAACTATTAAGTCTATTACTTTAGATGATGAGTTACTGCAAGATAAGGATATGTTAGAGGATTACCTTATCTTAACATTGAACAAAGCTATAGAAAAAGCAACCAATATCAATGAAGCTGAAATTGCCGCTGTTGCCAAAGAAGGTATGCCTAACATTCCTGGTATGGATATGTTTAATTGATAAGTCTTAATTGAACATCTCTATAGCTTTATTAACCACAAAGTAAATTAATGTATTTTAAGGCATAAGTTTTTTCATAGTTCCCTGATACTTAAATTAATAATTAAGCAATATCACGTTATAACATATCAGAGAAATACTAATAAAAACGATTAAATGTAATGTAGGTTTCCTTAAACCAATAGATTGGCATTTAATCTAAAAAAAAAATCAAAAAGAATTGTTAAAATATATATTTGTCTCATTATTAATGCTATTAATCTAATTTTAATTATGAAACAATTAACAAAATTATGCCTATTTGCGATGCTAGCAATTTTTGCATCGTGTCAAAACGAATCTGAAGAGGAGGATTCACAAACATTACAACAAAGAGAGATTTTACTTGAAGATGAAATTATTGTATCTGATGGTGAAGAAGACAAAGAGCTAATCTTTACAGCTGGTAGTGAGGACCTTAACAACTCTATAACTATTGGAATGGCTAACACTTACTCTACAGGTGCTGCTGCAGTAACACAAGTTTACAACACTATTGATGCTGATAGAGATCCTTTTGGAAACAGACAACCAAATGCAAATTTTTGGTGGTCAGAAAATGCTGCTGGAGATGACTATTTTGACGCAAGCACATATTTCGGTGCTGCTGAAGGTGAGAACATAGTGTTTACAGAATATGCAAACGGTACAGCTAACATTACTGGCACTACTATTTCTGGTACTTGTGTAGTAACTTTAAACGTTTGGTTAAAAAACAAAAAGAATTGGGATGAGTGGTCTTCCATTGGTGGTGAGCACAAAAAAGAGGGAACAGCAGGAAATGCTTCTAACTCTGATGACATGAACTTTTATGTAATTGACCATACTAGAAGTGTAATAGTTGCTGCTGGTGGTGATTGTGTACAAACTGGTACTTTTGGTTTAACTCAAAGACCTGATCCAAATGACCCAAATACACCTAATTATGGAGTACATGTAGGTCCTGGTGGAGCTAATTACGATTCTAATATAGGTGCTGACGGCCTTAGTGGTTGGGGATGGTTAATCGATCCTGTAACTTGTGATCCATTATGGCTAATTGACTTTAATTTTAGAATTGAAGTTGCACCAGAAGAATGTGACGACTGTATAGGGAAAGTTACTGATTTAACATTAAACTGGGATTGGCACAATGATTATAGGATAAGAGTATATCAACGTTATGAAAATACACATTCTGCTACTAAAATTTTTGATCAAGTAGTTGGTGCAGGTGAAAACTTTACTTTTAATGGCTCTAATGCAAATGGTACAATTGGCAAATGGGCTTACATTTATGTAGGCAACTGTTATTATACTAAAATTAAGACAAACTGTTACTTAAACATTGGTCCTGGATATACTAAAGGTGTGCTAGAAGTAGTTAGCGGACACAGTACGCAAGGTGGTGAGTTATGTGAATACGTACACCCAGACACCCATTGTCATAGACACTGGTCTTGTAGAAACTACAACTCTTGTAGATATAGGTAATATAGTAATACTACTATAACATAAAGATTAAAAGAGGCTGCAATAATTAAATTGTAGCCTCTTTTTAGTTTAAATACTATTGATTTTATTTAGGATAAAATCGCTATTTAATAATATAGTAATTAAATGGAATTTGTACAATAAACCTTCGCTTAAGCACACAACATTATTACCTTATATATTTTAAAACTTACTTTAAAATAGGATTAAATAGTCTAAATAGTAAATTGAATATTTGCTTAGAATTAAATAACTTAGTCAATACAGAATAAGATATCCCTTTATAATCATCTCCTGGAAATATATTAAATGGATAAGCATTAGTAATAGAAAGGTCTTCTATTACCTTTTTAGCTTTACTAAAACTAATGGCAGATTTCAACATTCTTACCATCAAAAAAAAGACAAAAGATTGTTGCCTCGTTCTCAATCGTTTTATACACTCAGAATTAACATTCTTTTTTTGTAAGTCTTCTATTAACGACTCAAACACCATCGCGGCATTTCTATTATCATCAATAACCCTTAAATAATGTGAAGGCTCTTTATTGGTCATAGCTGAACCTTCTACTATTAAATGTCTATGTGCATCTAAAGGAATATGCGCCATTGCATGCGCTTTTAAAAGTAGCTTTGCCGTTAAAATAGCATCTTCCATCCATCGATCTTCAATGAATTTAATTTTGGTTTCTTCTATGAATTCTCTTTTGATGACATACCACCAAACTTCATTTTTATAATTATGATTGGCAATATAATCTTCACCATTTAATATCGTTGATAATTCTAGTCCAGCTTTATCTGGTGCAGAATGATATAAACTTGAATCTGTAGTCGATTGTGATATAAAGGTTAGTATATCTAATTCGTTCTTTTCAGCCTGCTCAATTATAGTTTTTAAAACATCCTTTGCTAAATAATCATCCGGATCTATAAAATAAACATATGTACCTTTAGAAAGCGATAAGCCTTTATTTCTAGCACTACCTACTCCTCCATTCTCTTTAGTGTATACTTTAATATGCGTATGCTTATCTCTATATGAATTAGCGATTAAAAGACTATTATCTGTAGAACCATCATTGATAATTAAAATCTCATAATTGGTAAAGTTAATATCTTGTACTAAAAGGCTATCTAAGCAAATAGAAAGAAATTGCGCTGCATTATAAACAGGTATAATTATACTTAATCTCATAGAAGAATTTAGATTTGTTTATTTTATTGGTTTTGAAAATAAATTCTTAATTAAAATCAAAGTGTATATTAGTTTTTCATTATTAATAATAGCCAACAATATACGATAACGCAGACTAGTATATTTATAGTTGTTAAAATTCTTAATTGGATAGGCACCTGTCAATTTAAAAGATTTTATTTTATTCTTAACATAGACAAGGCGAAATTTATTCCTTAGCATATTTAGAATATTAAAAAAAGTGAATACATCTCTTCTATACCTCATGTTTTTTAATAAGACATCAGAATTAGAATCCTTATTAAGGTTATTAATCAATTGGCTAGAATTGTTTATCATCATTTGTATATATTCAATTCTCTTGCATGTAATATCAAAATTCTTACTACGCATTAAAGAATCTTGAGTCTGTACATAGCGATGAAGAGGAATCGGGAGATAACCGACTTTTTCAGCATTGCCTAAAGCCTCTAAAGTAAACATCACATCTGCATTGTACTCATTTTTATTAAAAGACATATGATGCTCTATCATAAAGTCTCTTTTAATAAAGTACCACCAAATTTCGTGTCTAAAATGTACATACTCTTCAATAAATTCTTTACCAGTACTATGTTTAGTTTCTTTTGGCTCAATAGAATTAGGTAAGTCTAACTTGTCTAAATTTAAAGTTTCAATGGTGTCAAAACCAATAATATCGAGTTGTTTACTTACTGCTAGATCTAACAATGTTCCTAGGCAATTTCTAACTATATAATCATCTGCATCTAGGTTATATATATAATCCCCTTTTGCTAACTTTAAAAGTTTATTTCTGGTTGTATAAGCACCTGAATTAAGCTCTTTATGAATACTAATATTTTTATGTTGTTTAGCATATCTATTCACTATATCAGCAGAATTATCCTTTGAACCATCATCTATAATGATAATCTCATAATCCTCTAAAGAAATATCTTGATTAATTAGACTTTCTATACAATTACCAATATAGTTTTTGGCGTTGTACATAGGAATTAATATGCTAAGCTTCATTATATTTTATTAAAGGTTGAGCGAAAATATAGGTACTAAATAAACTCGTTAATATGACATAGATTGACTGTTAAAATCACAATGTTTTTAATGTTCTTAAAAGTTTTTTGTGCATCTCATCTGTATAATCTAAATGGGTCACCATTCTAAGTTTATTACTTCCCATACCAATGATATGAATATTCTTTTTATTTAAGTTATTCAAAAATTCTGCTTCGTCAACACCATCATTCAATTCAAAGATTACAATATTAGTTTCAATAGGTTCTACTTTTTTTATAGCAAACAACTGAGTTAACACCTCTCCTATTTCTTTTGCTTTTTTATGATCTTCAGAAAGACGTTCAAAATGATAATCCAAAGCATATAAACCTGCAGCAGCAGCAAAACCTACTTGGCGCATTCCACCACCTAAAATTTTACGAACTCGTAATGCGCCTTTCATTAAATCGCTATTACCAATTAGCACAGAACCCATTGGACAACCTAAACCTTTACTTAGGCATACAGAAATAGTGTCAAACAACTCGCCATATTGCTTAGGGTTTTCCTTTTTATTAACCAAAGCATTCCATAGTCGTGCACCATCTAAATGATAACCTAAATTATATTTATTCGCCAGAAGTCTTATACTTTGCAGTTCCTTAAAATCCCAACACGCTCCTCCTCCTTTGTTTGTTGTATTTTCTACCTCAATTAAAGATGTTAAAGGACTATGGTAAAAATCTGGTGGATTTATTGCTGCTTCAGCTTGTTCTGCTGTAAACATTCCTCTATGTCCATCTATCAATTTACATGAAATTCCACTATTAAAAGATGCTCCTCCACCTTCGTAATTATATATATGGGCATATTGATCGCAAATTACTTGTTCTCCTGGATTTGTATGCAGTTTTAAAGCCGCTTGATTCGCCATACTTCCTGTTGGAAAAAACAAAGCTTCATCCATACCAAACATATCTGCCAATCGCTTTTCTAAAGCATTAACTGACGGATCTTCTTTATATACATCGTCACCAACTTCTGCTGTTAGCATTGCATCTAACATGCCTTTTGTTGGTTTTGTAACTGTATCACTTCTTAAATCTATTATCATATTTTAATTAGAATTGTAATTACACATATCACTACCAATTGGTGAACCATCAGGGATTTTCGGTGAGTTTTTTAGTTTGAATTTTTCTGGATGCTCGTAAAATTCTTTTATTATTAGACTGTATTGATACTTGACAGCATCAAATCCAAAATTTTCCTTAGCTATATCAGTTATGGCTTTATTAGCAAGTGCTTTAACTTTAAAATAAGATTGGTCATTAACAGATAAATTCATTACATATTTTAACACGTTAACATTAATCTGCTCTTGAATTTCTGATAAATACGCATCCTCAATTGTATTTTTAAAGGAATTCTTTAAAAGCGCATCTAAAACATCTTCCAAACTCAATTGATTTTCATCCAAACTCTTTTGTAACACAAGACGATTAGCACGTTGAGGATGCAATAAATACTTCAATGTCATATCACTTGCTGTATTTGCTGCACTCAACGGATCAAAGGCTACTCCTGTTTTTCCTTTAAACGATTCTCTGGTGCGATTATATCCAAAAGCTCTTGGTGGAAACAAGCCTAACTTATCTTTAGGAATTGCTAAGGTTTCAGCATTTAATGTTCTAAGAATAGCCTCTAAAGTTTGTTTTTGCATATTTACATCGGCTGGTTTAGAGGTTATCTGTCCATCACCTTTAACAGCATAGTTATAATCTAATCCTCCAATCACTTTTGTTGCCGCTTCAACTTGGAATCGATGATAGAAATACAAAGGGACAAATACATCTTCTAAAACAGAATAAGGTTCATAACTCTTTACGTTATCTTTTGAAAAGTTAGATATAGCTTGTTCTCGTAATTCTAATACAGCATTTAACTCTTCTGCTGGTGTTTTTCCATTATCCCATAAATGCGCTAGAGCATGTGCACCACCTACTGCTCTGGCATCAGAGTCTGTAATAAAACGCAAACCATCATCTTGGGCTTTTTTTAAAATAGTTTTTAAAGCGGCTTTCTCATTTACTCCTTCATCAAACTCAGAATAACTATATGCAACTGTTACCTTATCCCAAACACCTATTCCTGTAGCATAAGCATTACTGAAATCAATAGCTCCATTAGTAACTGAAATTTGAGGATGCGGATAATCCATTACCGAAGCTCTATCATTTGTACTTGCTGCAAAGTTATGAGTAAATCCGATCGTATGCCCAACTTCATGAGCACTTAACTGTCTAATTCTTGCCAAAGCCATTTCTAACATAGGTTGGTAATTATCATCGTGTTCTGCAAAAGGCTTATTCATTAACGCTTGTGCAATCATAAAATCTTGTCTAATTCGTAAACTACCTAAACTCACATGCCCTTTAATAATCTCACCAGTTCTCGGATCTACTACATTTGATCCATAACTCCAACCACGCGTAGAGCGATGTACCCATTGAATGACATTATATCTACAGTCCATAGGATCTGCCTCTATTGGTAGCATTTTTACCTGAAATGCATCTTTAAAACCGATAGCCTCGTAAGCTTCATTCCACCAACTTGCTCCTTCTAATAATGCAGAGCGCACAGGTTCTGGCGTGCCAGGATCTAAATAATAAATAATAGGTTCTTTTGCTTCACTAATTTTAGCACTTGGATTCTTCTTTTCTAGACGATGTCTAATAACAAATCGTTTTTTAATATCTTCTTGTATTGGTGTCGCATAATCTAAATAAGACATAGAAATGGCTCCACTTCTAGTATCAAAAACTCTAGGTTTATAATTATTATCGGGAAGCTTAATAAACGAATGATGCTGCACAACAGTTACCAATGTGGCTGTTGGAGTTACACTTCTCAGGTTTCGTCCTGTAGGTTGTCCTTTAAAAGTTAGCATAGCTTCAAACTCAACATTTTCAGGAAAAGCTTTAGTGCGCTCCAGTGCTAATGCACTTTTAGAGGTATCAATTTTATAAGTTCCTTCTTTGCTTCCTTTTAAACGATCAGTTACACCATGAGTATCTTCCATTAAAAAAGGAGTAAAGTCTATGATATAAACACCCTCTTTCTTAGACAAAATTTTAAAACCAAATAATACAGATTTTGCAAATGCCTGCTCAATACTTTTACGTTCTAAATCATTATCTGTATTTGCACGATACTTTAAATTAGGCTGAATGAGTAATAATTTATTTCCAGCTTTTTTAAAATACACTAAGCGTTCATTGCCAAGTTGACCGCGATCTAAACCAATATCATTACTACCAATACCAGATGCTAAGGAATTAACGTAAAGAAATTTGTCATTAAGTTTTTCAACTTTAAGGTAGATTTTATCAGTACTCTCTTCATAATAAAAGTTAAAATATCCTTCATAAGTTTTAAGTTCTTTCTTATTTAAAATTTGTGCCTCTATTTGATAACTGACACATACGAAACAAAAAAGGAAAACTAATTTTTTCATACTTAAAATATTTAGTCATAAAACTACGGAATTTCTAAAAAACCAATTCAAAATTATGGCACTTTAATGATGCACCTTATATTTGCAGAAATTACTCTTATTTATGATAACCTCAGATCAAATAAAAGATCTTAATTTCCGTCTAGATATACTTAGACAATATCTTTGACTTAGATGCTAAGCTAATAGAAATCGCCAACGAAGAAGAACAAACTTTTGACCCAAACTTTTGGAATGACTCTAAAGCAGCCGAACTGGTAATGAAATCTATCCGTGAGAAAAAAAGTTGGGTAAACGAATACAATTCTGCCTCAGTCCTATTTGAAGATTTAGAAGTTATCTACGAATTCTATAAAGAAGATGAAGCACCAATGGAAAATGTGGAAGCGCGTTTTAAAAAAGCAATTAATGCCATTGAAAAGCTAGAATTTAAGAATATGCTTTCTGAAGAAGGTGATAGTTTAAGTGCTGTTTTGCAAATAACAGCTGGAGCAGGTGGAACAGAATCTTGTGATTGGGCAAACATGCTATTGCGTATGTATTTAATGTATGCTGAGAAAAGTGGCTATAAGGTTCGAGAACTTAACATGCAAGAAGGTGATGTGGCAGGTATAAAAACTGTGACTATAGAAATTGAAGGTGATTATGCCTTTGGTTGGTTAAAAGGCGAAAACGGAGTACATCGCCTGGTGCGTATTTCTCCTTTTGATAGTAATGCTAAACGACATACTAGTTTTGCTTCAGTTTACGTTTATCCTTTGGTAGATGATTCTATTGAAATAGACATCAATCCTGCTGATATCGAAATTACTACAGCACGTTCTAGTGGAGCTGGTGGACAGAATGTAAATAAGGTTGAAACTAAGGTACAATTGAGACATAAACCTTCTGGGATACAAATTCAATGTTCAGAAACCCGTTCTCAGCAAGACAATAGATCGAGAGCAATGCAAATGCTAAAATCGCAATTATATGAGATAGAATTACAAAAGCAAATGGCACAACGTGACGATATTGAGGCTGGCAAAATGAAGATTGAATGGGGAAGCCAAATTAGAAACTATGTGATGCATCCTTATAAGTTGGTAAAAGATGTACGTTCTGCACACGAAACAGGAAATGTAGATGCTGTAATGGATGGTGATATAGAACCTTTCTTAAAAGCCTATTTAATGATGATGGGACAGCAGGAAATTGATACAAATAAACTCTAGATGAAAACTATTGATACTATAATATTTGATTTAGGTGGCGTTTTAATAGACTGGAATCCAGAATATGTTTATCTAGAAGTCTTTAATGGCGATAGAGAGAAAATGCAATGGTTTTTTGATAATATTTGTACGAATGATTGGAACGAAAATCAAGATGCAGGTTATCCGTTACAAAAAGCAACTGAAGAGCGTGTTTCACTATTTCCTGAGCACGAAGAATTAATTCGTATGTTTTATGGACGTTGGGAAGAAATGCTTGGTGAGGCTATAAATGGTTCTGTTGTTATATTGAAGAGCCTAATTGAAAACCCAAATTATAAAGTCGTAGCACTAACAAATTGGAGTCATGAGACATTTCCTATCGCTCTAAAGCGTTTTGAATTTTTACATTGGTTTGAAGGCATAATTGTTTCTGGCGCAGAAAAGACCAGAAAACCATTTTCTGAAATCTATCAACTAACTTTAGATCGATTTAATATCAAAGCCGAAAATTCAATTTTTATAGACGATAACCTCCGTAATATTGAAGCTGCAAATGCATTAGGCATTAATGGCATACATTTTGAAACACCAAATATTTTGGTTGATAAACTAAAAACATTCTCAATTACAATTTAAAATGACTACTATTTATCATAACCCAAGATGCTCAAAATCGAGACAAGGTTTAGTTTTGCTTGAAGAATCTGGTATAGAATTTGAAATTATCAAATATCTCGATGGCAACATAACTATTAAAGAGTTAGAAACTATCATCTCAAAATTAGGTATTAAGCCATTAGATTTGGTTCGCCAGAACGAAGCTATCTGGAAATCTGACTATAAAGGCAAAACACTTTCAGACCAACAAATTATTGAAGCTATGGTTGCTAATCCTAAATTAATAGAACGTCCAATAGTCATCAACGGAAATAAAGCTGTAGTCGGACGACCACCTGAAACAATATTAAATATTATCTAAATTCAATACTTATGAAAAAAGCAGTATTAGTTCTTTTCGCATTATTTATAGGCTTAAATCTTTTTGGACAAAGACGTGGCAGAAACACTAATAATATTCCACAAACCAATAGAGAACCTTCAGAACAGCAAATAGCAAAGCAAAAGCGCCAAGTAGAAGAGCGTAAGCAAGCTTTTGTTGCTAATTTTCTAACAACACTCGAAGCAGACGACTTTCAGAAAGAAATAATTAAACAGACTATTATTACTTACTATGATGCAAAAATTGCAATTTTAAAAACAAGATATGAACGTCAATTTGATCTCGAAAAAGATATTAAAGGATTATATGATATGCATTTTAAAGACCTTGAAGAGCTTATTTCTGAAAGTGATATGGCTAAAATAAAAGAAATGATTAAGGGTAACTTTGACGAAAAAGAGATAGTGAAAGAAAAGAGAAAAAAGAAGAAGAAAAAGAGACGTAAAAAAGATTAGGCTAAAGTATGTCTCCCTTAACAAAAGATTAAACTATTACAGTACAAGTAAAATTAATTTAGCACACCTAAGCGTATTAATCAATCTACAACTCGTGTTGAAATTCAATATATTCACCACCTTATTTTCAATCTTCCTATGCACTTTTATGCATGCACAAAGGGAAGTTAAAGTAGAAAGTACTGTTGTTTAGAATGGCAAACCCGATTAAACTATAGAGGGCCAAGTGAGGATGCGCAAAATAAAAACAGAGGTATATTTTCGATGGATTTGGCTTTTAGTAAAGACTTGTTTAAAGATCGTGCTTCTATAGCTATTAATGTAAATGATTTACTGAATTCTAGAAAACGTATGACAGACATTAATACTCCAACCTTTAATGCCTATAGTGAATATCAGCGTAGAGAACGCGCTTTAAATTTGGCTTTTACCTACCGTTTTAACCAAAATAAAAAACGAGAACGCTCTGGTCTTGATAGTGGAAATGGTGGTGATAATTTTGATTTTGAAGGGTAATTTTATTCTGTTTTGGGTGCTGGCATATGCTGACCAGCTTGATGTAATGTAAGACTATTTACTTTACCTTCCTCATTTTTATTAAAAGTAACACTAGCCTTTACTGCTCGCAAAAAAAATTCGTTTTCAGCAGATGGAAAAATTTCAAACTTAGATTGCCCTGTTGCTTGCGCAAAAAGCTGGTTTTCTGTTCTTGTAATAGTAAGGGCAAACTCTGGTGCCAATTGATATACGCCAATATAATTTTCTAAAGTATCAATAGATACTTCTACAACATCTGGAAATTCAGTTTTCTTAGGCAATTCTAAATTTAAAGGTGCGTCGAGTAGTTTTAATCCTATGGCATCTACACTAGATACAGAATTTGTTAAAACCACCACTCCTTTATTTGTATTATTTAAAAACCCAGCAAACGCTCTATAACCACCTGTTCCTCCATTATGCCATATTATTGTATTGTTATTTGCAAAATGCCAAGCAAGGGCTATTTTAAAATTTTTACTTTCATCAGAAAATGCAACTTGTTGACTTAACTTCATAGCTCTATTTAAAGCTGTATTAGTTGTACTGATGTTCGCTTTAATGAATTTTACCATGTCACTAGCTGTAGATCGTATAGCTCCGGCTCCTGATAAAGTATGAATATCCCAATTGCTAACCACTTCTAATTGATCGTTATGTCCTAAAGCTAATTTCTCCTTCATTGCATCTGTAAAAACGATACCTGTACTAGTCATTCCTAGAGGTTTTGTAATTCTACTTATAACTAAGTCTTCATAGGTTTCACCTGTATGTAGTTCTAATAAATGTCCCAACAAACCCATACCTAAATTAGAATACTCGTACATAACTCCAATATCTCTAGTTAAATTGTAAGTTGATAAGAATTCATATAATTGTTTAACTGTATAATCTTCAAAGGGATTGCTATAATCTGCTGGACTAAAATTATCTGGCATTCTAGGTAAACCTGAGGTATGTGTGGCTAAATCTTTAAGTGTAATTACTTTCCCATTTCGTTGAGGAACAGTTAAGGTTTTAGGTAGGTAATTTGAAATTGGATCCGTAAGCTTCATATTTCCTTTCAATACTTCATCAGCTAATAAAATAGTCGTAAAGACTTTAGAAATAGAACCTATTTCATAAACCGTGTTTTCATTTACCTGCTTTCCATTTTCAATTTCCGTTTTACCGTAATTAAAATATGAAACCTCATCACCATCTATATAGGCTAGTGAAATGCTAGGATTAAACCCTTCATCAACTCTAGCTTTTACATGATCTTTTACATCTTTAGAGATATCTAAAGTTTGTGTAAAGGATAACTGAACAAAAAATAGGAGTATGAATAAGGTCGGATTTAATTTCATAATAATGTCTTTTCTAATAAGTCGCAATAAAAAACATAATGTTACTAATCACTATATATAAAGCCAAAATTTGGTTAAGAAATTAATTAAAAAAATACTTAATACTTTGCAGAGGATATTTTTTGAATATTTTGCTTATTCTAAGCTTTTAGCACCACCCTAAATCGAGCTTTACCATCTTCTAAATGCTTTATAGCTTCATTGATATTTTCCATTTTAAATTCTTCAACAGTTGGATAAATATCGTGGCGAACACAAAACTCAAGCATTTTTCTAGTCAAGGCGATACTACCCAATGGACTACCTCCTACTGATTTTTCTCCACCGATTAAGCTAAATGCAGGAATTTCCATTGGTTCTAACACAGCACCTACTGTATGCAGTTTTCCTTGTGGAGCTAACGTAGTTAAATATGCGTTCCAATCTAATTTTACGTTTGTGGTATTCAAAATAAAGTTTAGACTGCCAGCGATACGTTCTAAATCTTTAGAGTCCGTAGAGTCCACAACATTATGTGCTCCCATTTTTTTAAGTGCTTCTGTTTTAGATTTATTAGAGGTAAATGCTGTGACTTCACAACCCCAAGCTTTTAAAAACTTAAGTGCCAGATGCCCTAAGCCACCAATACCAATAACACCTACTTTATCTGTTGGCTGTACTCCAGATAATACAATAGGATTAAAAACGGTAATACCACCACAAAATAAAGGACCAGCTTTAGCCATATCTACGCCTTCTGGCAACAATGTTGTCCAAGACCAATGACCTCTAACAACATCTGCAAAGCCACCATGTCTTCCCACAATAGTGCCTTCTGCTGTACCGCATAAATGTTGCTTTCCATCCATACATTGATTGCATTGCATACACGATTGAGAATACCAACCCATGCCAACTTTATCACCTACTTTAAGCCCCTTAACTTCTGAGCCTAAAGCCATAACTTCACCAACAATTTCGTGTCCAGGAACTAATGGATATTGTGATAAACCCCATTCATTATTAATCATACTCAGATCACTATGACATAGACCACAATAATTAACCTTTATATCAACCTCTTCATTACCAATAGAAGTTAAGTGATAAGAATACTTTTCTAATTTTGAAGCTGCAGAATTTGCAGCATAAGCATTTACTTTTATCATAAAAAAATTTTGTTTAAGATAATTAAAACTCGAAGGATATTAATTAGATTAATATTAATTTTTAAAAAATTTATTTCTATTAAGGAACGAAATCTCTCTAAAATCTGAAATAACAATATTTGCTAATGAATAATCTTGTCCTGAAGAATGTTCACTTTTAAATCCTGCACAAAAAATTCCGCCTAAATGTGCTGCTTTTATGCCATTGGTTGAGTCTTCTATCACCATACATTCCGACTTATTAAAACCTGTTGATTCTGCTGCTTTAATAAATATTTCTGGGTGTGGTTTAGATTGCTTTAAATCTGACCCACTAAACTTTGCACTAAAATACGGGTTTAAATCAAATCTATCAAAAATGCGATTAATATTAGGCATAGATGCAGAAGAAGCTACAACTAATTTTAATCCGTTATAATAATAGTCCTTAATGCGCTCTAAAACACCATCAATTAAAACTAAGTTAGAATCGTTTTCAAATAAGTATTTAAAATGTTTTCGTTTTAAGTTCACTAAATATTTTGGCTCTTCATTTAAATTAAAATGATCTACGAGTCGCTTACATATATTTATAGTGGATTGCCCAGTGAAGGATTCATATAATACTGAATTAACTTTAATATTTACATCATCAAACATTTGATGATAGGCTTTACGATGCAATGGCTCAGTGTCAACAATAACACCATCCATATCAAACAAAATAGCTTTGAGCATACTTGGGTTTTCTTTTGACGAAGATAAATATTTAACGTTATTGTGAGAAAGAAGGATGAGGCAATCTTATTATATTTAAGTCAAACAATAATATGTCGTAATTTTACAATAACAAAACTATTATAAAATGGCAAAAAAAGGACGCGAAAAAAACACAGCTAACAAAGCCAAACATAGTAAATTAATTGCTCAAAAAAAGAACAAAGTAAAATCTAAAGATGCTGAGCGTAAAGCTCGTCTTAAAGAAATCCTTGAATTAGCGAAAGCTAAAAAAGAAAACAACTCCTAATTGCTCTATATAACATTATCCATAATATCCTTAACAACTTCTGGATTTAACAACGTACTCGTATCACCTAGCTGATCGGTTTCATTACAAGCAATTTTTCTCAAAATACGACGCATAATTTTCCCTGAACGCGTTTTTGGTAAGCCAACCGTAAACTGAATTTTGTTGAGTTTTGCTATTGGTCCTATTCGGTCTGTAATCAATTGGTTAATTTCTTTTCTTAGATTATTATGATTTCTTCCTTCTCCACTATCTTTTAAAGTTACATAACCATACAAAGCATTTCCTTTTACATCGTGCGGAAAACCTACAATTGCAGATTCTGCAACTGCTTGGTGCTCATTGATGGCATCTTCTATTGGTGCTGTTCCTAAATTATGACCAGAAACAATAATTACATCATCTACACGACCTGTAATTCTGTAATACCCAACGTCATCTCTTAGTGCACCATCACCAGTAAAATACATATTCTCATAAGCCGAAAAATAGGTCTTTTTATAGCGTTGGTGATTTCCCCAAATAGTTCTAGCCATAGAAGGCCACGGGAATTTTATACACAAACGACCCTCTACTTGATTGCCTTTTATTTCATTACCATTCTCGTCCATTAATGCAGGTTGTACTCCAATAAATGGCAAAGTTGCATACGTTGGTTTAGTTGGTGTTGAAAATGGAATTGGAGTTATCATAATTCCTCCTGTTTCGGTTTGCCACCACGTATCTACAATGGGGCTTTTCTTTTTACCAATATTTTCATTATACCAATGCCATGCTTCTTCATTTATAGGTTCACCTACCGTACCAAGTACTTTTAATGATGACAAATCGTGCTTTTCTACAAATTCGGTACCTTGTTTTGCCAGTGCTCTAATAGCTGTAGGTGCTGTATAAAACTGAGTGACTTTATGTTTTTCTACAATATCCCAAAAACGACCAAAATCTGGATAACTTGGTATGCCTTCAAACATTACGGTCGTTGCTCCATTGGCAAGTGGGCCGTAAACAATATAACTATGACCCGTAATCCAACCAATATCAGCTGTACACCAATAGATGTCATCTTCTTTATACTGAAATACGTTTTTAAAAGTATAAGCGGTATAGACCATATAACCTGCACTCGTATGCATCATCCCTTTTGGCATGCCTGTAGAGCCAGATGTATAAAGTATAAACAGTGGATCTTCTGCATCCATAATTTCGGCATTACAGTCATTGTAAGCTTTATCTAAAAGTGGCTGCAACCAATAATCACGACCTTTTTTCATGTAGATATTAGAATTAATTCGCTTTGCGACTAAAACAGATTCTATTCTTGGTGTATCATTTAAAGCCTCATCAACAATCCCTTTTAAATCAATTGTTTTTGCGCCACGATAAGAGCCATCGGATGTAATTACCATTTTGGCATCACAATCATTTATACGTGTAGATAATGCTGTAGAAGAAAAACCTGCAAATACGACAGAATGTACTGCCCCAATTCTTGCGCATGCCAAAACCGAAATTGCCAATTCTGGAATCATAGGCAGGTAAACACAAACACGATCGCCTTTTTTAATACCTTTTTCTCTTAAGACATTAGCGAATTTGCAGACTCGCTCATGCAATTCTTTGTAAGTTATATGCTCGGCTTCCTCATTTGGATCGTTAGGCTCGAATAAAATGGCTGTTTTATCTCCTCTGGTTGGTAGATGTCTATCTAAGCAGTTTTCTGTAATATTAAGCTTAGCGTTTTCAAACCATTTAACTTCAGGTTTTTTAAAATCCCAGCTTAAAACATTAGTCCATTTTTTTCGCCAAACAAAATGTTCTTCAGCAATTTCTTCCCAAAATTGTTCTGGATTATTTACGGATTTTCTATAAACTTGAAAGTATTCTTCGAACTGTTTTATATGATAGTTACTCATTTGTGTACGTTAAATTATTGAAACTCTAATTTACTAAAATAATCTAATCAATATAATAATTAAATTAAGAATACATATTCAAAATTAAATTTGGTGTTTAATCGAAATTACCTACATATTACACTATTTCCTTTTGTTATCATTAACATTTAAATACCTTAGCCTATATCCTATACATTATCATCTATGATTAAACACTTACTAACCGCTGTTTTCATTCTTACATTCATCTCAAACTCATTTTGTCAACGAAAGATAGAACCCGATGCTTATGATATAGCAAAGGCTAAAAAGCTTAAAAAAAAATTCGATCATAAAGACGATGAAGTTGCTCTCGAAGAAAGTATAGACTACGTTACATTTGATTTTGATAGTCGCGAAGAAAAAGTAATTGTACATCATCAAATAAAGGAAAAGATGATAAACATGATCTCTCGTGCAGATATTCAGAAATATTGCTTTTATGATGGTGAATCTGAAATTGAAGAATTCAAAATCTTATATAAGAATAATCGCGATGCAAAATTTTTTATTAAAGACGAAGCTTATAAAAGTGAAGATTTATTTCATAATGATGCTAGAGTTAAATATACCAATGTAGATTTTCCTTTACAAGGCTATCGCTATGGTACCGAAATCCTTAAGACCTATAAAGATATTAAATATTTTACAAAGCTCTATTTTAATGATAATTATCCGGCTGTAAAAAAAGTGATTGCGGTAGAGATACCAGATTGGTTAAATGTTGAGTTAAAGGAATTAAATTTTGATGGCTACACAATCGAAAAAACGATAAAAAAGAATACTAAAAATAAATCGAAAGTACACACATATACAGTAAAGGATATACCAGCTATGCATAATGCATCTAATGCACCAGGTCCTACATATATTTATCCTCATCTACTTATTTTAGCTAAATCTTATACAAAAAAAGATGAAACTAAACCAATTTTCAATTCTACACAAGACCTTTACAATTGGTATAAATCACTGGTTAACAGCTTAAAAAATGATAATTCAGCTATTAAAGACAAAGTTGTAGAATTGACTAAAGATGCAGAAACGGATGAGGAGAAAATAAAAAACATCTACTACTGGGTACAAGATAATATCAGGTATATTGCTTTTGAAGATGGCATTGCCGGTTTTAAACCCGATGAAGCCGCTAATGTTTTTAATAAAAGATACGGAGATTGTAAAGGCATGGCAAATCTTACTAAACAAATGCTTATAGAAGCAGGTTTTGATGCTAGATTAACTTGGATAGGCACCAAGCATATTGCTTACGATTATTCTACACCCAATTTATCGGTTGACAATCACATGATTTGCTCATTATTTACAGATGGTGAAGTTTTGTTTTTAGATGGTACTGAAAAATTTAACGCTTTTGGAGAATATGCAGATCGCATACAGGGAAAGCAAGTGATGATTGAAGACAAAGATACTTTTATATTAAAAGAGGTTCCTAAAAGCAAATCGGTGTTTAATAAAGAATCTTTTACTTACAACTTAAAACTAGATAACGAATTGCTTACTGGTAAAGTTGAAAAAGTTTTTAATGGTGAAAGTAGATCTAGCTTATTATATTATTTCGATCAATTAAAAACAGATAAAAAGGATGAGTTTTTAGATGCTTATTTAAGTCGTGGAGATAGTAATAGAAAAGTGGCTAATATTATCACTTCAGATTTATCTAATAGAGACATAAATGTAACCCTTACTCACGATATTACGATTAAGAATGCCGTCTCAACCTTCGATGATTCTATATACATAGATCTCGATCTCGATGAAGAATTAGGAAATTACGAATTTAAAGAACGTGATGTTGACTATATCTTCAGCACAAAGAAATATCTAGAATCAACAATGACGTTACAAATACCTGCTGGTTATAAGGTGTCCCATTTACCTCAAAACTTAGAGTTATCTAGTAAAAACTATGACATGTCTGTAAATTTTAAAACCGAAAACAATAAACTGATTTATAAAAAATTATTCAAAATTAAAAATGCAAAAATTGAAACAAATGATTTTGAAGAATGGAATGCATTTATAGAACAGCTTAATACAGTTTATAAAGAGCAAATTATCCTTACCAAAAATTAAATTTATGAATATAAAAGGACTTACTATACTATTTCTAGCCTTCTCAATATTTTCTTTTTCGCAATCAAAAGAACAACTAGAGGCTAGAGACTTTTTTTGGGGAAATAGCGACGCCTATAAAAAGAGTACAGACATACCAAAGAAATGGGCAAATGAATCCGCAGTAATTTTATATAAAAATGAAAATTACGATTTTCATAAATTTGGCAAAAATGTTACTTATACAAGTTCGGTAAGAAAGCGCATAAAGCTTTTAGATAAAGCCGCAGTAGAAGAGTTTTCAGAATTTGCATTTAAAAGTCGTTTTAGATCCTCTAAAGGTCGTTATACTTGGAAAGAAAAAGGAAATAATTATGTTGGTGTAAAAATTGTGAAGCCAGACGGAAGCGAGATAGAGATTGATGTAGAAAAAGAATCTGTTGAAGTAGATGGTGAGACTAAAGTAGCAATAGCAAATTTAGAAATTGGTGATATTATCGACTATTATTTTTTCCGTTTAGAACCATTTAAAGCGACTTATGCTTTTGGTTTTGATCCTGTAGAAACCAACCTAGGCGAAGAATATCCTATTGTTGATTTTAAATTATTTTTTGAAACTGAAAACGACTTTTTCATCAACTTCAACTCTTATAATGATGCTCCTAAATTTACTCAAATTTCTACTGAGAAAAAGAATATGAGACGTTACGAACTTGTAGCGTCTGATATTGAAAAGAACGAGTATACACGTTGGTTTTACCCACTTTTAGAATTGCCTTCATATAAGTTTCAAGTGTATTTTGCAAGATCAGGAAAGTTTGAAGATAGAGCATTAGCTTTTCTGCCAGAGAAAGAGAATATTATAAAAACCTCTGTTTCTAAAGAGGAAGTTTTAGATCTTTATGATAATAGGTTTAAGCCAGATGGTGACATTGGAGATGTGAGAGGATTCTTTAAAAAGAAAACGTTTAAAAATGATACAGAGAAAGTAACTGAGGCCTATTATTTTATGCGTCATTATTACCTAACGCGTTTCGTAGAAGCCATATTTATTAAAGATGCTAAAATAATGTACAATCCTTTTACATATTATGGCAACCCTGTCTTTATTCAGAATCAAAAACAATTTGTTAGACATTTTACTGAGTTTTTAAAACACGAAAAGATAAAGTACGAAATTGTAGTTGCTAAAAAACGTTTCGATGGTTCTATCGACGATTTATTAATTGAAAAGAATGTAAACGTGCTCATAAAAGTGAATACTTCTACTCCTCTATATGCCCAATTATTTAGCGTACATACCAATATAAATGAGTTTTCCCCTTTAATAGAAGACACTGATGTTTATCTACTTTCTCCTACAAGAAACAAAATCGACGTTGTAAAAAGAGGAAAGCTACCAACCTCTACACATTTAGATAATGAAACAAAAAAGGAGATTACACTTAGTTTAAATGAAGATTTTTCTGGGATAACTATCAGTTCTGTAAATAGTCATAAAGGACACTCTAAGAAAGATGAACAATACGAACGACTTATGTTCTCAGATTATGTTGCAGAAGATTACGCCAAATACGAAACAAAGTCGTTCATTGATTTAATAAGACGTAAAAAAGATAAGGCAAGATATAAAAAGGAACTAGATGCCTTGGCACAAAAAATAAAAGAAAAACAGAAAGAAAAATTTGAAAATAGTGCAAAAACAGAATATTTTGTTGAAGAGATTGAAGATTATACTTATAAAATTAATGACACAGGTCGCTATGGTCTAGAAACTTATTTTACGTTTACAGAAACTTTTAATGCTAAAAGTGCTTTGATAAAAAAGGCTGGTCCTAATTACATAATTGAAATAGGAAAACTTATCGGTGGTCAAATAAATCTCGAAGAAAAAGAACGTAATCGTACTGCAAATATCTATGCGCAGAATGCAAGAAGTTTTAATTATAATATCACATTTAATATACCTGAAGGCTATACTGTAGTTGGCTTAGATAAACTAAACAAGTCCGTTGATAATGATGCTGGTGCATTTATAAGTACTGCTTTAATTGAAGGAGGCACTTTAATTATTAAAACATCTAAACAGTATAAGCATAATTACGAACCTAGTTCTAATTGGAATAAGATGATTGCCTTTTTAGACGAAGCCAATCAGTTTACAAATGAAAAGATACTATTGAAGAAGAAATAGACTTAAAGATATTAGAAATGGTTGTTTAGCTATACAGACGCATTTACCTTAGTCTAAATGTATTAATGGTAGTATCTCATAATCTGTGTTAGCTATGACAAAGTAAATCACTTTTAAAAAGTCTCTTTTTTGATTTGTTCTAATGCTCTCTAGCTTCATTTGTGCAACTTGGAATTTACAGTATCTTGAACATTTTTAAGTGAAATACCGAGCCACAATTCACTTTTAGTTGGTAATAGATTACCAAACCAACCAAGTTTATATTTCATCATATTAAAAAAGCATGCGCAATAACCAATTAAGAAGTTTTGCAATTTTAGGATTAACAAAACCATGATATCTCTATCTACAATTAAATCGGTTTTAGATACATCTGCGACATAATTAATAAGAAGGTCATTATTTTCATCTTTAAAAAGTAAACCTCTATTCTTTCTACACTTTATAATGAATAAATAAAAAAAGAGAGTTTTATTGTTATTTTATTTTTTTGATTTTACTTTCTTTAAGTCTAATTGTGTAAGCTTTCAATTCTTTAACAACTCTGGGAGCTAGTATTATAGTTGCTGTCATTGTTGGTATAGCCATTAAAGCAAACACACCATCAATGAGATTAATCATCATACTCAAACTTGTTGTTGCACCGAGTAATATACTTAAAACATAAAAGTAATTGTAATAATGCTTTTTATCAGCACCAAAGAGAAATGACATGCATTTTGTACCATAATAGGAATACGAAAATAACGAGCTCATACTAAATACAACAATACAAACTAATAAGGCATATTTGCCATAAATAGGCATTACATTTCCAAAAGCAGAGGCAGTAAGGCTTACTCCATTATCTGAAGTTGTTTCCCAGACACCTGTCACTAAAATTGCTAGTGCCGTTAATGTACAAACTACTAAAGTATCTATTGCAGGACCTAGCATTGCTACTAAACCCTCTCTAATAGGTTCGTCTGTTTTTGCGGCACCATGTGCCATTGGTGCTGTACCAATACCAGCTTCGTTAGAAAATGCTCCACGCTTAATACCAAGCAAAATTAAAGCTCCTAATACACCACCCAAAAATGTATCGTTTTTGGGGTAATAATTAGCCGTAAAAGCATCTGTAAAAATGAGTTTTAAATAAAAAAATAAAACATCGCTGTGTGCAACTAGAATAATAATAATTAAGATAAAGTACAAAACGACCATACTCGGTACTAAACGTGACGCTACATTACCAATGCGTTTTATACCTCCTAAAATTACTAAAGCTGTAATACAAACTAAAACAATACCAATAATAAGATTGGATGTTAAACTAACTTCTACACCATTAGGTATTAATAAAATATCATTTAAGGCTTGTGTTAACTGATTGACATTAAACACAGGCAGAGCACCAATTAAACCACTAAAACTAAAAAATATAGCTAGAGGCTTCCATGATTTACCCAAACCCTCGGTTATAAAATACATAGGGCCACCTTGTAACTCTCCAGCACTATCCTTTCCTCTATAAAGAATTGCTAAGGTTGAAGTGAAAAATTTAGTAGACATACCAATTACTGCACTCATCCATAACCAAAATACTGCGCCTGGTCCACCAATAGAGATAGCAACTGCAACACCAGCAATATTTCCCATGCCAACGGTTGCAGACAAGGCTGTTGTTAGTGCTTGAAAGTGTGAAATCTGCCCAGGATCAGTTGGGTCATCATACTTACCTCTTAGCACACTAATAGCGTGTCCTAGATACCGAAATGGTAAAAACCGAGAACGAATTAGTAAGTATAAACCACCTCCAATTAGTAAAATAAGTAATGGTAAACCCCAAGCTAGGGAAGAGAAATCTTTAAATAGTTGGTTTAGAAATTCCATAGATTATAAATGTAGTAAACCCTTTAATCTTATAACAAATTGTTGCTAATTATTTTTTTAAACACCTCTGCTTTATAATTTCGTATTGGGGAAAAAATAATTTTGCTGAACTAGTTCAGTAACGTCTGAAATAAATCATTGAAACGGCATCTTATAATTAAAGCAAGAGCGTAACATTAGAATCCACCTCATAATACATATTTAATTGTAAAGCCTACCTTTGTGCTACAACAAATCACTGATTGAGTACAAATCGTCTTTATTTTATTGATGCCGTTAGAGCATTTGCCATTATAATGATGTTGCAAGGGCATTTTATAGATACCTTACTCGATGTATCTTACAGAGATGAGACTAATGTTGTTTTTAAATGCTGGAAATATTTTAGAGGCATCACAGCACCTACTTTTTTTACTATTTCTGGATTAATATTTTCTTACTTACTTATTAAAGCAAAACATAGTGGTAATGCAGAAAAACGTATGCGCAAAGGGCTTGTTAGAGGACTTATGCTCATTGGTATTGGTTACTTATTGCGTGTACCAATTTTTGAGTGGTTGATTGGGCGATTTAATAGCAACTTCTTAAGTATAGATGTATTGCAATGCATTGGCTTATCACTAATATTTATAGTAATTATTTATAGGTTGACTTGTAAAAAGACGCTAATTTTTTCAGTTTCAATGCTCTTATTAAGTTTAGTAATTTTTATTACTGAACCACTTTATCGCTTTATGGAATTATCTGATATTCCAAAATCATTTTCAAATTATATGACCAAAGACTATGGCTCCGTTTTTACTATTTTACCATGGTTTGGGTATGTAGCTTTTGGTGCATTTATAGCAACATTATTTTATCGTTACTTAGAACGTCCACGTTTTAAACTTGCTACGGTTTCTGGTTTCTTTATAATTGGTTTAGCTTTAATTTATAAGTCGGCTTGGTTATTTAACGAATTGTACTACCTATTAAGGATAAAACTTTTTGAAGATGTCGCCTATTACAATTATCTATTTACAAGGTTAGGCAATGTGTTAATTCTGTTTTCATTGTTTTACCTTTTTGAGAAATATATAAAACAATCTCTAATTTTAAAAATTGGACAAAAGACACTTTCCATCTATGTGATCCACTTTATCATTATATATGGAAGTTTTACTGGTTTAGGATTGTATCAACTCATAGGAAAAACCTTAGTGCCTTGGCAAGCAATAATTGGTGCAATACTATTTTTAACTTTCGTATGCTTTATGTCTTTCTATTATGGTAAAACTAACGCTTTTGTATATTCTGGTATAAGAAGGCTTATTGATAAGATTAAATCATATACAAGTTAAAATCATCAGATTTCATTACTTTTATTGCTTATTCATATTTTAATGAAACAAAATAAATTAATTTTTGTTAGTATAATATTTCTATTAGTGTCGTGTAATAGAATAGCTAACAAAACAAAAGAAAGCATTAACAAAAGTGGTGAAGTCGTTGGAGAAACAGCAACTGAGTTTTTCGAAGGTATAACAGAAGGTGTAGATAAAACTTTAGAATGTGAAATACTTCTATCAGAACAATTGAAAAATAAAGGCTTAAAAACTGGCGCTTATAATATTGACGCTCAGTTAATTAATAACAACAATAAACTAACATTATATCTTATTTTTAATCAAAATTTTAGTAAAGAACTTGTTGCTAAGGCATACAATAAAAATGGTCTAGAAATTGGTAGAGCAAAATCTAAAGTTAATGCTACAAAAGGTGATGCTGGCTATTTTGATTTTAAATTTGATGAGCGCACAGATATAGGCTTTAGAAGTAAAATTAGAATTGAGTAATTATGAAAGCAATTTTAGAAACATTTTATAATGCCTTTAATAATCTTGATGCAGAGACCATGATATCTTGTTACCACCAAGCCATTGTTTTTGAAGATCCAGCTTTTGGTGTTTTAAAAGGAAAAAGAGCTAATGCCATGTGGCAAATGCTCTGTGAATCTCAAAAAGGGAAAAATTTTAAAGTCGTTAGCTCCAAGTTTATTGCTAATGAAATTACTGGTTCGGCGCATTGGGAAGCCTTTTATACATTTAGCAAAACTGGTCGGAAAGTTCATAATAAAATTGATGCCAAGTTTCAATTTAAAGATGGCTTAATCATTAAGCATACAGATGAGTTTAATATTCGTAAATGGGCTAGTCAGGCTATGGGTTTAAAAGGATTACTATTTGGTAGTATGGGTTTTTTTAAAGCAAAATTACAGAAACAAACCAATTATCTTTTAGATAAGTATATGGAAGAAAAAAAACCATCTTCTTAGTGTTAGATGGCTTTTTTTAGCGGCAATGTTTCTTTTTAGAGACTTTTAAGTTTACTTTATGTTTCATTGCATTATATATAAAGCAAATCTTATGCCAAAACTAAATCTTCAAAAAAATTAAAAAAAAAGGAAACGAGTTTAGACTATTTTAAGACACCCTTTGCAAAAACAAAATAGATTTTATTCATGCCTTTTTTACTTCAAAAAAGACACTAACAAGTGACATCATCAAATATTTGAAAATGCTTTAATACAAAACGGAATACCTAGGTTTAGTTGTCTAAAAAGAGTTTCGAAAATTGAAATTAATAAAGAATTTGTAAAATCTGTTGCCTTAGAAACTAGACTACTAGATATTAAAGTTTTAGCAATAGAAGAAGACAGAAAGGTGTGGCCAAAAATTTATATACAGTCTAAAAGACCTAAAACAGCTAACTATGGACTCTCACCTTACCTTCTACTCCTTCAAAAAATGATTTCATAAACTTAAAGTCGGCTTCCATATCATCTGTAGGATAGAATGGTTCTGAAATTTTGTTTTGCTTGTTTTTAAAATCGAGGGTAAACATAAGAATAGGAACTTTTGCTGATTTAGCTATATAATAGAACCCTGTTTTCCATTTTTCTACTTTTTTCCTTGTGCCTTCTGGTGCCAATGTTAAACGAAATTCCACTTCTTCATCAAACAATTTAGCTATAGCTTCTACTTTATTTTGCCCAGAAGTTCTATCTAAAGATTTTCCTCCAACAGCTCTAAAATAATACCCAAAAGGCCATGTAAAGAGTTCTTTTTTAGCTACAAAGTTAGTTTTTAGGTTTGTAACTTTTCTGAGGAGAATACCTATATAAAAATCGTGCCAGCTTGTATGAGGTACAGCAATAATCACAGATTTCATTATTGTGTCTTTTGAAAAGTTAGTGTTACCAATAACTTTCCAACCCATCAATTTAAAATAAATGAATTTTGCTAACCAATGCATGCTACATTTTTTTGTAAAGCTCTAATAGTTTTTGACGAGTAATTATGGTCTTCCAGTTTTTGCCAATTGCATTTTCCCATAGCGGCTCTAGGCTTAAAGCTACATCTATCATGGTATTAAACTGATATTCTTCTAAACCTGCACAAATGCCTTGAGGCAATTGAATTTTATGCTTGACCTTCATTCTTTTAAACATGGCCACACCTTCTGGATAATAGTCTTCTAAATGATCAAATACTATACAATTTCCGATACCATGTTTAACTCCAAGTAAATAACCTAAACCATAACTCATGGCATGTGCTACACCAACTTGAGAGTAAGCAATGCTCATTCCACCATGCCACGAAGCCATCATGAGTTTATCTTGCGCATCTTCTCTACTTAATGTATCACCTAAAAATATCTCTTGACACAATTTAAAAGCTTTCTCTCCATAACTTTGGCTAAATGCATTTAAATAAGTGCCTTTAAGCGATTCTACACAATGTACAAAGCAATCCATACCAGTATAAAACCATTGATCTCTTGGCACACCTTTTGTCAATTCTGGGTCTAATATTACCTGATTAAAAGGTGTATGGTCGCTATTAATACCAAGTTTTCTCTCTGGACCAGTTAAAATTGTAGTACGTGATACTTCTGCGCCTGTTCCAGAAATAGTAGGAATACCAACATGATATATTGCAGGTTGCCTTATTAAATCCCAACCTTGGTAATCCTTAGATTCGCCCTTGTTGGTTAGCATTAATGATACTGCTTTAGCAATATCCATAACTATACCTCCACCAATACCAATGATACCAGATGGCAACTCACTATATTCTAGGATAATGTCTTCAACCAATTGATCTACTTGTGACGTTTTTGGTTCTTCTTTTGTAGGAACATAAATAATTTTGTCCTTGTAAGACAAGGTTATTCTTGAAGTTAACCAATGATTGCCTTTAAAAACATCATCAACATAAAATATAAATGGTGCGTTACGTCCATTGCGCTTTGGTGTGAGAATTTCATCTAATTGATTGAAACTTCCACGTCCAAAAACAACTCTAGACACCATCGGATAATTCTTATATATCATTTACTCAATATCTTTAACAAAAATAAAAACAAACTTCGTATTAACTACTTATTTAAATTAAATTGAAACTTTTCTTCAAAAAGCCCAACATGATAACCATCTACTAATGCATGATTAACATGAACAGAAACATTCATCATTAATTTTCCATTATCATTTTCTGCTTTAGAAAATGCAATTTCTGGCACAGATTCCATATGGCCAGATACTGGCTCTTTATGACCAGAAAACTTAAACCACGGCACAGCAGAACAATGAATACAATCTTGACCATTAACTGGAGGGTATAAGTCCTCTGAATTTTGAATTCTAGCTTTTTCTTTTTTAAAATTATTTATAAAAGCGCTTAAGTCTTCATCATAATTTATAAATGAAAATCCAAAAGTTTTATCGTCTCTCATAATCGTAGCTGACGCGTGTATCACATCATAGTCAACAACTTTATTATCAACTATTCTATAACGAAAATTCTCAACTTCATTAATTGCTTTCATACAATCGTGTAAATACTTTACAAAAAAATTAATATTTTGTTGCCTAGATTTCTCATATGCTTTAGTTACATCAAATGGAATTACTACTCCAAAATATGGGTCTTTAAGCTGCATAAAATGATTGTAGAGCTTTTTACGATTCCAGGTATCAATATCTACAATCTTCATTTTAACAACTTAATAATTTCAGTTAAGCTTTTCACAGTTTTATATTTAACACCATTTTTTTCTTTTATGGTCACTTTCTCATGTTCCCAAGTTGTATGAAATGGCACATGAATGGCCTTTGCGCCAATACTTACTAACGGCAAAATATCCGACTTTAATGAGTTACCAATCATTAAAAATTCTGACGGGTTTATATCTAAATGCTTTAAAAGCTTAGAATAATTAACTTCTTGCTTCTCGCTTAACACTTCAACATGATGAAAATAGTCAATCAAACCAGAGTTTTCTAATTTCCGTTCTTGATCTAACAAATCACCTTTTGTTGCCACAATTAATTTATAATCTTTAGACAACGTTTTAAGCACATCTTCTACTCCATCTAATAATTCAATGGGTTTGTTAATCATAGTCTTTCCAATATTCAGAATAGCCTCAATTATCTCATTAGAAACTGTTTTGTTAGACAATTCTAATGCCATTTCTACCATAGATAAAACAAAACCTTTTACACCATAACCATAAACAGGAAGGTTTTTAATCTCCATTATAAATAGCTCTTGGTCTATCTTATTAGGCGTTTCGTAATGTGATAACAATCTACCAACTTCTTCTTCAGCTGCTCTAAAATAGGTTTCATTAACCCAAAGCGTATCGTCAGCATCGAAACCTATTACTTTTATGTTTTTGTAATCTACTTCCATAAACGTTTCGCCCTTTCTAAATCTTCTGGTGTATCAATTTCTACACCTTGCACTTCAGTTTCTACCATTTTTATGCGCTTACCATACTCTAAGTATCTAATACATTCTATCTTTTCAGAGGCTTCAATAAACTGCATTGGTAGTACTGCAAAATCTAACAAAGCTTCTTTTCTAAATGCATAAATGCCCTTATGTTTAAAATAGCGTGCTCCTACATTTCTGTCTCTTGGAAACGGAATTGGACTCCGAGAAAAATATAAAGCGAAGTTATTTTGGTCTACGATAACTTTTACTGTATTTGGATTATTAATTTCATCCCAATCAGTGATTTCTACCATAAGCGAAGCCAAATCAATTTCTTTATCGCCATCACCTCTAAATACTTCTAAAACTTTACGTAAACTCTCACGCTCTGTAAATGGCTCATCTCCTTGTACATTTACAACAATATCGCAATCTACATCAGCTACGGCTTCTGCAATTCTGTCACTACCAGATTCATGCGCCTTTTTGCTCATAATGGCTTTACCACCATTATTCACAATTTCATTATATATAATATCGCTATCTGTAATTACATAAACTTCACTAAAAAGTGCTGTAGCAACAGTGGCTTCATAAGTTCTTAAAATCACCGATTTTCCTGCTAAATTTTGCATCAATTTGCCTGGAAAGCGTGATGCACTATAACGTGCAGGAATCATGGAAATTATCTTCATCTATGTATTATTAGAGAATTCAAAAATACGGTTTTATGATGATTTTGACTTATTTGATTTTAACTTTTTATACAGCCTAAAAACAATATAAAAGATGAATATAACCAAAATGATAGCCAACATTGGCAAAAAAATGGAAACAATAGACATAACAATAGAAGTCCCAGTTTCTATTGTTGAAACTACAGGGTTTGCAATACCAGCGGTAGAAACTGTTGAACCTAACCTAGTGGCACTTGTAGAACTTTTTACAGCAGCTGCTGTTCCACCTCCTGCAATTATGGCTAATGCCCATGTGATTACAGGACTTAAATCTGCAACAGTAGATACAATTACGGCTGTTCCTGCGATTGTCGCTAACGGAATTGCAATAGTATCTAAGAGATTATCTACAACTGGAATATAATAAGCAACAATCTCTACTAGTGTTGCAATACCTAATGTAATCAATGCGGTTGTACTCCCAATCCATAACCAAGATTCATTAAGCTCCCATACATTAAAATATGCTGCTAAACTTAGAGCAAACAAAGGCAAAAAAACCCTAAAACCTACTGAAGCTGCAAGCCCAATTCCTAAAAACATGCTTAAAACCGTTTCAATTGTCATGCTTCTAATTTAAATTATTTTCTATGAACATTTCATCTTTAAATCCGATTAAATAAAGTTTATCCTTTGCGCGAGTTATGGCCGTATATAACCAACGGATGTAATCTCTATTTATACCTTCTGGTAGATAAGGTTGTTCTACAAAAATAGTATTCCATTGGCCTCCTTGAGATTTATGGCATGTAATGGCATAAGAAAATTTCACTTGTAACGCATTGAAGTATTTGTTGTTCTTTACTCCTAAAAAACGCTTGTAATTTGACGTTTCATTTTCATAATCTTTTGAGACCTCTTGATATAATCGATTGGACTCGTCATAACTCAATGATGCGCTTTCTACATCAATAGTATCTAAAAGCAAAACGGTTTCAAAGGGTTGCATTTTTGGATAATCTACCATTTTCACTTTGACTTCAGCGAATCTAAAATCATATAATTCTTTAATACTAAAAATTTCTAGCACTTCTACAATATCACCATTGGCTATAAAGCCAGCTTCTGTTGTAGGTTTTATCCAAAAATAATTATTCTTTACAACCATTAAATAATCTCCAGCAGATAATTCACTTTCATTAAATAAAATACGTTGTCGTATTTGTTGATTGTATGCATTAGCACGTTTATTACTACGAACTATAATTGCAGTTTCTTCGTATCCTTCATTGCTGTATGCATCATTAATAGCATCCATAATCTCATAGCCATCTATTAATCTAACTATATCTTTAAAAGGGCTTACATTAAATTTAAAACTTTCATAAATGGTCGTTTCTAAAACTGCTCTAAGTTCTGTGGCATTTTCTAAAATACCAGAATCTTGTTCTTGTCTAACGACTTCATCAAGCTCAATCCCAATTACATTTTTATTATAATTCAGACTTAATTTATCCGCGTTTAAAGCCGGACTTAAATCTGATTTCACAGGTGGCAATTGAGCCTTATCACCTATAAGAAGCAACTTACACTTATGACCAGAATAAACATATTGCATTAAATCATCTAGGAGCGAACCATTTTCAAACAATTTAGAGTCTGAAGGTGCATCTGGTATCATTGACGCTTCATCAACTATAAAAAGAGTGTTCTTATGCTTATTAGGTTGCATAACAAATTTCACTCCTCCTCCCTTTTCCTTCTTAGGAAAGTAAATTTTTTTATGAATAGTAAAAGCTTCTTTTTTAGAGTAATTAGAGATCACTTTTGCTGCTCTACCCGTTGGTGCGAGTAAAACAGCACTTTTTTTTGCTTCCCATAAATTAGAAACTATAGTTCCGATAATACTTGTTTTACCTGTGCCAGCATACCCTTTTAGTAGGTATATTGAATCTTTATTGGCATCAAAAATAAATTGAGACAACTGCATTAACACCATATTTTGTTTAGAAGTTGGCGCAAACGGAAACTTAGATTTTAATAACGAATAGAATGCAGAAGCATTAGAAATCATAAAGATATTAAATATGTAGCAAGATAGTATTATTCTATATTTTATAAGCCTCCATATCATTTACTTGTTTATTTTATATGATTTTTATTTAGATAGTTTTAACGAACAAAAAAAAATTGTAGATTTGCGAAAGACCTAATTAATAAAATAAGAATATGTTAAACGTAATTTTAGCAATTGTAGTAATTATAGCATTGACCATCTTAATTGTTTGGGCAATCGATAAATTTATTCCAAAAAAATTAAAACCTATTATAAACCTATTACTTTGGGCGTTAATTATTTTCTTAGGTTATATCACTTTTATGTCTGTTTATAAGGAGATTCAATTTAATCAACTAAAAGTTGATCGCTACAAAGTAGTTATAAATCGTTTAATTGATGTAAGAGATTCTGAACTAGCCTACAAAGAAGTTAATGGTGCATATACTGATAGTTTTGATAAATTGATTGAATTTGTAGAAAATGGGAAAGTGCCAATTACACAAAGACGTGATACTTTAGTTTTAGATGAGGAGAAAACACGAGCTTTTGGTGGTGTAGAAACTATGAAAACAATAACACTTATTGATACCTTGAGTTTTTACTTTGTAAAAGATTCAATATTTAAAGGAAGTAATCGCTACAAAACTATGATGAATGTTGGTGTAGGAAAAGCAGGTGCTAAATTCACTTTACAAGCTGGTAAATTAGATGATATTTCAGTATTTGAAGCAAGTGTTGATAAAGCAATTGTGTTAGATGGTGAAGAAAAATATTTAATAGAAAAAGAAAAGCAAGCATTCTCTATTGCTGGTGTAAAAGGTCCTACAGTAAAAATAGGTTCTATGGAAGAAGTTAGTACCAATGGAAATTGGGGTAAAGACCTTTCTAACAAGCAGTAATTTTGACTCAAAATAATATTAAAGAACTGTCCATTCAAATACATTTGAATGGGCTTTCTTTTTGCATTCTAAATAGAACTTCAAATACCATTGAATTTCTTAAAACAATAAATTTTGATCATAAGTTAACTCCCTATGAAGTGCTTAACCGTTTAAAAGCAGAACTAAGCAGTAATACTGTGTTTTCTGAAGATTTTGATGCTGTGCTAGTAATTCATCAAAATGAGCTTGCGACAATAGTGCCAAAAGCCTTATATAACGAAAATCACAAAGCGGATTACTTAAAATTTAATTCTAAGATACTAAGGACGGATTATATAACTAAAGATGAAATAACCATAAACGATAGCATAAATGTTTATGTTCCTTACGTTAATATTAATAATTATATTTTTGAAACCTTTGGTGAGTTTGTTTATAAGCATTCATCTAGTATATTAATTGATACGATTATACAAAATGCTGAAGCTACAAAATCATCCGAAGTTTATATAAACATTAATAGATCAACAATAGAGTTATTAGTTGTGGATAAAACTCAGTTATTGTTGTTTAATGTTTTTGAATACAATAGCAAAGAAGACTTTATTTACTATGTTCTATTTGTATTTGAACAATTAAAATTAAATGTAGAAACCACTCTAATTAAATTAAGTGGGTATATTGATAAAGGTGATGAAACTTACAGTTTTCTATATACTTATGTGAGACACATAGATTTTATATCTACTAATTATAATTTTGAAATTTCTAATACCATGGAGAGTAAAAATCTACATCACTATTATTTAATACTAAATTCCTTTTAATGCGCATTATATCTGGTTTATACAAAGGCAGAAGGATAACAGCTCCTAAAAAATTACCTGTTCGCCCAACTACAGATATGGCAAAAGAGGCCTTATTCAATATTTTAAATAATCAATACTATTTTGATGATATTTCGGTTTTAGACTTATTCTCTGGTACAGGCAATATTAGTTACGAATTTGCTTCTAGAGGTACAGAACAAATTACTTCGGTTGATGATAATTATGGTTGCATTAAATTTATAAATGAAACTGCTGAAGCTTTTAAAATGTCTATCTCTACAATAAAAAGTGATGTATTCAAGTTTCTAGAAAAATCGAAACATAAGCATACCATAATCTTTGCAGATCCGCCTTATGATTTTGAAGTTGAAACTTTTTCTAAAATTCCGCAATTGGTATTTCAAAATGAATTATTAGAAGAGGAAGGTGTGCTTATTGTAGAACACTCTAAACATACAGATTTAAGCCATTTAGACCATTATTCACACTCCAAAAGTTATGGTGGTAATATGTTTAGCTTTTTCGGGTAAATATACCTGCTTTTTGATTTGAGTAAATACCATCTAGTTAGTCCTCTAATTATTATCTTAATTTGTTGTATTAGTCCCAATTAATTTTATACCTACCATATAGATTTTTAACTCTGAGCTCGCACTCATATTTAGATCCATAGACTGCCCCTATAATTTACATTAAGCCACTTCGATATGGTTAATTATTAGCTATTAACACAATTACTATATTAACTTAAATCAATTTTTATGAAAATTTTTAAAACAAGATTATTTATTCTAATGACAGTGCTATTTGCATTCAATTTAGTAAACTCACAAGGTGAGCAACCAACAATGTTTGTAGTACACACAGACAATGTGAATTTTGATATGATGCCCAAATACGAACAACTCGCAAAAAAATTGAAGGAAAGTTGTGAAAAATATAACGTACGTGGATCTAATTGGATAGCTATCAAAGTTGAAGACGGTCGCTACGTTTATGTAACTCCTATCAAAAATATGGCAGAACTAGATGAAAACCCTATGGAAGGATTGGCAGAGAAAATGGGTAAAGAAGCCATGGGTAAAATGTTTAATGAGATGGATGACTGCTATGATTCTCATAGTAATGCCATTATACATTACAATGCAGACCTTTCGTATAGACCAAATGGCTATAATGACCAGGGCAAAAACCATCGAGAGTATCATTTTCTTTATTATTCACCAAAAAATGCCAAAGAAATGAGAGAAGGAATGGCAAAAGTAAAAGAAATGTTTAAAACAAAAGGTGTAAAAAATGGCTATGATGTTTATCATAGTGGTTTTGGCAGCGAGGAAAGTTACTATATGGTATCGATTTCTGGTGATGACGATTTAGATATTGCTCAATTAGGAAAAGAAAACGATGCCCTTTTAGGAGATGATAAGGGAGCTGTATTTTACAATGTTATTAAATTAACAACTAAGTACGATCAAGTTGAAGCTGATGTTAGACCAGATCTAAGCTACAGTCCATCAAAAGAGTAACTCTTATATTCTAAAAATAAAAAAAACCTATAGGCCAAACTCTATTCAATTTCAGCTAGAAATAAACAGCATTTATAATAATTTAAATTACTAATTCATTATAAAAATTACGAAAATAATCTATTCAGTCTTTTGAATAAAGTAAAACCAGAAGAACGAAAATATATTTAATTCAAATATTTTTATTAACTTAGTAATTCTAAATAACTGCCCTATTTTGGTATTATCCTACTGATTTTTAATAGCTCTATACCTTTAAGAGTGATTTGCCCTATATTGATTTGTAACTATTAATCAATTATATAATTTAAAAAACAGGTATTATGAAAATTTCAAAAACTCCATTACTATTATTATGCTTTTTAATAATTAGTCAATTATCATTTTCTCAAACCGAAGCTCCGAAGTATAAAGACGTGGTGGTTGAAAACCCTGAAGCAGAAGCAGATATGAAAGTTGTTAGCGACTATGTAAAAGCTTTAGTAAATAATAAAATGATGGAAGCCGAAAAATTACTAAGCGAAAAGTATATGGGATATGGCCCAGCAGTTAATGATTCAATTTCTAAACAACAAACTATTGCCACTTGGAAGGAAGCACATAAAATGCGTACAAATGAAAAAGTAGGTTTTGTAACGCAAACATTTAGAGTTTTACAAGGCGAATTAGCAGGTGATTGGGTATCGCATTGGGGAACTTATAGTTTTACACAAAACGGAAAAAACATAGAACTACCTTACCAACTTACTGCTCTAGTAACCGATGGAAAAATAGTTAGGAGCACTATATACTTCGATAATCTAGCCGTTATTGAAGCACTAGGATATCAAATTACACCTCCAAAACAAGAATAATAGCACATATTATTTAAACATAAAAAACCATCTATTACTAGATGGTTTTTTATGTTTAAGCAAATCTATAAGCCGAATTCTGTTGGTTCTAAACTTGTATCAGAATCACTTCTTCACAAGAAAAAAATTACCTTATCATTTATCTACGCTTACTGTTACCAGCAAACTTTAGCTGCCTACCCTCTAACAATCGCGCGTGTACGCTCAAACGTTAGTTTACATGACATTGCACCACATAGAGTTTACCTGGTTTCACTACAGCATTACCTGTACATACTT
>NZ_CAXBGB010000003.1:0-76046 GCF_963975125.1 uncultured Winogradskyella sp. | reverse complement strand
GAATCTGATAAAATGTATCAAACGCAAATCATAAGTAACTAACTACTGACCTCTAAAAATTTATTTAATGTTGATTAAAAATCAAAACTTGAAACTTTCTCTATTGCTAATTTGTTTTTGTTATATATCAGTTAATAGTCAAAACACAATTATACCTGATGATAATTTTGAACAGGCGCTGATTGATCTAGGCTACGATTCGGGACCGTTAAACAATTTGGTGCCAACTGCAAATATTGAGAATATAGATATACTAGGTGTTGGTAATAAAGGAATAACTGACTTAACAGGTATTGAAGACTTTGTTGGTTTAATTAGTCTTAATGCTGATGATAATAATTTAACTTCTGTTGATTTATCTGGCAACATTAATCTAAAAATTGTAGCTATAAATAGAAATGAATTAACAAGTATAAATGTTTCAAACAATCTTCAACTTGAAGTTTTAAATTTAGACCAAAACCAACTAACTCAGATAGACGTTTCCAACAATACAGATTTAACTCTCCTTCTTTTAAATTTTAATCAATTAAATTCTTTAAGTATTGAAAACAATTTAAATATTTTAAGTCTTTCATGTTTTATAAATAATATTACTTCTTTCACACTTCCCGAAAATAGCTCAATGGAATTTCTGAATGTAAGTAGTAATCCGCTTGATGTATTAAATGTCACCAATGGAGAGTTTTTATTTTCTCTCTCCGCAGCAGAAGCAGAATTATCAGAAATAGATTTGTCTCAAAATATTCTTTTAGAGACACTATTATTAAGCGATAATAATTTTGAAAGTATTGACCTTAGTAATAACGAATTATTGTATATACTTTTTATGGATAGTAATCCTGTTTCGGAACTTGATTTATCGCAAAATCCCAAATTATGGGAAATACGTTTCGGAAACACACAATTAGAAAATATTGATCTAAGCTTTAATCTAGATTTAGAAAGAGTAGTTGGTAATGACAACGCAAAACTATGTTCTCTTGATATTAGAAACGAAAACAATACTCTAATTTCAGACGCTTTTAATTTAGCCAATTGCCCGTTAGTAGAATGTGTTTTTGTTGATGATGTTACTTATAGCGAAACCAATTGGACTAATATAGGTGCTAATGTCAATTTTATAACTTCAGAAGAGGATTGTGTGCCTTCATGTTGCCCTGTAGACTTCGATTATAGTTTAACTCTTAACAACATTGTTATGGTAAATAATCAAATTCAAGTTAATTTGAACCAGCCTGAGAACTTCCTCTATAGCATAGACACGAATGATAATTACCAAGAAGAACCATTTTTCTTTAATGTATCTCAAGGTTCTCATACTATTTATGTTATTGATGTTAATGGATGTTTAGAAAAAAGTATAGATGTAACAGTTTTAGAAATAAATAAACTTTATATTCCTAAGTTTTTCACCCCAAATGGTGATAATAATAATGATTTATGGAAAGTTATTGATCCAAATAGTGTAATTGAAGTAATCTATATATTTAATCGTTATGGTAAACTATTAAAAACACTTTCGCCTACTTCTAATGGATGGAATGGAATGTATAATGGAAGCCTGCCTAATAGTGACTATTGGTATAAAATAAATTTAAAAACTGGAGAGTCTCTTAACGGTCATTTTAGCTTGAGGTTATAATTTTTAGTAATCATTTTTTTTTGACTGAAGTATTCCATCTTTAGGATACTCTTAAGCTATTAAAAAAATCTAAAATTATATAGAAAAGCAAAGCCTTTGGCTTGGTATTTATTATTTTGTAACGAATCTTCATTAAATACTACTAATTAAAGTAATATACACATTAATATAAAATGAATAAAGAAAAGAATCTAGCTAAAGGTATTGCACTAGGAATTGCTTTTGGCACAGTAATAGGAGTAGCAACAGATAATATTGCATTATGGTTAAGTATTGGTATTGCTATAGGTGCTGGTCTTGGTAATGCTATGCAGACAAAAAAGGATAGCGAAAAAAGCGATGAATCTAAATAGTAAATTACGTAACTCTACGTATTGATTTTGTCTTTAAAAAAAGCTAACTTTCCTTAATGGCTGATATAAGTCGTTGAAACGGACTCATATCATTAAAGTTGTAAAAAATATAAGAAACACGCAAAATAAACACAATATGAAAGGTAAAATAATTCTTATTTCCGCATAATATTATCTACTATTTCATGCGTAAATAATCCTGAAAGCGCAGAAGAAATTTCAATTCAGAATAATATTAATGGTAATTTTGATTTAGAAGTTGCAACAAAAATTGTTGAACAAAGAAGCAAAGAATTTGAAGATGCATTAAAAATTGGAGATTCAATTGCAGTTGGAGACATTTACACATTAGACACAAAAATAATAGGTGCTTATTCTGGCAGAGATAATATTGTGAAAGAATTAAACGATATGACACGAGATAGTATAACCGGAATTAAATTCAGAATAATTAATTTATGGGGGAATGGAAATATCATAATCGAGGATGCATACGTTGAGTTTTTTAATAGCGATGGTACACCTAGAAGTAAAGGTGATTGTTTATTGGTTTGGAAAAAAGAAAAAAACAAGTGGAGGATTTCCCGTGATGTATATAAACCAGAAAAAAAGTAAAAATCAGTTTACAATAATGTATAACCACAATTCGAGTGGATTAGACTATGTCCGAAACAATTCGAATTGCTAAAGTCAGTGATAAACTACATATTAATACGTAACGGACTGTTGTACGAGACAGTTAAGCGTAGTATAAATTTCCCTATCAATTATTTCAAAAACTTTTAATAAAAACTATTCCACTAATTAACTACATTTGCACTCGCAAAAATAATATTACATGAAAGCCGGAATTGTAGGATTACCAAACGTAGGAAAGTCAACCTTATTTAACTGTTTATCTAATGCTAAAGCGCAAAGCGCCAACTTTCCGTTTTGTACGATTGAGCCAAATATTGGTGTGGTAAACGTGCCAGATCCAAGATTGCAGAAGTTAGAAGAATTGGTAAATCCAGAACGCGTATTGCCAGCTACAGTAGAAATCGTAGATATTGCAGGTTTAGTAAAAGGAGCTAGTAAAGGTGAGGGTTTAGGAAACCAGTTCTTAGCCAACATTAGAGAAACTGATGCCATTCTACATGTATTGCGTTGTTTTGATAATGATAATATTATTCACGTCGATGGTAATATTAATCCTTTAAGAGACAAAGAAACCATTGATATGGAATTGCAGCTTAAAGATTTAGAAACTGCAGAAAAGAAATTAGATAAAGTAAAGCGTGCGGCAAAAACTGGTAATAAAGAAGCACAGAAAGAAGAAGGTGTGCTAAATAAAATAAAAGAAAACCTAGAAGCTGGTATTTCGGTTAGAGCGTTAGAATTTTCAGAAGAAGATTATGCAGACTACGTAAAGCCGTCTCAGTTTATTACAGACAAGCCAGTAATGTATGTGTGTAACGTTGATGAAGGTGCTGCAACAACTGGTAATGACTACGTAGAAAAAGTACGAGACGCTGTAAAAGATGAAGATGCTGAGGTTTTAGTTTTAGCAGTAGGTACAGAAGCAGATATTAACGAATTAGATGATTATGAAGAGCGCCAAATGTTTCTAGCAGATATTGGTTTAGATGAACCAGGTTCAGCGAAGTTAATTCGTTCTGCATATAAGTTATTAAATCAGCAAACTTATTTCACAGCAGGAGTTAAAGAAGTTAGAGCATGGACAGTTAATGTTGGTGCTACAGGACCACAAGCTGCAGGAGTCATTCATACTGATTTCGAAAAAGGTTTTATTAGAGCAGAAGTTATTGCTTATGCTGATTACGTAGAATTTGGAAGTGAAGCTAAAGTAAAAGAAGCTGGTAAAATGCGCGTAGAAGGGAAAAATTACATTGTTAAGGATGGAGATGTGATGCATTTTTTGTTTAATGTGTAGGTCTATTTTATAACGATATAAAACCACATAAATATTTTAAGCCAATGTTCTCAACAACATTGGCTTTTTATTGTTAATTACTTTACGTAAACCATATTTCATTTTTTACGCTATAGTCTTATATTAGCGTTTCATCAAAAATTTTGTCCTAATTTTTATGTCAGAACAGTCTAATTATACCGAAGATAACATACGCTCACTCGATTGGAAAGAACACATCCGAATGCGACCTGGTATGTATATCGGAAAGTTAGGTGACGGTTCTTCGCCAGACGATGGTATATACATTCTTTTAAAAGAAGTTTTAGATAATTCTATCGATGAGTATGTGATGGGAGCTGGTAAGACAATTGAAATCTCTGTACAAGGCGAACGTGTTATCGTTAGAGATTATGGTCGTGGTATTCCATTAGGTAAAGTTGTTGATGTGGTTTCTAAGATGAATACTGGTGGTAAGTACGATTCTAAAGCTTTTAAAAAATCTGTTGGATTAAATGGTGTTGGCACTAAAGCTGTAAACGCATTATCGTCTTTTTTTAGAATAGAATCTACAAGAGATGGAAAATCTGCATCTGCAGAGTTTGAACGAGGAAACCTCACTAATCAAGACCTATTAGACGATACCTCTCGGAGAAAAGGAACTAAGGTGTCTTTTGTTCCAGACGAAATTATTTTCAAAAAATACAAGTACAGAAACGAGTATATAGTTAAAATGCTTAAAAACTACGTATATCTAAATCCTGGATTAACAATTGTTTTTAATGGCGAAAAATATTTTAGTGAAAATGGTCTAAAAGATTTACTATCTGAAAATATTAATGAATCTGATATGCTTTATCCTATCATTCATCTCAAAGGTGATGATATTGAAATAGCCTTAACACATAGTAAAACTCAATATAGTGAAGAATACCATTCGTTTGTAAATGGACAAAACACTACGCAAGGCGGAACACATTTAGCAGCTTACAGAGAGTCTATAGTTAAAACCATTAGAGAGTATTATGGTAAGACCTACGAAGCATCAGATGTAAGGAAATCAATTGTTACTGCAATTGCTATAAAAGTGATGGAGCCTGTTTTTGAAAGTCAGACAAAAACCAAATTAGGTTCTACAGATATGGGAGGTAAATTGCCAACTGTTAGAACGTATATTAATGATTTTGTAAAAACCCAATTAGATAATTTTTTACACAAGAATCCTGATACAGCAGAGAAAATCCAAAGAAAAATTCTTCAAGCAGAACGTGAGCGAAAAGAATTATCTGGAATTAGAAAGTTAGCGAAAGATAGAGCAAAGAAAGCCAGTCTTCATAATAAGAAATTACGCGATTGTCGTGTGCATTTTGGTGATACAAAAAATGAACGTAATTTGGAAACTACTTTGTTTATCACTGAGGGCGATTCGGCATCTGGTAGTATCACAAAGTCACGAGACGTCAATACGCAAGCCGTTTTTAGTTTAAAAGGTAAACCTTTGAACTGTTATGGACTAAGCAAAAAAATTGTTTATGAAAATGAAGAATTCAATCTGTTACAAGCCGCTTTAAATATTGAAGAGTCGCTAGAAGACTTGCGTTATAACAACGTAGTAATTGCTACTGATGCAGATGTCGATGGTATGCATATTAGGTTGCTGCTTATTACATTCTTCTTACAATTCTTTCCAGAAGTGATAAAAGAAGGGCATTTATACATTTTGCAAACACCATTATTTAGAGTACGTAATAAAAAGGAAACTATTTATTGCTATACAGCACAAGAAAGAAGAGACGCAATGGAAAAATTAAAATCTAATCCAGAGATCACTCGATTTAAAGGGTTAGGTGAAATTTCGCCAGATGAGTTTGTGCATTTTATAGGCGAAGATATTCGTTTAGATCCTGTAATGTTAGATAAGGACATGTCTATTGAAGAGTTGTTATCTTTTTATATGGGAAAAAACACGCCTACACGTCAGGAGTTTATTATTAATAATCTTAAGGTTGAACTTGATATTGTTGAAGACGCAATATGAGAACTGACAACAGAAAAGTAAAGAACACGGTTATTTCTATCTACCTTGTATTGATAGTCTTAGCCATTTTAATTGTTGTAGTTTTTAAATATTTAGAAATATTTGTAGATAGCTCTTTATTTGTGTTTTCAGGACTTTTTTTATTACTAGTTATATTTCATTTTATTGCTGGTTATTTTGAATATGATAGTGATGCTTATAAAGTGATGATTTTAAATAAAGGTTTAGTTTTAACTGTATATTTAAATTATAGGCAGAACCAACTCGAGTTTGCAAGGAATCAGCTCGTCAATTATAAAGTTGAAAATTTTATTATTTATAAATCTCTAGTCGTATTGATTAAGAATTATGAAGGAGATATAAAGAAAGAGCGCTTTAACGTAACGCTTTTAAAACAGAAGAAGTTAAAGTTTGTAAAGCAATCTTTAAATAAAATAGTTAAAGAAAATAGAAAGCGTAAACAAGGATAGTAGATGTCAGAAGAACATGATGAGTTGTTAAATGAAGACAACGGTAACCAAGAGACAATAACTAAGGTTACCGGAATGTATAAAGATTGGTTTTTAGATTACGCCTCTTATGTAATCTTAGAGCGTGCTGTGCCTGCAATTGAAGATGGCTTTAAACCAGTGCAGCGTCGTATAATGCATTCTATGAAAGATTTAGATGATGGTCGCTATAATAAGGTAGCGAACATTGTTGGTCATACTATGCAATACCATCCACATGGTGATGCGAGTATAGCAGATGCAATGGTTCAAATAGGTCAGAAAGATTTGTTGATTGACACACAAGGGAATTGGGGGAATATTTTGACAGGAGATAGAGCAGCAGCATCGCGTTATATTGAAGCGAGATTATCTAAGTTTGCTTTAGATGTTGTTTATAACCCAAAAATTACTGAATGGCAAGCGTCTTATGATGGCAGACGAAAAGAGCCAATAAATTTACCAGTAATGTTTCCTCTGCTTTTAGCACAAGGAGGAGAGGGAATTGCTGTAGGTTTATCAACAAAAATTTTGCCTCATAATTTTATAGAACTTATTGACGCGTCAGTAAAACATCTTAATGGTAAACGTTTTGCAATATTACCAGATTTCCCAACTGCAGGTATTGCAGATTTCACCAATTATAATGATGGTTTACGTGGTGGAAAAGTACGTGTAAGAGCAAAAATTTCGCAACGCGATAAAAATAGTTTAGTTATTACTGAAATCCCATTTGCTACAACAACAACATCATTGATAGATTCTATCTTAAAAGCCAATGACAAAGGTAAAATTAAGATTAAAAAGATTGAAGATAATACAGCTGCCAAGGTAGAAATTTTAATTCATTTGCCTTCTGGTTTATCACCAGACAAGACTATTGATGCGCTTTATGCATTTACAAGTTGCGAAACTTCTATTTCACCTTTGGGTTGTGTTATTGAAGATAACAAGCCTTATTTTGTTGGTGTTACAGAAATGCTGCGTCGTTCTACAGACAATACAGTTCAGCTTTTAAAAAGTGAATTAGAAATAAAACTTAGTGAGTTTGAAGAACAATGGCATTTTGCTTCACTTGAAAGGATTTTTATAGAGAAAAGAATCTATCGCGATATTGAAGAAGAAGAAACTTGGGATGGTGTTATTAATGCAATAGATAAAGGGCTTCAGCCTCATGTTAAGCATTTAAAACGCACGATTACTATTGAAGATATTACACGTTTAACAGAGATTAGAATTAAACGTATTTCTAAATTTGATATTGATAAAGCACAACAAAAAATTGATGCTATAGAAGATCAAATAGCAGAAGTAAAGCATCATTTAGCAAATCTTATTGATTATGCTATTGCTTACTTTGAAAGACTAAAAAAGGAATATGGAGAAGGAAAAGAGCGTAAAACCGAAATTAGAGTCTTTGATGATGTAGATGCCACTAAAGTTGTGATTAGAAACACTAAACTTTATGTAAATAGAGAAGAAGGTTTTGTTGGTACATCATTAAAACGCGACGAATATGTTGGTGATTGCAGTGATATAGATGACATCATTGTATTTACCAAAGAAGGTAAAATGATGGTTACTAAAGTAGGCTCTAAAACTTTTATTGGTAAAAATATAATTCATGTCGCTGTATTTAAAAAGAAAGATAAGCGTACCATTTACAATATGATTTATCGCGATGGTAAAGGTGGACCGTCTTATGTTAAGCGTTTTGCTGTGACGAGCACAACAAGAGATCGCGAGTACGATTTAACCAATGGTAGTAAAGGCTCTGCTTTGTGGTATTTTTCAGCAAATCCAAATGGTGAAGCTGAGGTTGTAACAATAATGTTGCGTCAGGTTGGTAGTATTAAAAAATTGAAATGGGAATTAGATTTTGCAGATATCCTTATTAAAGGAAGAGCTTCAAAGGGTAATCAGGTTACTAAGAATGCTGTTAAACGTATTGAGCTAAAGGAAAAAGGTGTCTCTACTTTAAAGCCACGTAAAATTTGGTTTGATGATACAGTTCATAGACTTAATGTTGACGATAGAGGTGAGTTAATTGGTGAATTTAGAGGGGAAGATCGTTTGTTAATTATAACACAATCTGGAATTGTAAAAACAATTATACCAGAATTGACTACGCATTTTGATAGTGATATGATTGTACTAGAAAAATGGATTCCTAAAAAGCCAATATCTGTAATCTATTATGATGGTGAAAAAGAACGTTATTATGTAAAGCGTTTTTTAATCGATCAAGAAGGTAAAGAAGAATCTTTTGTTTCGGACCATGCTAATTCGCAATTAGAGATTGTGTCAACTGATTGGAGGCCGATGGCTGATGTAGAATTTACTAAAGAACGTGGAAAAGAGCGTAAACCAAACATGGAAGTTGATCTTAAAGAATTCATTTCGGTAAAAGGTATTAATGCATTAGGAAATCAGCTTACTAAAGATAAAATAAATCAAATAAACTTATTAGATCCATTGCCTTATGAAGCACCAGAAGAAGTTCATGCAGACGAACTAGAAGTTGTAGATGAAGAAACGGTTTCTAATAATTCTGATTCAGATAAAAATTCCGAAGAAAAACCTCAAACTGATTTGTCTATAGATGATGAAAATGACGAGGATTTAGATATCGATGATAAAGGACAAGTGACGCTTTTTTAGCAATCATATGTCTCATTTCTTTTTTACAGCTTTAAAATTCAGAAACTCAACAAATAATGAAAATGCTATAGCAAAATACAAGTACCCCTTAGGTATAGCTCCTACTATTTTTCCAAAGAATTCAGCATCAGAGAGATGAGCAGCTTCTGTTATTAGCATAAAGCCTATTAAGATTAAGAACGCTAAGCCTAATATTTGCATACTAGGATTTCGGTCTATAAACTTGCGTATCGGATTAGCAAAACCTATCATCACCGCAATAGAGATTATAACTGCAATAATCATTAAAATTAGAGTGTAGTTGTTATTTGGATGAAGGCCATTAGTCATACCTACAGCTGTAAGAATAGAATCTATAGAGAAAATAAAATCGATTATTAAAATTTGTGTAATTGCTTGTGTCAGAGATTTTATAATTTTAGATTTCACTGCATTCTCTTCGCGAGATGGGGTTTCTACCTTTTCTCTAATTTCTGAGGTGCTTTTATAAATTAAAAATAGACCTCCAGTAAATAAAATAATTGCTTGCCAGCTTATGGCAATAGTTAACCAGCTCAATGAAATGGTGTAGAAAGGTTCACTTAGCCCAACTAAAAACGATACAAAAAAGAGCAAGATTACACGTTGAACCATCGCAAGTATAAGTCCAATTTTAGTAGCTTTATTTCTCTGGTGTTCAGGAAGTTTGTTTGCAGCAATAGATATAAAGACAATATTATCTATACCGAGAATAATTTCTAAAAACGTTAAGGTAAGCAATGCCATGATAGCATTAGAGGTTAATAAAAAATCTAACATAAAAATTAATTAATCTTTGTCGCAACGCCTTTTTCTACACGAACTGGTCTATTAGGTTTTTTAACTGCGAGTTTATATTCAAAAGTATAAGAATTATTTTTGGTAGAAAGTATTTTCATGTGTATAGCATCTTTTTCTGCCATACGTTTTGGATTTAGCCTTTTTAGAATAAACTCGCAATCATTAATCCAGCGTACAGAAGATGAATCTACCTTACCTTCATAATAATCTATATTTAGAGTTTCTGTTCTAATGAATTTGCCTGTTTTCTCAATACCGTCAACAGTGTAAGTAAATTCAAAAGAGCCAGTTTTGTAATCTTCACAATTACGCTCAATCTGGTAACAACTTGCAAAACTAAGTAACGCTAAAAGGAACAAAAACGGCTTCATTATTTATCTTTTGACAAAGGTAGGAAATCGGAAAATGAAATTATGGTTTATAGCTTTTAAAAGTGCCGTCTTTATAAAAGATAACAATTTTATCTATTTCAGAATTTAACTGATCTAGAGTTGTTTTAGAAATTTTTGGTGTTTCCGTTAGATTTGAATCTGATAATTCCGAATTTTTAGGCAGACTTGGAAATTCTCCTTTACCATTCATTAGCCAGTATAATTCAACTTCAGGATAGGAGTGAAGTATCTTCATTACAAAATCTAAGCTTGGCTTATTTCTGCCCGAAAGTATATGCGAAATACTAGAACGCTGTACGCCAATTTTTTCTGCAAAACTAGATGCTGTTTCGTTGTAAAAATCAATGACTTTTTGTAGCCTTTCTGTAAATTCACTCGAGTTTATCATTGTAAACATTTATTCTACTATAAGAACTATACAAATGTAAACAATCGCATAAGTATAGTCGCTATTTTATTGTAAATATATTTTTATTAATTAAATTTTAAATTTAATTAATCTCTTTAAATAACTGAATAATAGAGTTATATACCTATAAGTTGTAATTGATTGAATTATTTTCAATATAGGTCATCACAATAAGTCTTAGATTGTATTACTTGTATAGCATTGTAACAATTTTGTTAAAAATAATTGTTTACAATTGTAAAATATCAAATGATTACATTTGTAAATCAATTTAGCCATGTAATGAAATTAGCGCATTTAAATAGTATATATTCTTTGTTTAAAACGCCCGAATTATTTGGTCGTTATCTTACAAGTTTTCAGATAGAGAAAAGTCTAAGTAAGTTTCCAAAATCTATAATTTCTATTATTGGGTATTCTGTAGAAGATCGTCCTATTTATAATTTAAAATTTGGGCATGGTCCAATTAAAATACTATTATGGTCTCAAATGCATGGCAATGAATCAACAACAACAAAGGCGCTTTTTGATTGTTTTAACCTGTTCGAAACTAATAATTTTATACCTAATTCAATTTTAAATGCTTGTACGCTATGTGTAATTCCTATTTTAAATCCTGATGGTGCAGAGCGTTATACACGTATTAACGCTAATGAAATTGACTTAAATAGAGATGCACAAGACCTATCTCAGCCAGAAAGTAAAATACTGCGTGATATTTACAATAGTTTTCAACCAGATTATTGTTTTAATCTACACGGACAACGGTCTATATTTGGTGTAAATGATTCTGGTATTTCTGCTACTTTATCCTTTTTATCACCTTCTCAAGACGAAGAATGCTCATTAACACCTAATAGAAAGGTAGCTATGGCTGTGATTGCAGAAGTTAATAATCTATTACAAGAAGAGATTCCAAACAGTATCGGTCGTTACAATGATGGCTTTAATTTAGATTGTGTAGGTGATACGTTTCAAAATTTTGGTGTGCCAACATTGTTATATGAAGCTGGTCACTATTCGAACGATTATAATAGAGAAGACGTAAGGCGTTTTATGTTTATAGCTATTATTAAAGGTTTGGATATAATTTCTAAGGGTGTCGATGGCTCTAATTATAAAGACTACTTTAAAATCCCTAAAAACTCTAAATCTTTCTATGATATCATTATAAGAAATGCTAAAGTTTTTAATAGCGATTTTGAGCTTACTGATATTGCTGTTCAGTATAAAGAAGTATTGAAAGCAAATAGGATAGAATTTAGACCTTTTATTGAAGCAATTTCAAAATTAGATAAATCTTATGGTCATAAAGAAATTGATGCAAAAGGAGGTCTAGTAAGAAATATTGAAAATCTGGAACTAAAAGTTGGTTACGAAAACGATTTCGTATTAGTGAATAATAAGAAAATATCACTAAAACCTTAAAATAATTCAATTTAAATACATTTTTTTTAATAAAAATCTTCTATTTTTGTGTTTATATTAAGAATATTCAATTATGGCAAAATTTAAATTAGACGAAGTAGATCACCAAATTCTCGATATGCTTATCGATAATACGCGAATTCCATTTACAGATATTGCCAAAAAATTATTAATTTCTGCAGGTACTGTTCATGTTCGGGTTAAGAAAATGGAAGAGGCAGGGATTATTAGAGGTTCATCTTTGACTTTAGATTATAAAAAATTAGGCTATTCTTTTATAGCCTATGTTGGTGTCTTTCTTCAGAATACATCTCAAACTAAATTTGTTTTAGAACGCATTAATGATATCCCTTATGTAACGGTTGCTCATATTACAACTGGTAAATTTAATATCTTTTGTAAGATTAGGGCGAAGGATACAATGCATGCAAAAGAAATTATCTTTATGCTAGATGATATAGAAGGTGTTTACAGAACTGAGACTATGATTTCTTTAGAAGAGAGTATTAACGATAAAAAACGATTAATGCATACCATTTTTAATGAACTATAGGTAAAACTCAATATTATATAATTTAAAGTACTTAGCTCATTTCTAAGGGTTTTATATTTTAATTACGATTATGATTTCTAACAGCTTAGGTCAATACGAGTATAATTCTTATTATAAACCTTATATAGACAATGCTTCAGATAAGAACATAGTTAAAGGTTTAAAACAAAACTTAGATGCTGTGGTTTCTTTTTACTTAAATATCCCTAAACTTAAGCACGATTTTTCCTATGCAAAAGGAAAATGGACAGTAAAAGATGTTTTGCATCATGTGATTGATACAGAACGCATTTTTGCCTATAGAGCATTGCGTATCGCTAGGCAAGATAAAACCCCTTTAGCTGGCTTTGAGCAAGACGATTATGTTATGAATGGAAAAACCAAATATAGAAGCTTATATAGTTTAATAGAAGAATACAAATCCGTGAGGCAGGCAACTATTTCACTTTATAGTAGTTTTGATTTTAATGAACTAGAGCAAATAGGAGAGGCGAGTGGTTTCCCAATTTCTGTGAGAGCATTGGGATATATTATTTCTGGTCACGAAAATCATCATAACCAAGTAATAAAGCAGCGTTATCTCTAAGCAGAATAATGTTTGAAGGCTTCTAAAATAAGTTCATTACTAACTACACAATCAATTTTTGGTGTTCCAATAGCTTCTAGGAGTACAAACTTAACAACTCCATGACTATTCTTTTTATCGTGTTTTAATAAATTAATTATTATTTTTTGATCCTCTATAGTGATAGGTACTTTAGAAAAGGTTTTTAATATACCTTCTGTTATATTTTCAAAATCACTAGTGCTTAAGCCACAAGTTTTAGTGGACAAATACGCTTCTAAAAGCATTCCTATAGCAATAGCTTCGCCATGAAGCAAAGGTGTTTTGTCTGCATGTGCTAAGAAGTAACTTTCTATAGCATGTCCTAACGTATGTCCAAAATTTAGAATTTTTCTTAAGCCTTGCTCTTTTGGATCTTCACTCACAACTTTGTTTTTTATAACAACTGAGTCATAAATTAAGCCATCTAAATCCGAAATATCTAAGTTTTCGAGATGTGTCAACGTATTCCAATAGGTTTTATCATAGACTAAACCGTGTTTTAGCATTTCTGCAAAACCAGATACCATTTCGTTCTGAGGTAATGTGCTTAGGAAAGAAGTATCAACACCAACCATTTCTCCTTCATTAATAATTCCAACTTGGTTTTTTAAGGCACCTAAATCTACACCTGTTTTTCCTCCGACAGAAGCATCTACCATAGCTAATAAAGTTGTTGGTATATTAATATAGCTAATACCACGCATGTACGTGCTGGCTACAAAGCCACCCAAATCTGTTACAACACCACCACCTACATTAATTAGTAAGCTTTTACGATCTGCATTATACTCTGACAAAGCTTCCCATACTCCCGAACAAATGTCAATGGTTTTATGATCTTCACCATTTGGCATTTCCATTACTTCAACAACGATATCACCAGATTCTAGGTGCGCTAAAAAATGAGGTAAACAATCATCGTGCGTATTCGTGTCTACAAGAATAAAGATTTTAGAAGGGTTTTTAGTTTTTATATAATTGTTTACTTCTGAATAGACTTCAGAATTAAAATAAATAACCGAATTTTTTGTAGAAATTGAATTCATCCTAGAAATTATCTAATTTGTTGGCGTGAAAATACTTCGTTTTTTTAGAAAAGAGTATGACAAAGAATAAATATATTTGCATTTATATTCTTATAACTAATGATAAATCGATCACTCTTTGAAAATACAGGCACTGCATTTGTATTAAAATCTGATTCTGAATTAGAACGTGCTTACTTTTTGTTTAAAATGATTTCTTCACAACCTTTGGTTCGTATAGGTACTGCTGCAACTAATTTTGCACTTAAGGCAAATTTACCTATTGAAGGATTGATACGCTCTACGGTATTCGATCATTTCTGTGGTGGAGTTAATGAAGAAGATTGCTTACCTGTAATTGATAAGTTATTTGCACAAGGTGTAAGTTCTGTTTTAGATTATTCTGTAGAGGGTAAAGAAACAGATGAACAGTTTGATAATGCTTGCGAAAAAATATTGAAGATTATTCGTTTTTGCGATCAAAGAGAAGCGATGCCTATTGTAGTGTTTAAGCCAACAGGTTTTGGTCGTTTCCATATATATCAAAAAAAGACAGAAGGTTTAGATTTTACTGATAATGAGAAGGGTGAATGGAATAGGATAGTTGCTCGTTTTGATGCCGTTTGTAAATTAGCCAAGGAGAAAGATGTAGAAGTATTAATTGATAGTGAAGAGAGCTGGATGCAAGAAGCAGCAGATAATCTTGTAGAAGATATGATGCGTCGCTATAATAAAGATGTTACTATAGTTTATAATACGCTTCAAATGTATCGTTGGGATCGCTTAGACTATTTAAAAAATTTACACCAACGCGCCAAAGCTGAAGGTTTTAAAATAGGCATGAAGATAGTACGTGGAGCTTACATGGAGAAAGAGCGTAATAGAGCACAGGAGAAAGGATATAAGTCACCAATTTGTGAGACTAAAAAGGTTACTGATGACACCTTTAATTCAACTTTGAGCTACATTCTAGATAACCTTAATGATATTTCTATTTTTATCGGAACACATAATGAAGTTAGTTGTTTTTTAGCAATGGAGCTTATGGAAAAGTATAATATTACAAAGCAAGATAATAAGGTTTGGTTTGGTCAATTATATGGTATGAGCGACCATATAAGTTTTAATTTGGCAGCAGCTGGTTATAATGTAGCAAAGTATATTCCTTTTGGGCCCGTAAAAGACGTGATGCCTTATTTAATTAGAAGGGCAGAAGAGAACACCTCTGTTGCTGGTCAAACAAACAGGGAGTTATCTTTATTAAAAACCGAAAAAAAACGACGTAAATTATAAATTCTTTATTATGAGATTAGGCTAAAAAATCTGTTTAAATATTACGTTTCTCTTTTAAGAGAAAAAATTGTACCATTTCTTTTTATTGTTTGGATTGTTACCATAGCCGTAACCATAACCATAACCTTTTTTTCCTGTTTTTACACTATTTAATAACATCGTCATGTTAGGTAAACGCTTATCATCATATAATGTTTGCGCCACATGGACAAGTTGTCTTTTATCAACACCATCTGCACTCACAACATAAATAAACATGTCTGCAAATTTTGAAATTAATAGTGTATCACTAACCAAGCCAACAGCCGATGTATCTGCAAGAATATAGTCATATTTATTTTCAAAATACTTAAATAGCTCTTCAACTCTGTCGCTCATTAATAATTCTGACGGATTTGGTGGAATTGTACCAGAAGGAATAATATCTAAAAAAGCATTATCTTTATGTTTAATAACTATATCTAGGGGTTTAATAGACTTATCAACAATATAATCTGAAAGTCCTTTTTCTGGCTTATCATTTAACTCTAAGTAATCTAATATCTTTGGCACTCTAATATCCATTTCTATTAATAGCACAGATTTTTCTGAAAAAGATATTGCTGATGCTAGATTAGTGCTGGTGTGCGATTTTCCTTCTTGTGCCTTTGTAGATGTAATAAATATTTTTTTAGACCTCCCTTTTACATCCTTAAGCATAAAATCTATATTAGATCGTATAATTCTGAATGCCTCAGCTTTAGGTGAATAGTCTACCTTTCTTATAAGCTTTGTTTTTTTCGAAGATTTAGGAATGTCTCCTAAATAGGGAACATTAAGAATATCAACTAGGTCCTTTTTTTGATATAACTTAGTATCTAATAAATCTACTAAATAAATAAACCCAATAGGAATTAATAGTCCAAAAATTATTGACGCCAAATAAGTAATCGTTTCGTTTGGTGCAACAGATTTAAAAGAAGAGTAGGCATTGTCAATTATTTTGGCGTTTGGTGAATGCATACCAAGTCTAATCGCCGACTCCTCTCTTTTCTGTAGAAGATACAGGTAAAGTGATTCCTTAATATCTTGCTGTCTTTTAATATCTCTAAACTGTCTTGCCTTTGTCGGAGCTTGATAGAGTTGACCACGTATTCTAGCATTTTCTCTGTTTAAACTGCTTAGGGTAAGTTCTGAAGTTTGCTTTATATTAATTAAAGAATTGTCAAGATTTAATCTTAACGTTTTTATTTGATTATTCAATTGAATAACCACAGGGTTAGTATTGCTAGAATTTCTTAGCATTCTGTCGCGCAGTGCTACCAATTCATTATGATTTTTTATAACTTGAGATGTATTAGAATCACCTAAACCAATATCTGCAGGTAACATATCGCTACTCCTTTCTTTATTACTAAGTTCTTCTTGTAAAAAAGAGGCTAATTCAATGGTATTAGATGTAGCGGATATTTTTGCTTGTAACTGCTGACCAGTTTGTAGATTAATATTGTCTTGAGAACTTAAGGCTATAAGATTGTTCTTTTTTTGTAATTGTTCTGCTGTGTAATCTACTTTATCTAACTCCACAGATACTTTTTGAAGCCTATTATCAATAAAGTCTGATGTTACTTTAATTACTTCTTCCTTGTCTCTAAGAACATCCTTATTATATTCCATAATAAGTTGATTTAAATAATCGACGGCTTTCTCAGCCACAGACTCTCTTAGCTCAAGTCTTATAACACTAGAACCCTTTTCTGTTGAGATATTGACTTTTTTCTGGTACTGATTTACAATTTTTGAAATTGGTCTTACAGTTATTTTAAGATTGCTTCCTATTTGAGGTGCGTAAGAGCCAACATTTGGAACTATTACTATGCCACCATAACTGGTTTCAATTTTATCACCAAAAGCATATACTTTTCCTTCCTTATCATCTCTATTTATTAAGGACTTACCATCGTCCTTAAACATTATGAATTCTGTTTGTGATTTAACTTTTAGATATAAATCGGTGAATATTGTATTAATTACAGAGTCACTTTCAAAAAAATTAATTTTAATTGGTGGGTTTTTGTATAACTCTTTTTGTTTTATTTTGCCTTCAGCAAAACAACGAATGTTTAGTTCTAAAGTTTTAATAATATTTTCAGCAATAGTACGCGATTGTATTACCGCAATTTCATCTTTAATCTTATCTGTCCCTTGTGCAAACAATCCCTCGCTACCAATCTCTTCGATACTGGGCAATTTTGTTGATTGCTTTTCATCTCGGATCTTAATTGTTGCATTTGCTTTGTACTCGTACGTTGTATAACGTAAGTATGTATATCCTAGTAGTATAGCTGCGATAGCAGAAAGCGTAATCCATTTCCAATAAGAAAGAAATAATTCTACTTTCTGTTTTATGTCTACAGTTACTGAATTAGGTTTAGATTCCATAAAGAATTTAAATAAATGAGATTATTTCACTAAGAATACAGCGATAATAGTTGTTAATGTACCAATTGCTGATATAAGTACACCATTATTTTGGTTGTATGTAGAAGAACGAATTTTGGCATTATTAGGTTCTACGTAAATCACATCGTTTTGTTGTAAATAATATACAGGTGAATTCACAGTATTTATAGATGTTAAATCAATTTTAGCGAACTTCTTTTTACCATCAACCTCTCTAATAATTAGTACATTTTTTCGTTTACCGAAGATCGTTAAATCATTGGCAAGTCCAAGTGCTTCTAATATTGTAATTCTTTCATCTTGAATTGTAAATGTACCTGGATTAGAAACTTCTCCAATAATTGTTATTGTGAAGTTAGCCAGACGTATGTTAACAATCGGATCCTTTGCCATTGAACCAATACGATCTACAAGTAAAGATGTAAGTTCTGTACGAGTTAAACCTGCTACTTTTATTTTCCCTAAAACAGGAAACTCTATGTTACCATTATAATCTATCAAATAAGTTTGAACTTGGGAGCTGCTTTGTGCACTTGTTATGTTACTAGTATTATTTGAAATTAAAGGCAGATTAAATGGCTTAACAGTATCTGGGTCTAATGCAGATACATGTATAGTTAAAATATCGTCTGGCTTGTATAAGAGTTGTTTTGGCTCAGACATCAAAAGACCGTCTTCTAGAGGTTCGTCTTGAAAATACACAATATCTTTACCAGATGCACATGATGTAGTCATAACAACAGCTAATATTAAGATTAAAAGAATACGAGTTTTCATTTTTATATTTTTTATAGGTTTAGTTAATAAATCTGGATTATTTTTTTGTATCTAATACTTCATAAGTTGAATTATTTGAGATATATTCTGGTATTAATGATTTTAAAGAAGATACGATTTCTAATGGTTGTGTTAACGAATTTATGCCATTTAACTTATTAATTTGTTTTTCTATATAAACGATATCAATATGTCTCGATTTGGCAATCATTATTTTTTCGTGATATGTTTTCTTGGTGTTTTCACCATCTGCTAATAGCTCCTCATATATTTTTTCACCAGGTCTAAGACCAGTAATCTTAATATCTATATCTTCGGGATATCTTAGACCAGATAGAATAATCATATTAGTGGCAAGGTTATAAATCTTAATAGGTTCTCCCATATCAAACACAAATATTTCTCCACCATTACCCATAGCGGCTGCTTCTATAACGAGTTGGCATGCCTCTGGTATAGTCATAAAATAACGTGTAATCTCTTTGTGCGTAACCGTTAATGGGCCACCTTTATCAATTTGTTTTTTAAACAATGGGATTACAGATCCATTAGATCCTAAAACATTTCCGAATCTTGTGGTAATGAATTTTGTATGACCCTTACCTTTAAGACAAGTTACATAAAGTTCAGCAATTCGCTTAGTAGCACCCATAACATTGGTTGGGTTTACTGCTTTATCTGTAGATATTAACACAAACTTATCTACACTATGTTTAACAGCAATATCAGCAACATTTTTAGTGCCACCCACATTTACGCTAACAGCTTCAAATGGGTTGTTTTCCATTAGAGGTACATGCTTGTATGCCGCTGCATGAAAAACAATTTTAGGCTTATACTGATTAAATATTTGCTCAATTCTTGCTCTATTACGAACATCTGCAACAATAGCATCGACGTTTTCTAATCCTAGTTGTCTAAATTCTTGCTGAATATCATATAAAGCAGACTCTGCATTATCAATTAAGATTAGTTTTTTATATTTATATAAACTAATTTTTCTACAGATTTCACTTCCGATAGAGCCAGCTGCACCAGTAATTAATATTACATTATTATCGTATTGATCTTCTAAATCTGGGTTTTTAATATTTATTGGGTCTCTACCTAATAAATCTTCAATTTTTACTTCTTTTATTTGACCAACACTTAGGTCTCCATCTATCCAATTCTGAACAGGAGGAACAATCTTAACTTTTAAACCTAGCGAAAAAAGATTACCTGTAATTTGTAATAATCTTGAAGGGTCTATGTTTTGAATTGAAATTATAACATCTTCAATATTGTTCTTCTTTATAAAGCTTTCATCAATAGAGCTAATATTATAAACTTTAAGCAGGTTTATTTTTTTTCCAATTTTTCGTTCATCATCATCAATAAAACCCACAACTTCAAAACCATTCTTGGTATCATTCTCTATAGCGTCATAAGCAAGCATTCCTGAATTACCAGCACCAAAAATTAAAACATTAGATATGTTATTAAAGTCTTGTGTTATATAGTTATAAATAGACTTAATAAATAGTTTTGCTCCAATTAGGAATAAGATATTTAATAATAAATGAATATAAATAATAGAACCAGATATATTAAATATCGTATCTTCATTTATAACCCTTCTGCTTATAAAAGTAAAGCTAATGAGCATGGTAGCTAAAATATTTGCTCCGATAACAATATTAACAATATCTTTAAACCCTGTAAACCTTACTACACCTTTGTACGATCCAACTGCAATTAAACTTATAGCAGCTGCTAATATTACATAAGGAACTTGTCTTAATATAACAGAAAAATCAAAATCTATTTTGAAATTGTACCTTATTAAGTATGATAAGAAAAATGTGGCTACTATTATAGATATATCAAAGAGTAACACCAACCATTTTGAGGCGTATTTCTGAGATATTTTATGTAGAAATTTTACTAGCATGATGCAAAATACGTATTTATAGTAGAAACTACTCTATCTAATTCTATATCAGATAAATTAGATCCACTAGGTAAACATAAACCTTTTTTAAATAAGTTTTCAGAAACACCATTTAAGTAACTCGGTGCATCTTTAAAAATTGGCTGTTGATGCATTGGTTTCCATAAAGGTCTAGATTCAATATTCTCCTTTTCTAAAGCTAATCTTAGACCTTCTCTAGTTGATTCTGAATCTAAAAGTATACAGGATAACCAACGATTAGAAAAATAACCTTCTGGTTCTGTTAAAAATTTAATCTTATCTATATGTTTAAAAGCATTGTTATAAAACTCATAATTAGAACGACGTTTTGCAACATGACTATCTAAAATGGTCATTTGCCCACGACCAATACCAGCAATAATATTAGACATTCTGTAATTATAACCTATATGGGAGTGTAAATAATGAGGTGCATTATCTCGGGCTTGTGTTGCTAAGAATACAGCTTTTTCTTTTTGTTCTAAAGTTCTAGTTATTATAGCACCACCACCAGAAGTTGTTATTATTTTATTGCCATTAAACGATAGAATTGATAGGTCACCAAAAGTTCCGCAATTCTTACCTTTATAATAACTTCCTAATGATTCTGCACTGTCTTCAACAACAGGGATATTATATTTTTTCGATATTTCATGGATTTCTTCAACTTTGTAAGGCATTCCGTATAAGTGCACCGGAATAATTGCTTTAGGTTTTTTTCCTTTAGAAATTCTATCTTTTATGGCAATTTCTAGTTGTACAGGGCACATATTCCATGTATCTGTTTCGCTATCAACAAAAACAGGAGTAGCACCTAGGTAAGCGATAGGATTTGCTGATGCAGAAAACGTTTTACTCTGGCAGATAACTTCATCACCATTATTAACCCCAAGAATTATAAGACTTAAATGCAAAGCAGATGTGCCAGATGCTAAAACAGCAACATGTCTGTCTTCATTAAGATAAGATTGTATATCATCTTCAAAGCCATTAACATTAGGTCCTAATGGAGCAACCCAATTAGAATCGAAAGCTTCTTTAATGTATGTTTGTTCTGCACCACTCATGTGTGGTGACGATAACCAAATTTTAGGTTTCATAGGCAAAAATTGTTTAGTAATACTATATTAATATATTACTATATCAATTTCATGTCTTAGAGGGCTATGGGACACAATTAAAATCGGTTAAATATGCGTCAATAAAATGAAAGCGCCCATATAAAGACGATAAAAAGCATATATTTACGTTGTTGCCTAAAGTCTTGATAGAGTATGCGTTGGTTTTATAGAAACTAATATATATATAAGGATACAGGATATAAAAATAAAACAAAATCATTGCGTTATAATTAATTATTGAGACTTTATAATCAGTACTTGGTATTAAGCTATGAGTTATTACAGATAAAGGCTTATTAGTAATAATTTGCTTTCTAACTTTAAAAACTAGTTATTTGTAAATGGTTTACTATATCTAACAGTATCCTTAAACTAATAAATTTACCGTACATAGGTTCAATTCCTAACTTGTACTTAACGGTATTATATTTATTGAATTCTTTGTTTTGATTTAGATTTTAGCCCTTAGCGAATAATGAACATATTAATAACCTCTGCAGGTAGGAGAGTATCTCTTGTGAGAGCTTTTAAAAAAGAGCTTAAGAAAATATATCCTCAAGCTAAAGTTTATGCCTCGGATTCTGATCCTTTACTTTCTGCTGGTTGTCTAGTAGCAGATGATTATTTTGAAGTACCAAGATTAGATGAGTCTTTATATATGGATTCATTAATTAATATATGTAAAGAAAATAGTATATCATTAATTATACCTACCATTGATACTGAGTTATTTCAATTAGCAAATTGTAAATCTCGTTTTAAAGAGAATGGTATTGGGATTTTAATATCTTCTATTAGTTTTATTGAAAAGTGTAGAGATAAAACAGAAACACATAAATTTTTTGAATCTAAAGGAATTACAATAGCTAAGGAATACTCAAAAAATAATTACAAATTACCACTTTTTATTAAACCCATCGATGGAAGTAGAAGTGTGGATACTCACATTATTAGAAACCCAGAAGATATAACAGAATATCATTTAAATAATGATAAACTTATGTTTTTAGAGTATATAGATCAAAATGAATTTGACGAATACACATGTGATTTATACTACTCAAAGGCAAATAAATTAAAGTGTGCAGTGCCACGCAAGAGACTAGAGGTGAGGGATGGGGAAGTTTATAAAGCAGTTACCAAACAAAATACTTTAGTTAATCTCATAAAAAAATATTTAAAGCATATTGAAGGTGCTATTGGCTGCCTTACAATTCAGTTTTTTATGCACAAAGATGATGATACTAAAATTATAGGAATAGAGATAAACCCTAGATTTGGTGGTGGTTTTCCTTTATCGTATTTGGCCAATGCTAATTTCCCTAAATGGATAATAGAAGAGCATTTGTTAGATAGATCGATTGAAGATAAATTTGATGTTTGGGAAAGTGATTTATTAATGATAAGATACGATGATGAAGTTTTAGTCCATGGATATAAAGATTAACGCACATTCTGTAGTAGTTTTTGATTTAGACGATACGCTCTACAACGAAATAGATTTTTTAAAGTCTGCTTATCGTCATATTTCAAAACATTTAGAGACTAAAAACTGGAAACCACTTTATAGTGTTATGCTTTCGATATACAGATCTGAAGGTAACGTTTTTAAATTTTTAGTTAAAAAATATAATATAGACCTTAAGGTTCTTATAGAAATGTATCGCAATCATATTCCGGATATTTATTTATTTGATGGTGTATTAGAAGTTATAAATTCTATTAAATCTAATAAAGGAAAGCTTGGAATAATTACCGATGGAAGAGTGAAAACACAATCGGCCAAATTGAAGGCACTAGGTATTGAAAATTTATTTGATAAAGTTGTGATTTCTGAAGCTTTAGGCACAGAAAAACCTAACGAGGCAAATTATAAAACAATTGAAACTTCACTAGCTGGTTCAGAATATTATTACATAGCAGACAATCTTATAAAAGACTTTGTTACACCAAATTCTCTGGGATGGGAAACCATTGGGTTAATTGATAATGGGTTAAATATTCATGGTAATGCACACCAACATTATAGCAAAGCTAATATGCCAAATCATTTTATTTTGTCTTATAAAGAGTTGAAAATCACTAGATAATCTTAATGCTGTCCTGCTCTATACTTAGGAAAGAATTCTGAATCTGTTGCATTAGTTGAAAGCTCATTGTAAATCTTTTCATTTACAATATATTTCCAAATTTTAAATTTTTTAAATTCTTTGGAAAAAGAAGCCTTAAATTGAAACAAAGAATCTTCATTGCCACCCAAGCCACCACCTAGGTTAAAAAAAGTGAATCCTTCTTCAGTAGCTTTGAGACGCATTTCATCTAAAAACAATTTTGAAGGTTTCATTCTAAGATAATCTGTGCGTGTACCAGATAAATGAAACTGAACGATATTATTTGTTTTAACAAACATAGAACCAGCAATAAATTTATCTGTTTCATCGTCTTTAACTAATAAAATATTAGTCTTAAAATCGTCAATTTTCATGAAATTTAAGAAATAGTCTTTGTCAAAGAAATAGTAATCTTCTGCATCTAAGCGACGCATGTTTTCGTGATAGATATCAACAAACTCTAGAATGTCTTCTTTTGTTTCAGCTTTATGCACAGAGCATTGACGTCTCAATTTATTAATTTGATTCCTATTAGATTTTCCGTAAGCTCGTCGCGATTCTTCAACGGATAAACTTACATCTATATTTACTACTTTTCCAAGATAAATAATACTACCTAACTCTTTTAAAATGGCATCTTGTTCTATATAAGGATGTAATCTACTAAACACTGAAATAATACCTTTTTCTTGAAAATAAGCATTTAGGTTATCCCTAAATTTAGCAAAATTATAATCTAAATTTGTAATATTTGTTAAAGGACCAGAATAACCATAAACAGAAGTAAAATCGTAATAGTTGGTGTTTTTTATTGGTCTTAAAACTAGTGGTATTGCAATTATGTTAGTATCATCTTTATATACTAAAAGAATAGATTCTTCATCTTTTGCTATAGAAATTAAATGATAGTTATAAGTATGGTAAAAATCATAGTTACCAACCTTAGCTAACACGTCATTCCATTCTTTTTTACTAGTAATTTCTGTAATCATTAATAGCCAATTTAACTTGTAATAAACAAACGGTACTTTAGTCTTTAGTGCCAGTAAATGCTGGCATATCCATAGTGTCAGAGTTATTGATATCTTTTCTGTTAATAACCTTATCTATGGTTTTAAAAATAATTTTTAAATCTAACAAAAAAGATTGATTTTCAACATAATAAACATCATATTCAAATTTTTGTTCCCAGCTGATTGTATTTCTACCATTAACTTGAGCCCAACCTGTTATTCCTGGTAAAACCTCATGCCTTCTATTTTGCATTTCATTATAATGTTGCAAATATTTTGGTAAAAGTGGGCGAGGACCAACCAGACTCATGTCGCCTTTTAAAATGTTTAATAATTGAGGTATTTCGTCTAATGAGTATTTTCTGCAAAAATCTCCAGTTTTAGTAACGCGTTCTAATGCAGGTAAAAGGTCACCTACATTATCAGTTTTGTCGTTCATAGTTTTTAACTTAATAATGGTGAAGATATTACCATTTTTACCGGTTCTTTTTTGATAGAAAAAAGGCTTTCCATTATTAGATATAGTAAGCACAAGAATTAGCACTAATAATAATGGTGAAACGATTATTAAGCCGACTAAAGCAGCTAAAAAATCGAATACACGTTTTACTAAGGTTGGATATAGTTTCATAGTATGAAATTATAAGTTTTTATTATAAATCACTTATTATTATTATTATAGCTAAATTAATTCAAAACATTATTAATTATACCCAACAGATCCTTATTTATAATATCAACATCAAATCGTTCTTCTGCATATTTTCTACTATTAATACCCATTTCCTTAATTTTATTAGGGTTAGTGATAAAATATTCCATAGGCTTAACCAGAGCATCAAGGTTTTGAGGCTCTATTAAAAAGCCATTGATGCCTTCTATTACAGATTCTCTGCAGCCTACAGAATCTGTTGTAATAATCGGATTTCCACAAGCACAAGCTTCTAAAGTTGTTCTAGGTAAACCTTCTCTATAATAACTAGGTAGTACAAAAATATCTCTCATATTTAAGTGCTCATCTATATTTCTTTGTTTTCCATGAAATGTAATAATTCCTTTAGCATGTAAATCATTTAATTCATCTTCGCTAATAGCAGAAGGTGAAGTCTCAGCAGCACCTATTATGTGAAATTCTGAATTTGGGTATTTCTTTTTTAAAATTTTTGCAGCATCCATATATAACGCAATACCTTTTTCTTTAATCAACCTCGCGACAAGAAGAAAACTAACTTTATCAGATGCATTTTTTTCAATGAATTTAAATTCATTTAAATTAACACCAGAGCCACTAACAAATTCGACTCTTTGCTTTTTAGAAATCACTTTTCTATCTAAAAGCAATTGGTAATCATCTTTATTTTGAAATACAATAACCTTGTTTTTTCGAATAGATAACTTATACAAGATTTCGTTAAATCGTTGTAATAATCTTGCTTTTGCAGTTAAACCTGTAAAGGTATAACCTAACCCAGTAATTAAGGATATAACTGGTGTTTTAGACATATTAGCCGCTATAGAACCATAGATTACTGGTTTAACTGTATAAGGAAACACTAAATCGATCTTATTGTCTTTCATTATAGATTTTAACACTTGGATTGATTTAAAATCTTTCATTGGGTTTAGGCCTGTTCTCTGCAAGTTAAAAGCAATTGGTGTTGCGCCTAAATCAATAATTTTCTGATGATATGTTTCTGAGTATTCTGGTGCAGCCGTAAATACATCAAAGCCATTATCTATTAAACTCTTAATAAAATCTCCTCTAAATCTTATTAATGAGACATGATGCGAGGCTATAATTAAAATTCTCTTTTTATCTATCATGTTCTAGCTTTGCTTTAAATAATTAAATTTATACCATTTCTGGAAACAATAGTAAGACCAAACCCTAAATGTGCTGTCTTTTTTACTATCTAAATGGTCTTTTACAAGCTGAGTAATGAAATCTATATTGAATATTCCTTGAGATTTAAGCATCCCTGGTTCTATATAACTTTCTATTTCTTTTCGTAAACTTTGTCTTAACCAGTCACCTGTTGGAGAACCAAATCCGCTTTTGCTTTTTTCTAAAAACTCCTCAGGAAACTGATCTCTAAAGGCTTCTTTTAAGATGTGTTTTTTGTTCCAACCTTTCATTAAATAGTTTTCTGGTAAGGTATTTGTGAACTCCCATAAATCTTTGTTTAAGAATGGAGCTCTACATTCTAAAGACGCCATCATGCTAGTTCTATCTACTTTAGCCAGCATACCACCCTCTAAACTTAGCACTTTATCTACATGTCTAAAATCGGTAAGGCTTTCCATTTTTTGCTTACCCAAAACATCTTTATACTCTTGAAATAGATTTTCTTCATAATAATCTGGAGATATAATCTCAGATATTTGATTGCTTGTGTTTGCTAAAGAAATAATATCCCAATAAAAGTCACCCTTATAATTAATAGAATTTAAAAGTTTGTTAATCTGAAATTTTTTACCTCGTGTATCATCTTTATTAATGAGGTATTTGTTACTTAAACCAGCAATTGTCTTGTGCAAACCTTTTGGTACTATGCTAGTGTACTTTTTATTCATTTTGCCAATGTAGTATTTGTTGTAGCCTCCAAATACTTCGTCACCACCATCACCAGTCAATGCTACCGTAACGTGCTCTCTAGTCTTTTCGGACAATAGGTGAGTAGGTAGAGCAGCTGTGTCTGAAAATGGTTCATCAAAATTGACTAATATCTCGTGAATGTTGTTTTTTAAATCGTCTTCATCAATTATAAACTCATGATGATTACTATTTACCATATTTGCAACAACTCTAGATTTATCAGTTTCATCATAGGATGCTTTTTTAAACCCAATAGAGAAGGTGTCAATCTTTTTATCTGTTGTTTGAGATAAACAAAGTGAAATAATTGATGAATCTACACCACCAGACAAAAACGTTCCTAAACCAACATCTGCAATAGATCTGCTATCTACACTTTTATAAACTAGATCTTTTGTTTTCGTTTTTGCATCTTCAAAAGAAATATCAATTGTCTTTGGTTTTGGTTCAGCATTTATTTTATTTATAGTTGTGTTTTGCGATGCTAAATCATATTCTATGTAATGATTGGCTTCTAGCTTAAATATGTTTTCATAAATTGTATGTGGAGCAGGAATGTAGGTTAATCTAAAATATAAATTCAATCCTTTTTTTGAAATGTTAGGAGTAAAATTGATCGTATTAATAATCGATTTTAATTCTGAAGCCCAAATAAATTCCTTGTCTGTATGTGTGTAATACAATGGTTTTTCACCAAAGAAATCTCGCGCAATAAACAATTTGTTTATGTTTTTATCATAGATACTAAAGCCGTACATACCATCTAACCATTTAAACGATTCTACACCATATTTTTCATATGCTTTTAGAATAACTTCAGTATCACTCGATGTATTGAATGTAACACCTTCTGCTTCTAATTTAGCTTTTAGGATTTTATAATTATAGATTTCACCGTTAAAGACAATAACTATCTGTTTATCATCCGAAAAAATGGGTTGCTTACCAGAAGATAAATCAATAATAGATAATCTTCTCATTCCCATACCAATAGAAAAGGCGGCATTTTCTTCTGAAAACAAACCATCTTCATCTGGGCCTCTGTGAATAATTAGATCATTCATAGTATTAAGAATAGAACTTATCTCATTTTTATTTCGGTTGGTTTTGGCGATAATGCCGTTAATTCCACACATGTCTTCTATTCTTATTATTTCTGTATAAACTGATTGAACTTTGCATAAATACTATCTAATTGGTATTCTTTTGCTCTCTCTAAACTTAGCATGCTATATTTTTCTCTTTCTTGAGGGTTTTTATGAAAGTAATCGAGAGCATGTCTTAACGCGATGTGGTCATCATTATTAACTAGTAAACCGTATTTACCAATAAAAAACTCGCCAACCTTAATATCTACTTCTTTATTTTCATTGAGTAGTTCTAAAGGACCAGATAAACAATTTGTAGAAATACATGGCAACCCAATAGCCATAGCTTCTATCAAAGCATTCGGAAACCCTTCTGTAAATGATGATAATACAAAGCAATGACTATCTAGCAAATAATCATTCACGTTTTTCACTTTCCCCTTTAGAAAAACACTGTCATTGAGTTGAGAAGCACTGATTTCATTTTGTAAATAATCTTGCAAATCACCACCTCCAAGAATACTAAAATTATAGTCTAATGCAGATGCTTTAATCGCACGTATCACCATTATTTGATTCTTTCTTTTGTTTAAAGTACCAGCCGTAATAATTTTTAATGAAGTTGTGTTAACATTTAAGTCTTTTGCAACTATAGTTTTTTCTGGTATTACAATCGGATTGTAAATCACTTCCATCGGAATTTTTACTCCAAAATTATCCTTTAAATCTCTATTGATGTGTACAGAATTTGAAAATAACTTATCACAGCGGTTATAAAAAATTGGATAAAACAGTTTAGATATGTATAAAGAGAGCTTGCTGGTTACATTATCTGAAGGAAATCCTCTCTCGCTAATAATAGTTTTTACACTTTTATTAAACATAGAAATAATTCCATTTATAAGGTTTGGAAAGGCCAGAAATGAAACTGAAATAGCAATATCTTCAGTTTTTACAAAACGATAATACTTTGTGATAAATCTTAACGAATCTATCATTTTTAAGTAAAATGGTCGATCAGGTTCATTTTCCGAAAGTACTTTAATAGTAATTTCTTCAGGCACAGGAAAATGAATGGTATTATAGAAAAGGACAAGTGTTACATTATAGTCGTTTTTTAATTCTTTTAAAAGAAGACTAATCACCTTTTCTGCACCACCACTTCCAAGTGTTATACTAAGTATGCTTATATTTTGTTTGGTTTTTGGAGACATTGTTTGTTTTTTTCACCGCTTTAAGGATGTGTTACTTTTTTATGCCTTCCCAACCTAATCCTTTAAAACATGGACCTTGAAAGACTTCGTTAAACACAATACCGTTATGGCCTCCATTCAACTCTATTAACTTCACTTTATTATCCTTATCTACTATTAAATCCCAACCTACACACCTTATGAATGGTATGCGACTATGCATTCTCTTAACTTCAGCGACACAGGCATCAAATGAGGGCAATACTCTCCCTGCAAACGGAATGTCATTGTCTGGAAGATGTTTCATTGTTTCCCAATTTGGAAAATAGGCATCTTCACCTAGTTTACCAGTTTTAACATCTATATGTATATAAATAGCAGAGGCAGACTGAACATGAGTTTCACCTTTACGTCCAAATTTAAAAAAACCAGAATTCACATCAATATTACCATTATCATCACAAATGGATGTAATACGAATTGTTGCCACGGATGAGTTGTTAAATTCTGAGAAGAAAGGATGCTGCTCAATAAAACTTTGAAAAACTCCATTCCCTAGATTTCTTATAACATCAATATCGAAAGATTTTTCATCAAAGATATAGATGCCTTTTCCTTGACGAGAATTCTCTACCTTAAAAACCACTTTTTCATTTTTAGCAAAAAGAAATTTTTTGATTTTTTCTTCATTTAGTATCTCATAATTTGGACTCAAAAATAGAAGATTAGCATAATAACAAATATCTAAAGAATCAGTTTCTTGTAATAGATTGCTTATTACTACAGTTCTGTTACATATATCGCCATATAATCCATTAAAATTTGGTACAACAACCTCTCCGTAATAATTATCTGGGATCCAACCTTCTTTAAATTCCTGAGCATAGGTACAGTAAACAATTAACCATGGAGCATATCTTTCATTACCAAAAATATCTCTAGCATATTCCTTGCATAATTTTACATTTTTAGGATCAAGTTTTCCTTTTATGGCCTCAATAGATTGAAGATATTTGCCTGCCTTTTTTTTATGTTCTGCATGATAGACGTACCATTTGCCTTTTTCAATAACATTTTTAACTGTGTTTATTGCTGCTCTCATATTAATTGGTCTAGGTTAGAAATAATAAAATTTTAAGCGTTATTTTTTATGTAAATTTCCCCAATTTAATCCTTTGAAGTTAGGTCCTTGAACTGCTTCACTAAATTTGATTCCGCTATGTCCTCCGTTCAATTCTATTAATCTCACATTGTTGTTCTTATCAATAATTACATCCCACCCTACGCATCTTATGAACGGAATACAACTATGCATTTTTTTAATTTCACTTAAACATTCATTGAATAAAGGCAACTCTTTACCTGCAAAAGAAATATCCTTATCAGGAAGCTGTTTAGTTGATTCCCAATTCGGATAGTAGGCGTCTTCGAATAGTTTGCCAGTTTTAATATCTATTGGTATTTTCATTGCAGAGCTTGATATCACATGTGTATCGTTATCACGTCCAAATCTAAAATAGCCCACTTTTGGATGAATTTCACCATTATCATCACAAACAGATGTAATACGAATTGTTGCAACAGATGATGTTGTAAATTCAGAGAAAAATGGATGCTGCTCTATGTAATCTTGAAAAACACCATTCCCTAATTTTTTTATAGCATCTATATTGAAAGTTTTTTCATCAAAGAAGTATATTCCTTTTCCTTGTTGAGAGTTTTCAATCTTATAAACAACCTTTTCATTTTGACTGAAAAGTAATTTTTTTAATTTCTCTTCATTAAGAACCTCGTAATTTGCACTTAAAAATAGACGGTTAACATAATAGGCAATATCTAAAGAATTAGAGACATTTACTAATTTGCTTATTGCTGCATTTTTATCACCTATATCACCATATTCTCCATTGATATTTGGGATAACATGCTCTCCATAATAATTGTTTGGAATCCAACCTTCTTTAAATTCTTTTGCGAAAGCAGAATAGACAAATAACCAAGGTGCATATTTTTTATTACCAAACACGTCTTTTGCATATTCAATACACAACTTTTTATCTTTAGGGTTAAATGCTCCTTTTTTTGCCTCAACAACTTTGAGAATCCTTTTAGCATCATTATTATGCTCTATGTGATAGGCAATCGTTCTACCTTTTTTAATTGTATTTTTGATTAGTGCTCTCATGTTATTGTTTTTTTTGTTAGTAGTATTAATTACTTAATTCTAAAGCTTCGAAAAATAGTTGTTCATAATCATTTAGAATTATATTTTTATTGAACTTTTTATACACGGATTCTCTAATTACTTCTGGATTCCAGTTCCTTTTGTCATTTAGTCTTTTTAGAAATTCATCTTCATCTTCAACTAAAAAACCATTAACTTCGTCTTCAACAATCTCTTTAGTACCTCCTGGAGAATTAAATGCAATTACTGGTGTACCTACAGCACAACTTTCTAATAACGCATTAGGGAATCCTTCAGAATAAGAGCCCTGCAAAAACATATCATGCTCAACTAAATATTTAGAGACATTATCAGTATATTTTACAAAAGTTATGTTGTCCTCTAGACCTAATTCTTTTATCTTTTTTAAAATAAGATCATAATAGACACCCTCTCCTACAATGGTATATTGAAATGGAAACGAAAGCTTGCCAAGTATATCAAGTATTCTAAGATGCCCTTTTGTTTTACTTAGTCTACCAATAGTTATAAATTTTTTGATTTCATTATGTGAATCGTTTGTTTTAATAATATCTGTTTGAGTAACAGGATTGTTTATAATTCTAATTTTTTTGTCATTCATATCATAGACGTCCATAATACTCTGTTTCATATCTGCTGATTGACAAATCATATAGTCTAATTTTTTTAAGCCATAAAGGAAATAATTAAAAATAGACATAATTGGTGGTTTTTTCTTTTTAACCAATTTTTTATTCTCATTAGGAGCATTAAGTATACAGGCATGTCTTCCTATAAAAACGGTGTTTTTAAATAGAATAGAAATTAATCCCATTAAAGAATTTAAATGCGATATTGTGCTCACTGCTACCTGAGGCTTTTCTCTTTTAATTAATTTAGCAACGGAGAATATACCTCTTAGTACACGTGTTTTATTTAAATAAATAACAGGTATGCCAGAAACTGGGAATTTACTTTCCTTTTCTAAGCCAATTACAATTAGAGTAGAATCAAATTTTTCTTTGTCTAAATTTTGAGACACGAAAGATATAACTCTCTCTGCTCCACCAGCAAAAAGTGTAGGTACAACAAAAAAGATTTTTATTTTTTTAGTCATTACTACTTTAGTATTAGTTGTTTTTTATATTTAATTGTTCACCAAATTTTTGATCACATTCATGCTGCCAAAATTTTCTAAACCCAGATGATTGGTGCAATGTTAATTCTCCAAAATAGGTTTTACCACTTACAGCATAAAAATCTACTCTTAGGTATATAAAATCCTTTGCTAACTTTTCTGCAAGCACTATCATTTCTTCTAAATTAGAAGGCCTTGGTATATCTCTTCCGTTTGGTCTTCCCCAATTACATGGCAATAAACTCCAGTTGGTATCGTATAAATTTCTTGCTCTTGTCTCTTCATGTCTATCTAAATCAACTCCAAAAAAGACGACTTTACCATTAAAACAATGAATCTTATAATCATCTGGTATACTACCATCTTCATTGGTTATTAGCTTTTCAACCACAATTCTAGGTTCAATATTTTTGTATTGCCATTCTCTTGTACTGAAATAATGGTTTTCTTTTAAAAGCCTTTTAAATCGTGTTCTAGTACTTTTCCAATCTATTGCAGATTTATCTGTTATTATTACACCACCAGAACTATCATGATTACATTTTATAATATGATCAACGTCTGGTAAATTTTCTGGTCTAATATCATTAGAGTTTTTAGTTTCATATAGCAATGGGATTAAATATTCCTCACCAATCTTTTCCTTTATGTAGGCTCTTACCTTGAATTTATCTGCAATTGTTGTATGTATATCCTCTCTATGATTAAGTTTTAACCAATTTATTTTTTCATTTAAAGTTTGAGGATCATCTAAATCTAGTTCATAACCCATATGCTTTTTAAAGCTATTTTTTATAATAACCTTATCTGGAATCATATTTAGGACGAATTCGTAGAGCTTATAGAATGGTCTTACGATATTATATCCAATATCTGACTTCCTATAGATATTAGATAATTTTTTCCTTAAACCATGTTTTCTTAAATCAGTACTCATTTTTATTCTATTATTTGTTATGATGATTTAAATGTGCTTAATTATTTTTTTGATATCAACCTCTCCAATTTGTTTGGCAGGGATACCAGCTAAAACGATATTATCTTGTTCAAAAGATTTATTTACAACAGCATTGGCACCAATAGCTATATTGTTTCCAATTTTAATGTTTCCATAAATCTTAGCTCCTGGTGCTATATAAACGTTATCTCCAATTTGTGGAGCTTCCTTTTCACCACCAGATGCACCAATATTTACACAAGCATGCATTCTACAATTGCTGCCAACTTTGGTACGACTATTAATAACGATAGTTCCATAATGTATAATAGATAAACCTGGTCCAAAAACATTTATAGGAATTGAAAAACCAAGTTTAATAGATGTCTTTTTGAATCTATACTTTAAGTAAAATATATAGAGTTTATTAATGCCTTTATTTTTACAATTATTGTAAAACTCTAGCTTGCGCATTCTTTTTTGGAACGTCCAAATTGGGTTAGGAGAGAAATAACGCACTATTTTCCCTTCTAAGCTTTTAGATTTTATACCAAGTGCTTTTTTGTCTTGATTAACGTATCTGATATAATCTTCTTTAGAACTTATCATGCTTCTAAATATTTGTCGTATTCAACCTCTTCTATACTCAATTTATGAATTTGATATTGAATCCACATTGCTGCAAATGTCATATAGAAAAAGGTGAAAAAGTTATGATTTGCCAGTAAAAATATTGCTAAAGAAATGGTTTGCATAATAAGATATGGTGCTTTTTTAAAAAAGATGAAACTTTTAAAGAAGAGATAGCCTATATAAATTAAAAATAAAAGAAATGGTAATATACCTGCTTCGCCTATAATCATTAAATATGTATTGTGAACACCCATAACCCGAGTCTTTCCTGAAAATGTACCATAACCGCTTCCTATTAATGGGGACTCAAAAATTTGATCGTAAAATAATGCCCAAGTTTCTGTTCTAGAATCCTCACTTATCTCTTGGCTAGAAACATTCTCATTATTTACAATGTTCTTTAATTGTTCAAAACGAGGGTTATTAAGACCAACAACTTGGTCAATGAATAACAATGTTGCAAATATTAAAAACCCAATACCAAAAATTTTTATATTTTTTATACTGATTTTCAAGGAAATAATATTTAATAGTAACCAAATTACTATAAATGTTCTAGAGAATGTAAGTAATCCCATCAATGTAAATACAAATTGCCCAATTAATTTTAAAGTCTTATTTTTTATTCCGTAAGTTATAGAGTAACCATATATAGATATAAATCCAGCTACATTTGCATTTAAATAAAATCCAGAATATCGACCAAAATCACTAGTAAAATATAAAGCTTCGACACCTATGCTTAATGCTCCTATTAAAAGAAAAACATATAATTCTGTATTGTTAACGCGTTTTGTCAATTCATAACCACCAATTATAAAAATAAAGTACTTTATAACTTCTACTATGAAAATAGTAGCAGGACGATAGAATTGTAGGCTAGAAATGAGGAAATATAATGTAGCAATGATAATCATCCACCAATTTGGTGTTGTTTTTTTTTCTAAAGCGTAATAAATAAACAACATGAAGATAGTACCATAACTAAGAGCTGTACCTATACCACCACCAAAGGCCATGAGACCAAATGAGGGCAGATTGAATAAAATCAGCGCTAAACATATGTACTTTATTATTTTCATTCTTATGTTGAGATATATACAGTTAATCTCTTTGTTTATTAATTACTTAATATGACTGTTTATTAATGATACCCATTTGGCTATCACTTTTTCGCTTACATAATTTTCTGTTGTTTCTTTAGCTTTTTTGGAAAATTGATTTTGCAATTTTTCATCATTTATTAAACCTGATAATTTATTTGTTAATTCTGCTTGGTCATTTACAGGCACTAAATAACCATTAATTCCATCATTTATCAAATCTGATGGCCCAAAATTACAATCTGTAGAAATAGATGGCAAGCCATAATGCATAGCTTCTAAAAGCGCATTAGGAAACCCTTCAGTTTTAGAGGTGAATACAAAAATTGAGGCTTCATTGTAAAACTTATGTATGTCTTTAACTTTTGATATAATTTTAACTTTTTCCGATAGATTGTAGCTTTCTATAAGCTCATTTAGTTCTTGTTTTTTAGCACCTTCTCCAATAATTTTTACCTTCCATTCTTTTGGATTAATAGCATAAAAAGCTGTTATTAATTCGTCATGACATTTGTTTTTATCTAGTCTCCCAACTGTTAAAATAATTTTTTCATGTTTTATAGTGTTAGTCCTTTGTTTAGACAATTCTGATGAAATCGGATTTGGCAATATAGTAATTTTGTAAGGTCTTATTTTTTTCTCATAAATTTTTTTTATGCCTTTAGTTTGTAATACTAAACTATTGGCTAATGGATAAACAAATCTTCGAAGTATTACCCATAACTTTGGAACCTCTTCAACTAATGGATTATTTCGCTCACTTATTATACAAGGGATGCGATTTAACTTTGCTGCAATTGTAGTGAGAATGTTTGCTGATGTTATAAAGCCGATGAGTATATCTACTTGCTCTTTTATAGCTATTTTAGAAATTCTCTTCACCAAAATATAGTTCAGCTTAAGGGAATCAAACATAGAACTTGGTTGCTGCACTTCATCTTGGCAAGAAACCACTTTTATTCTTTCATCTAAAGCATAAAAAGGCGTGGACTTAGTAAATGTAATGATGGTGATATCAAATCTTTCAACAAGTTCATTACTTAGCGTGGATATAACACGTTCTGCACCACCTGAAGAGAGTTTACCAATTACAAATCCTATTTTCTTTTTTTTATGTTCCACTTTATTTAATCAGTTTTTTTAATATCAAGTCTTTTATTCTAAAAGCAAAAACTCTAAATCCTTTAATAAATACAAATAATAAAGTGCCATAAATAGCAGTTACAATGACCGTAATTTGTAAGGCATATATAATAAAGTTTATGAAGTTAGATGATTCCCTATTATAAGCGATATAACTAGCTAAAAAATTAACCAATACGGCAGCTACAATAAATACAATGAATTCTGGTAACATACCTCGCCAATACAGCCAAACACTTTTTTTAAATCCATGTTTATAAAGAAAGTAAGGTTTCCAAATAACAACCATAAGAATAAGACTAACAAGTGTACCAAGTATAATGCCATCAATTCCCCAAATACTTCCAAAAATGTAAGATATCGTAAGATTTATTAAGGCTTCTGTTGCTGCTGCCCATGTATCTTGATAAAGTCCATATGCATTCTTAAATCGTTCTACGGTTGAGCTAATCTGGAAGATAAAGAAGTTTGCAACCAATAATAACAACGTCGTTTTCGCTAAGATATACTTCTCATCTAACCATATAGCTATCAAAGGTTCCATAGTAAAATACATGATTAAGCTAAAAAAGCCTGCAATAAAAAACTGAACAGCCATTAACTCCCAAAAGACTTTGGTGGTGTTTTTTTCATCATCTTCGGCGATTAAATTGCCTACAGCAGATCCTGTACCTGCAAAAGCCATTTTTACTAAACCACCTAATTTAGTGAATATGAGCTGGTAATTACCAAAGAAAGCAACACTTTCTAGACTTACTAATGCAGCTACAAGTATGTTATCTGTACCATTCTTAACAAAAGACCCCATTTTATGCACAAAGACTTGCTTTATCTTTTTAATGATATCTGGATATTCCTTAATTATTTCGGCCTTTTGAATTGAGTTAATAATTAACCAAGGATATTCTTGTTTTATTTTTTTACGAACTACAATACTGTAGATAATACTAAATACTAGCTCTAATATGATATATAAGTAAAAATCTTTAAAATACACTGCTACTATTGCCTGTAGTATGACTCTGATAATATTTAAGGTTTGGAAATACCCTTGAATAATATAGCCCTTTTGATCAGCACCAAATAAACTTTGATGATAGTTGGCAAAATAACTGAGTAAAGTTGAAGATAGAAGTGTGTAAAAAACAAAATAAACTAATAATAAAGAAAAAGAAGTAGTTTCAAACATCATTGGAAAGAAGAGTGATACGATGATGGCAACACCAATAATAGCAATACCTATCCTTTTATATAACACTCCAAGAAGTGCAATTATTTTATTTATTTCTTTGTGGTTTTTATCAAAAATTGGTTTGTATAATGTGAACCCAATGGCGGTTCCAATACCAAGTTCAGCTAAATTTAAAAAACCTAAAACACTTCGTAATGTGGTTTCTAAGCCAATAAATTCAGGGCCTAGATTGTCTAAGAAAAGTTTTCTAGAGAAAAACTGAACGAAAACAGAGGCAATGAAAAAGAAGACACCAACCTTCGCGTTTTTTAATGATTTTTTTACTCTAGACATTTATAATTGTTTCGCTATAAAAATAGCATTCTATTTGCAAGAATATAGATTTTACTTAATAAGTAATAAATCTAGTCCTTTTTATTGTTAATAATATAAACAGCTCACTAAGAGATATTAAAAATAATATCAATATATGGCTGCATATTTACAGGCAATACCGATTATTTTAGTTCCTGAAATAGTGTATGGGAATTATTGGTTTTATTGAGAATTATTTTACCAACAGCATATATAAATTCAAAGTTTATCAAAAATCACAAATATTGAAAACACATTTAAATAAAATAAATCTTAGTTACAATTAAAAACAACGTTTAATCAACTAAGAATTAGATTATTCGAATTACTTCATAGAACATAAATTTCGATTATTACAGTAAATTTGGCTAATGGCAAATATGAAAAAAACCAACATACATCTACTACTTTTTTTGATTAAAAACAGTATTTTACTGTCTAAAATCAATAAATGCGATTAAAAGTAGATATTTTGCGCTCAATGAAATATTTTTTAGGTCTTGATTTGTACGTTTTTATGGCAAAACGAATACTATTAGTTATTATTTTTTTATCACCTCTAGTTTTTCACGCTCAGAGCGTTACTGCATCTACTTTTGGGTTTAATACTAATGACAATAAAAAAGCACTCTACGAAGCTATAAAGAATAATGACACGATTGTAATTGACAAGCAGAATAGTAACTGGTTTGTGTCTCCATTAAAGTTTAGAAACTTAGAAAATAAGACTATTATTTTTGAAAGAGATGTGGTTCTACAAGCTAAGCCTGGTGCGTTTTTAAATACAAGTGATGCTTTATTAAAATTTATTGGTTGCAAGAACATAAAAATTTATGGAAATGGTGCTTTGCTATTAATGAATAAAGAAGAATATATAGATGGTGAGTGGAGAATGGGACTAAGTCTAATGGGTTGTAGTGATGTCTTAGTAGAGAATCTAACAATCTCTAGTTCTGGTGGTGATGGTATTTATATTGATGGTTATAAAGATATACGTTATTCTGAAAATATAATTATTGACAGTATTATCTCTACAAATAATAAAAGGCAAGGCATAAGCATTATAAGCGCCAAAAACGTCTGGGTGAAAAATTCTGTTTTTACAAAAACAAAAGGCACTTTGCCAGAAGCAGGTTTAGATATAGAACCAGACGGAGAAACAGATGTAATAATAAACGTAAATTTTGAACATTGCTCTTTTACAAATAACAATCACTCAGGGATTGTTTTGGGCTTAGACAACTTAACTGATAAGTCTGAACCTGTAAGTATAAATTTTAAAGATTGTTACTTAAGTATGAATCATGATGAATCTAATCGTTATCCGGCAGCAGAGATTATTATTTCTTCTCATCCAGAGTTCCCAGTAAAAGGAAACGTAACATTTAAGGACATTGTTATTGATGGAAGTAATTGGAGATTATTATACACCAGAAAACCAAGTAAAGGGTATCATACATCATTTAAAAACCTTACTGCTATAAATATTGGCAAGCAAAGGGATGATTTAAGTGCCATTTATTTTGAAGTTCCAGATTATTTCAAGTCATCTGGACCTGTTGGTGGGTTTTCTTTTGAAAATATGTATGTAAAGTATAACTCTACATCATCTTTTTTTACCGTGAGAGGATCTAGTTTAGGAACACTTAATGGCATTAAAAATGTTACGGGAGACGTTACCATAGTGAATCCAAATCTCACAGAGTTTATTGAGTATATTAAATATAACTCTAATAAAAATATAAATTTCGATGTCAATTTTACATTACAACAGGACTAAAGTTTTTTTTAATTCTAATTAAATTCAAATTCTTCATACCATTTACTCAAAACAAAAAGCTTCCAGATATTTGGCGTGTGTTTTTTTTTGCCACTCATGTGTTCTTCTAACATCTTTTTAAATTTTTCTACGTTTAAATTAGGAACTTTGTTTAAAAACTCGTCATTAAGCGCTGTCATAAATTCTTCTTTCAGCTCATTTCGCATCCAATTTCCTATAGGTACAGCGAATCCTCTTTTGGGTTGGTTAAATACTTCTTCAGGGATATATTCCTTTAAAATATCTCTTAATATTTTTTTCTGTCTGCCTTTTTCAAATCTAAAATGCATAGGTAGAGTCCTTGCATATTCTATAACTCTATAATCTAAAAAAGGGCTTCTTACTTCAACAGAATAAGCCATACTAGCTCTATCAACTTTTACATTACTATCATTCTCTAACCATAGTTTAATATTTAGATCAGCAGCTTTTTGAAGAAAAATATCAGACCATTTTTTGTAACCTTGATAGTGCTTCATCCAATTCTGATTTTTCTTTTTAAGAAGTAATCCTTTTCTAGAAAAAATATTCTCAATAAAGTCATTTCTGGTTTCAGTAGTTAAAGCATTTCTCACGCGATGGGAATTTAATCTAAATAATTTTAAAAGTGAGGGACGAGATAGAAATTTTCTAATAGGATAGGGTATATCAATAATCCTCTTATTTTTTTCTAGAGAATCAAAATAGGGATAGCCAATAAAACTTTCGTCACCTCCATCACCAGAAAGTGCAACTGTAACGTATTGTTTAGTTATTTTATTTAGCAATAATGAAGGTAGGGCAGAGCTGTCTGCAAATGGTTCATCATATACTTTTGTAAGTGTTGGAATTAATTTTAAGATATCTTCAGGACTACATATTGTAGTAATATGCTTAGAATCGATAATTTCTGCATATTGTTCTGCTATTTTGCTTTCATCGTACTTTGGGTCGTCAAACCCAATAGAAAAAGTGTTGATTTGAGTAGGTGAGACTTTTGCTGCAATACTCGAAACCAATGCAGAGTCTATTCCACCAGATAAAAAGGATCCTATTGGTACATCAGATTGTAATCTTATTTCAACGGCATCAATTAATAAATCATGCAATTCTTTTTTTGCTTCTTCATAAGATATGTCTTTGACTTTTACATCTTTTAAATTCCAATAATCTTTAACAATTAATTCATTGGTATTAAAATCTAACTCCATGTAGTTTCCTGGAGGAAGCTTATGTATATCTTCTGCTATTGTATATGGACTAGGAATAAACATACAGTCTAAAAAAATTGAGATAGCCTCTTTGTTTATCTTCTTATCCTTTAGTAGTGGTCTTATTTGACTGCAAATTTCTAAATCTTTATTATTCCAATAATAATAAAGCGGCTTTACTCCCAATCTATCTCTTGCAGAAAACAACTTATTTGTTGTGGCATCGTATATGCTAAAAGCAAACATGCCATTAATTTTGTCTAAAATAGCTGTTCCCCAATGTTTATAACCGATTAGAAGTACTTCGGTATCGCTTTCAGTCTTAAAATTATAATCTAATTCTAAAAGCTCTTTTTTAATAGCCTTATAGTTATATATCTCACCATTAAAGACAATAGTTAGATTTTCATGTATCATCGGTTGATTAGATCGTGAATCTAAATCTAAAATTGACAAGCGCAGATGTCCAAAGGTGAGGTTTTTAATTTTATCTATACCCATAAAATCAGGCCCTCTAAATGAAATTGAATCTAGTTTCTCTTTTATAACCTTTTCTTCAAAAGGAATATTAGTTAAGTATATACCACACATTTGGTTAGTTTTATGTAAAAAAAAGCAATTTTCTTTTAAAATCAATATCTTTCTTTTAAAAACCGTTTAAAAGAGATTCTCAGTATATAATGTGCGTTTCTTCCAAAATTTTAGAATCATTAATATTATCTGTACCATTCTAATCAAACATTTTTATTAATTTATTCTGATTTATTGTAAGAAAACACTTTTCTATGTTAAATGTCATTTTAGGACATCCATATCATGTATTTCAACGTACATATAGCATGTTTTGTCGATTATAGATTTAATCGTAATCTAATACGTACAAAATATTACATTATATCGAATAATTAAGTATTTAACCTTGTTTGTTGAAATTTATTTTTAAAATTGTTATCAAACCTATAATTATAAAGAACAATTACTTTATGAAAACCCCAAAAAAATTAACTAATATTACTTTTAGTATAGTCCTATTATTTACCCTTTTTTCAACTATAAATTCAAATGCTCAGATTCCCGCTTTTCCAGGTGCAGAAGGCTATGGAAAATATACTGTAGGAGGAAGAGGAGGCGCTATATACGAAGTTACAAATCTTAACGATAGCGGACCTGGCAGTTTTAGAGAAGCGTGTGAAGCTAGTGGTGCTAGAGTTGTAATATTTAAAGTCGGTGGTAGAATAAACCTTACTGGACCAACAATTAAAATATCTAACCCTAATATTACAATAGCAGGACAAACAGCTCCCGGTGATGGTATTATGATAACTAGAGAAGGAATAGATAGACCAGCTTTAGAAATAGATGCAGACGAAGTTATTATTAGATATATCAGGTTTAGACGTTCTACTTCGTATTCGAGTGGCAATAATTCGGATAATGTTTGGGTAAATAGCGGTAATAACTTAATGTTTGACCATTGTTCCTTTGCTTGGTCATCTGATGGTAATTTGGATATAGCCAATTATGATGGTCAACCAGGTAGACCTCCACAAGTTGAATTATCTAACATTTCTATCCAATATTGCATATTCACCAATTCTTACGGTGGTAGTAATAAAACATTTTTAGTATCAAGAGGCCCTACCAATATTAGTTGGTTTAGAAATGCTTGGTTAAGTACAGCAACAAGAAATCCGTCTGTATCAACACCTGTAAATGAAGCTCCTACTTGGGACTGTTATTACGAACATGTAAATAACTTTCATTATGATTATACAAATGGACCATCATATAGTAACAATGACCCGAGTGTAGATGCTGGAATTTATTATGTAAATGTAATAAAAAATCATGCTTTTGAAAATGGTAGTCCGTCACCAACTATTGAAAATTATCCTATTAGTAGTAGAAGATGGTTAAGGGCAGCTACTGTAGGTAATGGCATGGAGATATATGTACAAGATAACATAACTCCATATAGACCAAATGATACTTATGATGAATGGCAAATTGGACAAAATGGAGGAGGCCAAGCTAATCGAAATACCTTGATACCCGAAAATTTAAGAAGCTACACTATAAATAGCACACCAATAATAACAGATAATGTAGCCTTATGGGATGCAACTGATATTTGGGCAAATCTAAGAACTCACGTAGGTGCATCTTTACCCACTAGAGATGCAGAAGACGCTAGAGCTGTTAATGATGTTGATACTGGTGACAGTACAGAAAACAAAGTAACTAATGTTTTTCCTATAATAAATGATGGTACAGCATATACAGATTCAGATAATGACGGAATGCCAGATTTTTGGGAGATTTTAGAGTATGGAAATTTAGATAGTGATGGAGTTGTAGATACTGATGGTGATGGTTATACAGATTTAGAAGAGTTTTTAAATCAAACGGCTAATGGCCAAATTCCAGATACACCAGCTGAGAGTGTTGTGGTAACACCAAGTACAGCGACGTTAAATGTACCAGATACTATAACCTTATCAACAACGTTTACACCTATTAATACATCAAATCAGAGTGGTATTTGGACCTCTAGCGATCCTAGTATTGCGACTGTAGCTTCTAATGGTTTAGTAACTTCAGTTTCAGGAGGTAATGTAATAATTACATTTACATCTAATAGCGGAGGTTTTAGTGATACATCTGTAATTACAGTAACTAATATTGTTATTCCTTTAGATTCAGTTTCTGTAAATCCAACAGATGTTACTTTAGAAGTTGGTGAGAATACAGAACTTGTTGCAACATTAGTTCCTACTAATACAACTGATGCATTAGGAACTTGGACAAGCAGTAATAATTCAATTGCGACTGTAGATGAAAATGGGTTTGTCACTGCTATTAGTGAAGGTCAAGCAGATGTTACATATACTTCAAATAATGCAGGTTTAAGTGCTAGCTCAAGTGTAACTGTAATTGATACCTTTTTTGGAACTTATCAACTTTACAATGCTGCCACAGATATTTTGATTCAAAATATCGTAGGAGATGCAGATATTAATTTAGAGACTGAAGGGAATGAAATTAACTTTAGGAGTATCCCACAAGGTGGAGATAATAATCCTAATGTAGAAAGTGTAAAAGTAGATTGGACAGGTCCATCTGCTGGTACTTGGGTAGAAAGCGGAGCTATATATGCAGGTCTTCCTAACGGTCATGTAGGCTTAAATTTCGAATCTTATATTGTTGAAGAAGGTACCTATAATTTTACAGTGACGTATTACAGTGAGAATGATGCAGGAGGAAATGTTGTTGCGATAGATAGCTTCTCATTAACTTTTTTATTCGATACCTCACTAGTAGCAAATGCTGGTATCGATCAATCTATATGCGTAGGGGAGACTACTACGCTAACTGCTACTGGTGGTACAAATTTTTTATGGAGCACAGGTGAAACAACAGCTTCCATAAATGTTATACCAACACAAACAACAACATATATAGTAACGGTTTCTAATGATCAGGGAGAAGAGGATGTAGATGATGTTACTGTTAATGTTAACGAAATTCCAACAGCAGATGCAGGTGAAGATCAAACGATTTGCGATGGTGAAACAATTGCATTGACAGCTTCTGGTGGAGCAGAGTACCTATGGAGCACAGGTGAAACAACAGCTTCAATATTAGTAAACCCTAGTGTTGAAACTATTTATAGCGTAGATGTTATTTCTAATAATTGCTCGAGTACAGATAATGTAACAGTTTTTGTAAATGAAGCACCAGATATTTTGGTTAGTGATGATATTGTAATTATTGAAGGGGAAAGTACAAACTTAATTGTAAGCGGCGCTGAAACCTACCTTTGGAATACTGGTGAAACATCTAGTACTATTTTTGTAAGCCCAACTCAAACTACAACTTATACTGTTATAGGTACAGGTACAACAAATACCTGTTCAGCTCAGGCTCAGGTTACAGTAATTGTTGAAGAGCTTTTTGAGGCTTCTGCTGGTGCAGACGAACGTGTTTGTGAAAATTACTCCTACGAAGTTGTTTTAACAGCCAATTTAGGTGATAGTTATTTATGGAATACTGGAGAAACATCTCAAAGTATAACAGTTAGTCCTTTTTCAACTTCAACTTATACAGTTACTGTGACCCAAGGAACACAAGAAGATACAGATGACGTTACAGTATATGTAGATCCCAATCCTAATGTAGTCATTGTAAACGGTGATAATATAGATATTATGGATGGAGATTTTGTTACGTTATCAGCTTCTGGTGCTAATACATATGAATGGAACAATGGAGCAACACAACCTAATATTGCTGTTAGTCCGTCGGTAACTACGACCTATGAGGTTAGAGGTTATATAGGTGATTGCTATGATGAAAAGCAGATTATTATAAACGTTATACCAGAAGTTATTGCAGATGCAGGTGAAGATGTTTTAATATGCTTAGAAGAAGTAGCAACGTTAACAGCCTCTGGTGGTGATGACTATGAATGGAGTACAGGTGAAACTACCCAAACCATACAGGTATCACCAACAGTAACAACTGAATATTCAGTTACTGTATTTAATGCCCTAGACTTTGATGAAGATTCTGTAATAGTAGAAGTAGATGCGGATTGTGAAGAAGAACAACCAGAAGTACCAATTGGAGAACCACAAGATTTTGCCTTTGATGTATTCCCAAATCCAGCTTCAGATATTGTAAATGTAAAACTTTCGGGATCAAATAGTTTAACCAATGTTTATTTATACGATATCACTGGAAAATTGATACATAGTGCTAGGATTTCTAATGAAGACCTAAGTAACTCATCAATTACACAAATTGATGTGAGCGCTCTACAAACAGGTATGTATTATATAAAGCTAGTGGATATAAGTAGAGAGATATCTAAGAAGTTAATCGTGAATTAAGTTTTTATAATTATAGAAATAAAATAAAGGCACTACTGTTTTAAACTGTAGTGCCTTTTATATTTATAGACTCAACTAAATTTAAGAATGTAAATTTTATTTTCCTATAGAGGAGTATTCAAAACCAATTTTTGTCATTTCATCTTTATCAAGAATATTTCTACCATCAAAAATGAATGCAGGTTTTTTCATATTGTCATATATTTTCTGCCAATCGTAAGCTTTAAATTCATCCCATTCTGTCATAATAGCAATGGCATGCGCATCTTTTATAGTTTCGTATGCATTATCGTGAGATTTTACAAGTTCACTATTTTCTTCTGTAGAACGTGTTTCTAAGTAATTTAAGTCTGCTTGTACTTTTTTACTAGACACTTTAGGGTCATAAACAGCAATGTTAGCACGTTCACTCAACAAGTGGTCTGCAACATAAATAGCGGCAGATTCTCTAGTATCATTTGTGTCCTTTTTAAAAGCCCATCCAAGCATTGCTATTTTCTTGCCAGAAACAGTATTATATAAAGTACTAATTAGATTGTCAGAAAAACGTCTTTTTTGATGATCATTTAAAATGATAACTTGTTCCCAATAATCTGCTACAGCATTTAAATTGTAGCTTCGAGCGATATACACTAAGTTCAATATATCTTTTTGAAAACATGAACCACCAAAACCAATAGATGCATTTAAAAACTTAGAGCCAATTCTAGAATCCATACCAATTGCTTTTGCAACTTCATTTACATTGGCCTCTGTATGCTCACATAACTCTGAAATCGCATTTATAGAAGAAATTCTTTGTGCTAAAAAAGCATTAGCTGTAAGTTTTGATAGCTCAGAAGACCAAACATTAGTTCTTAATATTCTATCATTAGAAACCCAACTTCCGTAAATATTAGCTAAGCTATCTATAGCCTTTTCAGATTCGCCACCAATTAAAACACGATCTGGATTTAATAAATCCTGGATTGCAGTTCCTTCTGCTAAAAATTCTGGGTTAGATAAGATTTCAAATTTAACATCACTTCCTGTATTGTGAAGAATACTTTTTATGGCTTGAGCAGTTCTTACAGGTAAAGTAGATTTTTCTACAACAATCTTATCTGTTGTAGCAACTTCAGCAATATTTCTAGCACATAGCTCTACATATTTTAAATCTGCAGCCATGCCTTTACCTTTACCATAGGTTTTGGTAGGTGTGTTTACTGAAATAAAAATCATTTCAGATTCATCAATCGCTTTGTCAATCTCAGTCGAAAAAAATAGATTTTTTCCTCGAGTTTCTTCAACAATTTCTGCTAATCCAGGTTCGTATATTGGTAAATTAGACACATCTTCATCATTCCAAGCTGCAATACGTTCCGCGTTAATATCTACGATAGTGACTTTTATGTTTGGATTCTTTTTTGCAATTACTGCCATAGTTGGTCCACCAACGTATCCTGCACCAATGCAACAAACCTTTGTTATGTTCATAGTTTTAAGTTTATTTGATTTGGGTTTCTTGTTTTAAATGACAACAAATTTGCACGAAATAATCTAATTCTTCTAAATTTTTATACTAACGACATGTTTTTACGATAAACTTCATACCTATAGAAAAAGAAACATAAACCATCGTTAAAATACTTTAGTATTAATTGTAATACCCTTTAAACCAATCTATAAAAGATTTCACACCAACTTTAATGGATGTGTTTGGACTATAGTCATAATCCTTTATCAACTGATCTACATCAGCCCATGTACGTTCTACATCACCTGGTTGCATTGGCAACATATTTTTAGTAGCAACTTTATCTAGATTGAACTCAATCTCTTTTATAAAATCTAATAATTTAACAGAGTTATTATTACCTATATTATAGACTTTATAATAGTTATTAGTATTTATTCTACTTTGTGGTGATTTTTCAATAATTCTAACAACCCCTTCTACAATATCATCTATATAAGTAAAATCGCGTTCCATGTTTCCATGGTTAAAAACCTTTATAGGTCTGTCGTTTACAATAGCATCTGTAAATAAGAACATTGCCATATCTGGTCGTCCCCATGGACCATAAACGGTAAAAAATCTTAACCCTGTAGTTGGTATTTTAAATAAATGACTATAGGTATGTGCCATTAATTCATTGCTTTTCTTTGTAGCTGCATAAAGACTGATTGGGTAATCTACATTATCGTCTGTAGAGAACGGTATTTTTTTGTTAAGACCGTAAACACTAGAGCTACTTGCATAAACGAGATGTTTTATATCGTTGTGTCTGCAGCATTCTAGTATGTTAAGAAAGCCTACCAAATTAGAATCTACATAAGTCTCAGGATTCTCTATACTATATCTTACACCTGCCTGTGCAGCAAGGTTACATACAATGTCAAATTTTTCTTTTTTGAATAATTTTGGAAGTTCTTCTCTATTTTCGAGATTCATTCTTACAAACGAAAAAACTTTATCTTTACTGTTACAGATTGTATTAAATACTTCAGCTTCATTTTTGTTAACTCCAAGTTCTTTTAGTCTTGAAAACTTTAAGTTAACATCGTAATAATCGTTTATATTGTCTAGACCTATAACTTGATGACCTTTAGCCAAAAGTATTTTAGACACATAGAATCCAATAAAACCTGCAGCTCCAGTTACTAATACTTTCATATTTTTGTATTTACTATTTTAGATATTACTTCAAAGATGAAAATTTAGATTGAAATGTCTAAATTTTAAACGTAACAATTTCAATAAATTAGATATCTGTATAATTAATATCGAGGAGTGTCGCAAGTGAATCACAATTTTTTATGGTAAGCTCCATATCACGTTCTTTGTAGCTATTATCTAAATGATACACTTTACAAGAGTCTAATTCAGTATCACTCTTAGAAAAATCTACACTGCCATATTTTATTAAATTAGTAATCGTTAGAGTATCTAATTGATAATTACTAATAAAAGTTGAAGCCTTTTCAGAATAGGATAAAGGCTTGTAACTTATGTTTTTTACTGTTCTTGCACTTGGCCCATAATCGCAAGATGCATCTTTACCATTTAAAAAAAACATAAGAATAACAAGACCAATGGTAAAACCTCCAAGATAATAGCCTAAACGATGTACAAATTTCATAGTATTTCCTACCAAAGTAGGTATCTGTTATAAGTTAAACAAAAGGCAAATATACTATTAATAGCTTAAGTTTTGGTGCTTTAAAAAATTAATAAGTTGGCATCATTGTAGTCTAAGCCAAACCATTCTGCAACAGATTTGTTAGTTAATATACCGTGGTAAAAATATAACCCATTTTTTAACCCTCTATCAAATCGAAGCGCATTTTCTATACCACCATATTCGCCAATTTCTAAGAGGTATGGAGTAAAGATATTACTAATAGATACTGAGGCAGTTCTCGAATAACGAGCAGGTATATTAGGTACACAATAATGAATTACTCCATTATAATCAAAAGTCGGATGATCGTGTGTGGTGACTTCGCTAGTTTCAAAGCAACCTCCCATATCAATGCTTACATCAATTATTACCGAACCGCTTTTCATATGATCTACCATACTTTCTGTAACTACAATTGGCGATCTATTACTACCTCTTACTGCACCAATTGCAACATCGCATCGTTTTAGTGCCTTTAAAAGGTTTTTTGGTTGCATAGTAGATGTGTAGATGGTTCTACCCAAGTTGTTTTGAAGACAGCGCAATTTAGTAATTGAGCTATCAAATACTTTTACATTAGCGCCTAAACCAATTGCAGATCTTGCAGCAAATTCGCCAACTGTACCAGCTCCTAAAATAATAACTTCGGTTGGTGGTACACCATTAATATTACCCATCATTAATCCGTTACCTCCATTTACATTAGAGAGTAACTCAGAGGCAATTAGAATAGAAGCTGTACCTGCAATCTCACTTAAAGAGCGAACCGCTGGATAAGCACCATCTTCGTCTTTAATATATTCAAATGCTAGGGCTGTAATACGTTTTTTTGCTAAAGCTTCAAAATATGTTTTGCTTTGTGTTTTAATTTGCAACGCAGAAATTAAAATAGTTTGCGGATTAATAAGTTTTATCTCATCTAAAGATGGTGGTTCTACTTTAAGAATCATTGGGCAAGAGTACACTTTAGCTGTGTCTTTAGTGACTTCTGCACCTGCTTCACTATAATCTTTATCTATAAAATTAGATCCTTCACCTGCACCAGACTCAAGTAATACACGATGACCATTGGCAGTTAATGCAGATACAGCATCTGGTGTTAAACAGACGCGTTTTTCTTGAAAGTGTGTTTCTTTAGGAATACCTATAAAAAGTTCTCCTTTTTGTTTAAAAATCTCTAGAGTTTCTTCTTGTGGTAATAATTGGGCTTTGGTAAAGGGTGATAACGGTTTACTCATCTAGTCAGTTAATTTTATAGTAACTGCAATATAACGAAATGCTATAAATATTTACTAGAATTAATACAACTCAAATTACGAATAAAATTTCGATTCTTAAACCAGTTGTGCATTTTAATGTTTAATACGCAATTCGATTGATTTTGATAAAAACTGTAATTCTACAAGATCAGTGTAACTACTGAGAACCCATTTTACCTAGAATTTTAATGTTTAAATTGAGGAGTTATAAATTTTAACCTAAAAATACTGTTTAATCTTGCCCCAAAATGTACTTGGCTTAATCATAAACTCTTCTTCGAGTTCCTCAAGAGTTTTATCTGCATCATTTAATTTATTAAACATTTTGGCTCTAATTAGATAAATGGAAGGAATAACAATAGCCATCACTGGAACAAGATATAATTTTTGCTCATCGGTATCTGCAAATACATTATCATCATTAATAATAATAATCAATTGATAAATATACATCGCCATAGGGACTAATAAGGCATGGTACCACCAGTGTCGGTTGGTTAAAAACCATAACGTAATAAAAATAAGTGGAATTAATTTTGTAGTTATTGTCCAAGCGAACACTTGAACATTCTCATAGTAAGTACTATCATAAGTGAACCAAGAAGTGCTCCAAGTTTTAACACTTGGAACACTTTCATAAATTGTAAATAAAAAGGGTGAAAATGCTAAAAATGTAGCAATTAGACTCCCTAAAATTAGAGACTTGTTACTATTTCCCTTGTCCAGGGATTTTGATAAGCCTTTTGTCAACTTGTGATGTAGTTTGTCCATTTAAGTCAATAATGTTAGTTGCTTGTACAGTAAATAACATTCCTCCGAAAATAGCAATTGCTAGAATTAATTTTTTTGATTTCATAATTTAAGGGATTTAATTAATTAATTACTACAAATGTATAGCGCATAAAGCGTCTGTAAAAATCAATTAGTGTTAAAATCCAAGAAATTTTGAGGTTTCAATTACGGTTTTTCCGTAACTAGCACACTATTTTTATAAGAATGTAAGTGAAATTTTGTTTAAAATTTCGGTTCTGTCATAGCACTGTTTTTGGTTAAATTTTCTGTTTCTATGGTTAATTTGAGGGATCTTTTATTGTCGCTTAGATTAGTTATAGTAATGTTTTGAGCATCTTTTGGCAATAATTCTTCTATACGCTCTGGCCACTCTATAAATAACCAATTATTACTATTAAAATAATCTTCTATACCAAAATTATAAGCTTCTTCTATAGATTCTATCCTATAGAAGTCAAAATGATAAATGATATCATCTGGTATTGCATATTCGTTTACAATAGAAAATGTTGGGCTCGTAGCAACATCTTTACTATGCATGGCTTTTAAAAGCGCATTAATAAATGTGGTTTTACCTGCTCCCATAGATCCGTTAAACAAAAGGATTTTAGAATCTAAATGCTCTAAAACATCTGTTGCAATGGCATCAATGTTATTTAAATGGTATGTAAACTCAATGCTTTTCAATACTATTAAATTGTAAATTGGAATACAATAGTAGTAATAAATATTTGCAAATCCTAGAAAAAAGTGTATTTCATCGGATATTTTTGCATTTTAAAGAGATTTGTATTAAGATTTAGATTCTTAAAATGCTGTAGTTAAGAATTTTAATTGCCATAAATTTACCAATTATGTTTTGTGTAGTACTGCCTAAAGAAAACATTAGTGTATTTATGCCAAAAAAAAAAAATTAAATCTGCTACTTAGGATCTAAAACCACAAAAGGAATAATCATTTCCTCCAAAGACACTCCACCATGCTGATATGTGTTTCTGTAATAATTTACGTAATGATTAAAGTTATTTGGATACGCTAAAAACAAATCGCCTTTTGCAAATATAAATGAGCTACTCATTGTAAGTGCTGGTAAATGAACAGTTTTTGGGTCTTTAATAGCAAGCACATCTTTATCTTTATAGGTTAAGCTTCGTCCTGTTTTATAGCGCAGATTAAGACTTGTGTCTCTATCGCCAATAACTTTAGAGGGTGCTTTTACATTTATAGTACCATGATCTGTTGTTAAAATTAATTTGAAACCTAACTGCTGAGACAGTTGTATCATTTCTAATAACGGGGAATTCTTAAACCAACTCACAGTAAGTGAGCGATACGCTTTATCGTTTGATGCTAATTCTTTTACAACTTCCATTTCGGTTTTAGAGTGGGAGAGCATATCCACAAAATTATAGACTACAACATTTAAATCGTTATCCTTTAAAGACCTAAAATTTTCAACCAATTTTTTACCAGCTCTTAAATTTGTGATTTTATGGTACGCGTGCTTAAGATGACCTAGTCCCAAGCGTTTTAATTGTTCTCTTAAAAAATCTCCCTCATGCATGTTTTTACCACCATCATCTGTATCATTTTTCCAATACTGAGGAAATAACTTTTCCATATCTGCTGGCATTAACCCAGAAAATATAGCATTTCGTGCGTATTGTGTAGCAGTAGGTAAGATGCTATAAAAAGATAATTCAGAAGCTTTTTTATAATAATTATTTACGATTGGTTCAAAAACTTTCCACTGATCGTATCTTAAATTATCTATAACTATTAATAATGTTGGTTGCTTATCACTAAGTTCGGGCACAATTTTATCTTTAAAAAGCGTGTGAGACATTATTGGTGCATTAGTATTAGGTAGAAACCAATCTTGGTAGTTTTTTTCTATGAACTTACCAAACTGCATATTGGCTTCAGATTTTTGAGATTCTAAAATATCTGTCATCCCAACATCTTCAATGCCTTCGAGTTGCAATTCCCAATACACTAATTTATGATATAAATTTACCCATTCTTCATAAGAGTTCACCATAGTTAAATCCATAGCAATCTTTCTAAATTCCTGTTGGTAATTAGAAGTTGTCTTTTCAGATACCAATCGGGAGTGATCCAAATTCTTTTTTAAACTCAATAAAATCTGATTCGGATTTACGGGTTTAATTAAATAATCAGCAATTTTGTTACCTATAGCTTCTTCCATAATATATTCCTCTTCACTTTTGGTAATCATTACCACAGGCAGGTTGGCACGTCGTTCTTTAATTTCGTTTAAAGTTTCGAGACCAGTTAGTCCTGGCATATTCTCATCTAAAAAAACAATATCAAAATTAGTATCGTTAATAATCTCTAAGGCTTCAGTACCACTTTGGCATGTTGTAACAACATATTGTCTTTTTTCTAAAAAGAGAATATGTGGCTTTAATAAATCGATTTCATCGTCAACCCAGAGAATATTTATCATGTTATGGTATATTTGTTTTCTAATTTGAAATTTTACATTTTGCCTACTAATAATAAGCTTAAAATATTTAACGATCCAATTTACGGATTTATTACTATTCCTAATTCTTTAGTTTTCGATCTTATACAACATAAATATTTTCAAAGACTACGTCGTGTAAGTCAAATGGGATTATCCTATTTAGTGTATCCTGGTGCACATCACACCCGTTTTCATCATGCCTTAGGTAGTATGCATCTAATGCAAAAAGCGATCAATGTACTTCGTTTTAAGGGAGTTGAAATTTCTGAAGATGAAGAAAACGGATTACTAATCGCTATTTTATTACACGATATTGGCCATGGTCCATTCTCGCACGCCATGGAACACAGTATAGTAAATAACATTTCTCACGAAGAAATTTCGCTTCGTTTTATGCAAGAACTCAATACAGAGTTTAACGGAAATTTAACGTTAGCCATTTCTATATTTAGAGGAGAATATCCTCGTAAATTTATGTGTCAGTTAATATCTAGCCAACTAGATATGGATAGAGCTGATTATTTAAAGCGCGATAGTTTCTATACAGGAGTTGCAGAAGGTAATATTAATAGTGAACGTTTAATTACCATGCTCAATGTTGTTAACGACCGATTAGTTGTTGAAGAAAAAGGTATTTATAGTGTAGAAAAATTTTTAGTAGCTCGTAGTTTTATGTATTGGCAAGTATATTTACATAAAACAGGTGTTGTTGCAGAGCAATTATTAATGCGAATTTTAAAACGAGCAAAAGAATTGGTGCAACAAAAAATAGAACTAAATTGCAGCAAGTCTTTGTTTTATTTTCTTAATTCTGAAATAAACGCAGATAGCTTTAATACCAAAACCCTAGAAATTTTTGCTAAACTCGATGATTATGATATCGTAGCCGCAATGAAAGACTGGCAATATCACGAAGATTTTGTGCTGAGTAATCTCTGTGAAATGATTATTAATAGAGATTTATTAAAAATAAAGTTGAAAAATAAACCTATTAAGACATCAGAGTTAATTGCGCATTCAAACCTATTGATGGACAAATACGCCATTTCTAAAACTGAAGCAGATTATTTTGTGTTTAAAGGCGAGATAACAAATTTAGCTTACCAGAATAAAAATCAGCATATTAACATTCTTTTAAAGTCAGGAAAAATAAAGGATATCGTAAAAGCTTCGGATCAATTAAACTTAAAAGCACTGAGTAAACCAGTAACAAAATATTATATGTGCTATCCTAAAAACAAAATGTGATACATTTTTTCTATTTTTGCGGAAAGTAACTGACACTTTAAAATCAATTAATTGAAACATTCATATCCAAAACTTAAAATTTTAAGGGAATCATTATTAGTAATGTTCCATGTGGCCGTTGAAAAACAATTGATATAAACACATGAAATTCACAGCAGAACAAATCGCAGGTATTTTAGAAGGCATTGTAGTTGGCGACTCAAATATTGAAGTTTATAAATTGTCTAAAATCGAAGAAGGAACACAAGGATCCTTAACTTTTTTATCCAATCCAAAATATACACCTTATATATATACAACTGAGGCATCTGTAACTATTGTAAATTCAGATTTTGAGCCAGAGAACCCAATTGTAACAACACTTATTAAAGTTGAAGATGCCTATGAAGGGTTTTCAAAGTTGTTAGAATATTACAATCAGATTAAATTAAATAAATCTGGCATTGAACAACCTAGTTATATTTCAGAAACAACTAATAGTCCAGACGATATTTATATTGGTGCATTCGCTTACATAGGAGAAAATGTAGTGATTGGTAAAAATGTAAAGATTTTCCCTAACGCTTATATTGGTGATAATGTGAAACTAGGTGATAATACTGTGATTTTCTCAGGAGGAAAAATCTATGCAGATTGTATTATTGGTAATAACTGTGTTATAAACTCTGGTGCAATAATCGGAGCAGATGGTTTTGGATTTGCTCCGAGTAAAAATGGAAAGTATTCTAAAATCCCTCAGATAGGAAACGTAATTATAGAAGACTATGTAGATATTGGTGCTGGTACAACTATAGATAGGGCTACTATGGGTTCTACGATTATTGGGTATGGTGTTAAGTTAGATAACCAAATACAAATTGCACATAATGTAGAAATTGGAAAAAACACTGTAATTGCAGCACAAACAGGTGTAGCTGGTTCTACTAAAATAGGTGAAGGATGCTTAATTGGCGGACAAGTTGGCATTGCTGGTCATTTAGTTATTGGAAATAATGTTAGAATACAAGCGCAATCTGGTATTGGTAGAAATGTTAAAGATGATGAAATCTTACAAGGCTCTCCAGCTATTACGTATGGTGATTATAACAAGTCTTATGTTTATTTTAAAAACTTACCTAAGATTGTTAAAAATATAAATGAATTAGAAAAAAAAGTAGATGGCAATAATTAAAACGGAAACGAAACAAAAAACCATTGAAAAGGAAGTTACGCTAAAAGGCGTTGGACTTCATACAGGCGACAATGTTAAACTGGTGTTTAAACCAGGAACAGAAAATACTGGATTTGTATTTCAACGTATAGATTTGGAAGGAAGCCCAAAAATTGAAGCTGATGCTAACTATGTAACAAATACACAACGTGGCACTTGTCTCGAGAGAAATGGAGTAACAATTCAAACTTGCGAACATGTTTTAGCAGCTTTAGTAGGTTTAGATATCGATAATGCTATTATAGAATTAAATGCGTCTGAGCCACCGATTATGGATGGCTCATCAAAGTTCTTTGTAGAAGCGTTAGAAGAAGCTGGTGTTGTAGAACAAGATGAGTTTAGAGAAGAATATCAGGTCACTGAAGTTGTTTCCTATTCTGATGAAGAAACAGGAAGTGAGATAATTTTAATGCCTTCAAACTCCTATCAAGTAACTACCATGGTAGATTTTGGCACAAAAGTTTTAGGAACTCAAAATGCTACGATGAATTCGGTTAAAGATTTTAAAACCAATATAGCAGATGCCAGAACCTTTAGTTTTTTGCACGAAATTGAAATGCTTCTAGAGAATGGATTAATAAAAGGTGGTGACTTAAATAATGCTATTGTCTATGTAGATAAAGAGTTATCTCCTGAAACAATGGAAAAACTTAAAATAGCTTTTAATAAAGATAAAATTGCTATAAAGCCAAATGGTATTTTAGACAACCTAACATTACATTACCCTAATGAAGCAGCAAGACACAAACTCTTAGATGTTGTTGGTGATTTAGCATTGATAGGCACTCGAATTAGAGGGAAAGTTATAGCTAATAAACCAGGGCATTTTGTAAATACACAGTTTGCAAAGAAAATGTCTAAGCTTATAAAGAACGAAAGAAGAAATAATGTTCCGCAAATCGATTTGAATTCAGCCCCTTTAATGGATGTCAATCAAATTATGGATATGTTGCCTCATAGACAACCATTCTTATTATTAGACAAAGTTTACGAGCTGACTGCAAATCATGTTATTGGAATGAAAAATGTCACAATGAATGAAGAGTTCTTCAAAGGACATTTTCCTGGAACTCCTGTAATGCCTGGTGTTTTAATAATAGAAGCAATGGCGCAAACGGGTGGTATTTTAGTGCTAAGCACAGTACCAGATCCAGAAAATTATTTAACATTTTTCATGAAAATGGATAATGTAAAATTTAAACAAAAAGTAGTGCCTGGCGACACCTTAATTTTTAAATGTTCATTAATTACACCAATTAGGCGTGGTATTTGCCATATGCAAGGCTATGCATATACCAATGGTAAATTATGCGCAGAAGCGGAGCTAATGGCTCAAATTTCAAAAATTAAATAAATTATGAACCGAGCAGACTTCAAATTTAAAAAAGAAGTTTTAGGTAAATAGCGAACACATTTTTACCGCTTTATAAAAATAAAATTTAAAAAAATGAACCAACCTTTAGCTTACGTACATCCAGGAGCAAAAATTGCAAAGAATGTCGTTATAGAACCTTTTACAACCATTCATAATAATGTAAAAATTGGAGAAGGGACATGGATTGGAAGTAATGTTACAATTATGGAAGGTGCTCGTATTGGAAAGAATTGTAGTATTTTTCCAGGAGCAGTAATATCAGCAGTTCCACAAGATTTAAAGTATGATGATGAAGACACAACTGTAGAGATTGGTAATAATGTAACCATAAGAGAATGTGTAACGATTAACAGAGGTACAGCAGATAGGATGAAAACCGTAATTGGTGATAATTGTTTAATAATGGCTTATTGCCATATTGCACATGACTGTATTGTGGGAAACAATTGTATTTTTTCTAACAATAGCACCTTAGCAGGACACATTACCGTTGGAGACTATGTTGTTTTGGCAGGTATGACAGCCGTTCATCAATTTGTTTCAGTAGGAAATCATGCTTTTGTAACTGGCGGATCTTTAGTTCGTAAAGATGTGCCTCCATTTGTTAAAGCTGGTAGAGAACCATTGTCTTACGTTGGAATAAATTCCGTTGGATTAAGACGAAGAGGTTATAACCCAGAAAAAATTAGAGAGATTCAGAACATTTACAGAATCTTATATCAAAAGAATTATAATAATACTCAAGCTGCGGATTTAATTGAAGCAGAAATGGAAGCCACTCCAGAACGTGATGAAATTCTACAATTTATTAAGAATTCGCATCGAGGAATAATGAAAGGCTACTTTAAATCAAATTAAATATTAACTATTAAAAGGCACCCACTTTCGAGGGCAATATTATGGCAAGTACTTCAGATATTAGAAACGGATTATGTATTAAGTATAATAATGATATATATAAAATTATTGAATTTCTTCATGTAAAACCAGGTAAAGGGCCAGCTTTTGTGAGAACTAAAATGAAAAGTGTTACCACTGGTAAAGTCTTAGATAATACATTTTCTGCAGGTCATAAAATTGAAGATGTACGAGTAGAAACCCATAAGTTTCAGTATTTATATAATGATGGAGAATTTTATCATTTTATGAATAATGAAGATTACACTCAAATACGATTGTTAGAAGCGGCTCTAGATAATCCTGGTCTAATGAAAGAAGGTCAGGTGGTAACTATTCTAATTAATACTGAAGATGATATGCCACTTTCAGTTGATTTGCCAGCATCTGTTATTTTAGAAGTTACTTCTACAGAGCCAGGAATTAAAGGAAATACAGCAACTAATGCTACCAAACCTGCAACGGTCGAATCTGGAGCAGAAGTAAACGTACCTTTATTTATAAATGAAGGTGATAAAATTAAAGTCGAAACCGAAAAAGGAACTTATAAAGAACGTATTAAGGAATAATTTTCATTCCTGTGTAAGCAAGAATCTCATCATTAAAATATAGAAATTTGAAGTTTCCTCATTCATATTCACTGAAACAAATCGCAAATCTCATAGGTTGTAATTTTGTTGGTTCAGAAGATTTTGAAATTTTTGGCATGAATGAAATTCATGTCGTTGAACCTGGTGACATTGTTTTTGTGGATCATCCAAAATATTATGACAAAGCTCTAGAATCTGCAGCAACAATTGTGCTAATCAATAAAAATGTAGAATGCCCTGAAGGAAAAGCACTCTTAATTTCAGATGATCCCTTTAGAGATTTCAATAAACTCACACAGCATTTTAAACCGTTTAGAGCTTCAGATTCTTCAATTGCGTCAGATGCAATTATTGGAGAAGGTACAGTAATTCAACCTAATTGTTTTATTGGTAATAATGTTTCGATAGGAAATAATTGCGTAATTCACTCTAATGTAAGTATTTATGATGATGCTATTATTGGAGATAACGTAACTATTCACGCAGGAACAGTATTGGGAGCAAGCGCATTTTATTATAAAAATAGACCAGAAGGCTACGATCAGTTAAAATCTGGTGGTTGTGTTATAATTGAAGATAACGTTGATATCGGTGCACTTTGCACTATAGATAGAGGTGTTACAGGTAATACAACAATTGGCGAAGGGACAAAATTAGATAATCAAATACAAATAGGGCACGATACTTTAATAGGGAAGAAGTGTTTAATCGCATCTCAGACCGGAATCGCTGGTTGTGTTGTGGTAGAAGATAATGTGACTATTTGGGGACAAGTTGGTGTTAAAAGTGGAATCACAATTTCTAAAGGAACAGTACTTTATGCGCAATCTGGATTAGGTCATACGACTGATGAAGGTAAAACTTATTTTGGTTCACCTGCACAAGAAGCCAGAGAACAATTTAAAGAAATGGCTTATATCAAAAAGATTCCCGAAATACTTCAGAAACTAAAGAATCTATAATGTTAGCAAAAGAAGTAGTAAAAACTTTCAATGATTCAGATTTAGCAAACGACCCAAACGTAGTTCCTAAGTTTTTTCATAAAGATTGTGAATTGCACTAGAGTAGTAGTCACAGATTTATGCTCTTAAAGTTTAATGATATTGTAGATTTCTTTGATGGCACAAGAAAATTGTATCATGGTCTTAGTTTTGAGTTCACACATATGATTGAAGCTGATGTATCTGTTATTACAAGATATACATTATATAGAAATACTATTGAAAACCAGATTAAGAAATAGTATTAGCTCATTTCTCGTAAAAGAAGAAAAACTTTATAGAGGTTTCGAAATCAATCAATAGGCTGACGAAAGTGATACAAAAAGCATGGATTCTTATACCGAAAGAAAAATATAAAAAGAGCACGATTATACGTGTTAAAACTCTTATTTTTGCACAACGAAAATTATAAAACTTAAAAACAACAATATCAAATGAGCGTTTTAGTTAATAAGGATTCTAACATCATTGTACAAGGTTTTACTGGTAGTGAAGGTACATTCCATGCAGAACAAATGATTGAGTATGGTACTAATGTCGTTGGTGGTGTTACACCAGGGAAAGGAGGTCAAACTCATTTAGACAGACCAGTTTTTAATACAGTTTCAGAAGCTGTAGAAAAAGCAGGTGCTGATACAACTATTATTTTTGTGCCACCAGCTTTTGCTGCGGATGCAATTATGGAAGCTGCTGACGCAGGTATTAAAGTGATTATTACAATTACTGAAGGTATTCCTGTTGCAGATATGATTAAAGCTGCTGCTTATATAAAAAATAGAGATTGTCGTTTAATTGGCCCTAACTGTCCAGGTGTAATTACTCCAGGTGAAGCTAAAGTTGGTATTATGCCAGGTTTTGTTTTCAAAAAAGGAAAAGTTGGTATCGTTTCTAAATCTGGTACTTTGACTTACGAAGCTGCTGACCAAGTGGTAAAACAAGGATTAGGAATCACTACAGCTATTGGTATTGGTGGTGATCCTATTATTGGTACTACAACTAAAGAAGCTGTAGAGTTATTAATTAACGATCCAGAAACTGAAGCAGTCGTAATGATTGGTGAAATTGGTGGACAATTAGAAGCTGATGCTGCACAATGGTATAAGGAAAGTGGAAGTAAGAAACCAGTCGTAGGTTTTATTGCTGGTGAAACTGCTCCTGCTGGTCGTACAATGGGACATGCAGGTGCTATTGTAGGAGGTAGTGATGATACCGCACAAGCAAAAAAGAAAATTATGAGAGCATGTGGAATTCACGTTGTGGAATCTCCTGCTGAAATCGGAAAGAAAGTAGCTGAAGTCTTAGGCTAATTTTAAATTTTCCCCTTGATATTTTTAACATCAAGGTTTCTATAAATTGTCATCCTGAATTAGTTTCAGAATCTCGAATAAAACTGTTAAAAACCTTACAAAATCTTGTGAGGTTTTTTTATTTCTTGCAATTTGTAATTATTATATTTGATTATAACAACTATACTAACTAACCGTTGATATATTATGAAATTATTAGAAGGAAAAACAGCTATTATTACAGGCGCTAGTCGTGGTATTGGTAAAGGTATTGCTGAAGTATTTGCTCAACATGGAGCAAATGTCGCATTTACATACAGCTCATCTGTAGAGGCTGCAAACGTATTAGAAATAGAATTAAATGCATTAGGCGTAAAAGCAAGAGGTTACCAAAGTAACGCAGCTAATTTTGATGAATCTCAGAAGTTAGCAGAAGATGTTTTAGCTGAATTTGGAGCTATTGATATTTTAGTAAATAATGCTGGTATTACAAAAGATAATCTTTTAATGCGAATGGCTGAAGCGGACTTTGATAAGGTAATTGAAGTAAACCTAAAGTCAGTATTTAATATGACTAAAGCTGTACAACGCACCATGTTAAAGCAACGTAAAGGCTCTATAATTAATATGAGCTCTATAGTTGGTGTAAAAGGTAATGCAGGACAAACAAATTACGCAGCTTCTAAAGCAGGTATCATAGGTTTCTCTAAATCTGTAGCATTAGAACTAGGATCTCGTAATATTAGAAGTAATGTAATTGCACCAGGTTTTATAGAAACCGAAATGACCGCAAAACTAGATGAAGAAACTGTAAAAGGCTGGAGAAACGCTATTCCGTTAAAACGAGGTGGTTCTCCTGAGGATATAGCTAACGTTTGTGTATTCTTAGCAAGTGATTTAAGTGCTTATGTTACAGGGCAGACGCTTAATGTTGATGGCGGAATGTTAACTTAATATTTTAATGCAAACAGAAACGATTATATATATCATTATTGCTGGAATTGCAGCGCTTTTATTAGCGCTGTTTCAGTATTTATATAAATCGAAATTAAAGTCTCATCTAAAATATGCATTAACAACATTTAGAGCAATTTCAGTCTTTGGTATATTATTGCTACTCATTAATCCAAAATTCCAAACTTCAACTTATTTTGATGAAAAGCCAACTTTAGTAATTGCTGTTGATAATTCTGAATCAATTTCATACTTAAAACAAGATTCATTTGCGAATCAAATCATTAATGATATAAAAGCCAGTTCAGAGTTAAATGAACGTTTTAATGTTCAAACGTATAGCTTCGGTAAATCCGTAAATAAATTAGATAGCTTAAATTTTAATGAACGTCAATCTAATCTATCATTAGCATTTAAACAGTTTGGAGAAGTTTATGCCAATCAAACAGCACCAATCGTAGTTATTAGTGATGGTAATCAGACTTATGGTTCAGATTACAGCTATACAGCAAAAGGTATAAAGCAGCCTATATATCCGATCATTCTTGGTGATTCTACCGTCTATTCAGATTTAAGTATAAAGCAGCTTAACGTTAATCGTTATGTATATCTAAAGAATAAGTTTCCTGTTGAGATTATTGCAAACTATAGTGGCACAGCATCGATAACAACCCAACTTAAGATTTGGTCTGGTAACTCTGTTGTGTATAGAAAGCCAATTAGGTTTAGTGCTTCTAAGACATCTCAAATAGTTTCTACAACATTAAACGCCAATAGTGTTGGAGTAAAAACATATCGTGTAGAATTAGTGTCATTGGCTAATGAAAAGAACACAGTGAATAATTCTAAGAATTTTGGAGTAGAAGTTATCGATCAGAAAACAAATATTGCTTTGGTTTCGGAGCGTATGCATCCAGATTTGGGTGCACTTAAAAAATCTATTGAAAGCAATGAACAAAGAAGTGTTTCAATATTAAAACCAAAAGACTACATATTTAAAGTTGATGATTTTCAATTAGTTATAATGTATCAGCCAAATAGTGGCTTTAATAAAGTTTTAGAAGAAGTTAAACGACAAAAGCTAAATACATTTATAATCACAGGAACATCAACCAATTGGAATCTTCTAAATAACTCTCAAGAATATTTTAAACAAACGATAACAAATCAAACAGAAAATTATCAACCCTTTCTCAATAAAAATTATAATACATTTATTATAGATAATTTAGACTTCAACAATTATCCACCTTTAAAATCAGAGTTTAGTGGAATAGAGTTTTTGGTGCCAAGTGACATCATTCTATTCAAAACTGTGAATGGAATTAATACGAATCAGCCTATGCTTTCAACATTCGAATTTGATAATGCAAAGCACGCTTTGCTAAGTGGAGAAGGCGTTTGGAGATGGAGAGCACAGAGTTATTTAGACACTGAGAGCTTTGTAGATTTTGATAACTTTATGAGTAAGTTAGTTCAATTTCTTAGCTCTAACAAAAAACGAAATCGAATAAATATTGATTATAAATCATTCTACAATGGAAATGATGATGTTATTATTACAGCACAATATTTTAATAAGAGTTTTGAGTTTGATAATTCAGCTTCTTTAAGTATTATATTAAAAAGTAAGGATAACAATAGCCAAAGAGAAGTTCCTCTTTTGCTAAATAGTGGTTATTATACAGTAAATTTAAGTGGTATAGATGCTGGCCTTTATAATTTTACAATAAGGCATAATTCTGAAGCCGTATCTGCTTCAGGCAATTTTCAAGTCTTAGAGTATAACGTAGAGCAACAGTTTTTAAATGCAGATATTGATAAGTTAAAATTACTGGCTAGCAATAGTAAAGGAAAAGCTTATTTTAGTTCAGAATTGAGCAAATTAGTTGAGAGTTTGCTTACAGATAATAGGTATGCAACAATCCAAAAAAGCACTAAAAATATTGTACCTTTGATAGACTGGAAATATCTACTTGGCTTAATAACATTGAGTCTTTTTGTTGAGTGGTTTATTAGAAAGTATAACGGATTAATTTAATAAATAAAATTATGGAAAAATTACCAAAGATTGGATTACCTATTTTAATAGGAATTATAATATTAGTGATATTAACAGCAAAATCTGCTGTTACTATAGATTCTGGTGAGGCTGGAGTACTTTTTAAAACCTTTGGAGATGGTGTTGTTATTGATGAGCCACCAATGAGTGAAGGATTTCATATTGTTGCACCTTGGAACAAGGTATTTGTTTACGAAGTGCGTCAACAAGAGCTTTTTGAAAAAATGAAAGTGTTGTCTTCAAACGGATTAGAAATTCAAATTGATGCTTCGGCATGGTACGAACCGGTTTATAATGAATTAGGTAATTTGCACCAGTCTATTGGACAAGGTTATTTGCAGCGTGTTATACAACCTGCAATTCGTAGTGCAGCAAGGAGTGTTATTGGACGTTATACGCCAGACGATTTGTATTCAACTAAACGTGACGCCATTCAAATTGAAATTTTTGAAGAGACCAAGAAAATACTTGATAAACAATATGTTCAATTAAATGAGGTGTTAGTAAGAGATGTAACTTTACCTCCAACAATTAAAGATGCCATAGAACGTAAATTAAAACAAGAACAAGAATCTTTAGAATATGAGTTTAGATTAGTTACAGCAGCAAAAGAAGCTGAAAAAGTAATTATTGAAGCAAAAGGTAAAGCGGAATCTAACAGAATTTTAAGTGCATCATTAACAGATAAAATTCTTCAAGATAAAGGTATAGAAGCTACTGTGAAATTATCTGAATCATCTAATAGTAAAATTATAGTTATAGGTTCTGGTGATAGTGGAATGCCAATTATTTTAGGGAATCAATAATATAAGTCCTAGAAATTAGATTTCGCATAATCTTAATTTGGAATTTAATTTTTAGGAATTTTTTTTAAAGAAACACAAATGACATTTAATCAATGACATTATTATTATCATATAGGCGTTAAAGAGTGGTGAAGATGTATTGAATAAATTCAAGATATATTTAAAAACCCGTTTGAAATTTTCTGATGGGTTTTTGTTTATAATAATTTATGAAAACTATTATAAAAAGTTGTCACGTAAGTGTGAATTTTATCTAAAAAAAACTTTAACAATCATTAAAGTGAGCCCAATAAGGGCAACATGCTATAAAATTTATTATTGATGCTAAAGACAATAAAGGTGTAATATATTTAGAAGAAAGTGCTTATCTTTTATTTCATTATTTAATGTTGTTACAAACAAAGAATTATAAACTAAAAGATGTAGTTTAAATATTAGAAAAATGTGATGAAAAAATAAACACAAAGGATTATGTTCGATAAGCGTTTTTATTACCTCATAAAGATTCAATATTTGGGCTATCGTTTTCATGGTTGGCAAAAACAGCCAGATGTAAAGACGGTACATTTAATGATAGATAGAACCTTAAAATTTATTTTTAAAGACATCAGATTTAAAACATTAGGAGCAGGTAGAACAGATGCCATGGTTTCTGCTAACGAAGCGGCTTTAGAGTTGTTTATTTACAATGAACCTATTTCAAATTTTGATACATTTCTAGAGCTTTTTAATCAAAATTTACCCCAAGACATTAGAGCATTGTCTATTAAAGAGGTAGATAAAAATTTTAATGTTATACAAGACTCTAAGTTAAAAGAGTATCATTATGTATTTTCAGAAGGACAAAAAAATCATCCGTTTTGTGCACCAATACTTACCACGATTCTTGAACCTCTTGATGTAGAGTTAATGAAAAAAGGGGCAAAACTTTTTGAAGGTTCACATAATTTCAAAACGTATTGTTATCGTGCTACTGATAAAGGAGAATATTATAGAGCTATTAAATCTTCAGAAATTAGAGATAACGATATCTACACAGCTAATTTTTTTCCAGAACAATCATATGTTTTTAAAGTGGTTGGAAAGGGATTTATGCGCAATCAAATACGATTAATGTTTGGTGCCTTAATTAAGTTAGGTAGAGGAGATGTTTCTCTTAAGTACATAGAAAGTACTTTAATGACAAACAGTACTGAGGTTATGGATTATATAGCTCCAGCTTCAGGATTAATATTACATGCCGTAAATTTTGAATAAAAAAACGGGTATTAGTTTAAAAAACTAATACCCATTTTAAATATTGACAGATTAATTTATTTAACTAATCCAGGTTTTAGCAATCGCTTTTTTAGATAAAAGAATTAATAAAACGGCAACAATAGGAATAACTATTTGCATACTTATAGCAAATGCACCAGCATCTTTTATATAATCATTTAAAACCAAGTTGTAAACCATCTGTCCAATAATACCAATTAGAGATAATATAAACATAATATTCGCCCATTTTTTTCTTAACAATAAAAATATACAGCCTAAGGCACCGCAAAATACAGCAATAGCAAAAGATGCTGCGTACCACGCAGGTTGCTGCGCTGCTTGATCTAGTTGATCTGGTGTGTACATAGCTTTAAAGCTATCAGTATTATATGCTTGTTGTAAATACTGATTTACACCCATTAAATTCCAAATAAGTGCAAGTACACTTACAATCCAGAACCAAATAGGAGGTTTGTTCATAGAAATTGTCATAATAAAGTTGATTTAATTAGTTAGTTTATTGCACAACTAAATGTGCTTTTCATCAACAATTTATGAAAAAATTTAAGAAATACTAATTTCTGTAAGAAATTAGATAAGAAAAAAGATATAATTTGGGTTACTCTGCAACGTGTAATTTAGGATCCTTATCAACAAATTTTCCGTTAACAGATTCACCTAAAATGATAACTTCTTTAGAACGTTCGTACATTTTTATAGCACGATGCATCTGTAACTTAGTACCACTGTACAATTTTACACCTGATTTTGAGCCTTTATTTCTGATTTCAATATAGAAACCGTCCTTTAGTGCTGTTGGTCTTGTTGCTGGTCTACCCATAAATATAATATCTGTTTTTAAAGTTGTGCATGATAGTAAAAATTCTCACAACACACAAGTTATTTTTAACAATTCTAAGTTGAGATTTCTATCAGATAATTGTTGTCTGATTATTTAGTGCATTTAATTATTGTAAATTAATTATTTCTTAAACATGAAGTCATATTATTTAGCTTTCCATATTTTTATGAAAATTTATATATTATTATGAGTCATTCAATTCCAAAAGAAACCCTTTCGTTTTTCAAAAAACTAGAAAAAAACAATGACAGAGATTGGTTTAATGAAAACAAGTCAGAATTTAAGGCTATTGAAGCTAAGGTAAAAAGTTCTTACAATCATTTAGGAGAATTAATGAATGCTCATGACCAAATTGAAAAGATAAAAATATTCAGAATCTATAGAGATGTTCGCTTTTCAAAAAATAAACTGCCTTACAAAATACATTTTGGTGGTTCTTTTGCCAGAAGAAAGCCGGAGCTTAGAGGTGGATATTATTTGCATATTCAACCAAATAACGAATCTTTTATAGCAACGGGATTTTGGGAGCCAAATAAAGAAGACCTTTTAAGGATTAGAAAAGAGTTTGAAATGGATGATAGCGAGATGAGAGCTATTCTTAACAATACGGAGTTTAAATCCATTTGGGGAGATTTTGTTGGTGACGAACTAAAAACAGCACCTAAAGGCTTCAATAAAGAACATCTATCCATAGATTTAATCCGTAAGAAACAATTTATATTTACTAAGAAATATACAGATAAAGAGGTAATTGCAGAAGATTTTTTAGAAGTAGCAAACGATGCATTTAAAAAAGTTAGGCCTTATTTCGATTATATGAGTGATGTTCTTACCACAAATTTAAATGGTGAATCTTTACTTTAAACGGCCTCTAAAATTTCTGGTCTTACAAAAAGTTGAACACTATTAATGAGTCGATCTTTTACGATATTCATCATTCTCTTATTTAGTGCAGATGAGTTTTTAATATAAAGATCGTACTCCTCTATTGTAAACTGGCCTATAATCATTCCTTTTACAGAGTTTCTAAATTTTATATCCTTGAGAATTGCATTGTCGATGTATGCTAACTGCTTTTGCAGAGGCAAGTTGTAGAACAAATTTTTATGCTTGGCGATGTAGTTGCCAAAAACCATAATAAACAAATTGTGCTGCATTTTAATTATAGGTCGCAATGTTTTATTCTGAAATAATTCCTCAGCACGCATAGCATCATAAATTTTGGCTGATGCAATTTTGGGTCTAATGGATAGTAGGTTTTCGGATCTTGGTGTCATGGTTTAGTGATTAAAAATTAATTCTGAATTAAATTTAAGTATTAACGCATTGCATTTATTTAGACTTCAGATATGTTGTTAACGCTGTTATTAACAATGCTAATTATAATATTAAAAATTCTAATAGAATTAAACCTTAAAACGAAGGGTTACACTTTATCTTTGGATAATACTGTTGTGAATTAAACTATAAATTTAGAATAATGATAAAAATGCTAAATGAAAAATCACATCAAAAATTATTACAGAATGAATCTATTTAATTATTATTAACTACAAATTACTTTTAAGATGAGATTTAATACACGCAAATGGGTAAAGCCAGAAGATCTAAATCCTAATGGTACTCTATTTGGTGGTCAGTTACTGGCATGGATAGATGAAGAAGCAGCGTTATATACTATTATTCAGCTAGAGAATTCTAAAATAGTTACCAAGTATATTTCCGAAATTAACTTTATGGCATCAGCAACGCAAGGAGACATTGTAGAGATAGGCATGGAGGTGACAAAATTTGGTAAGTCATCAATTTCCTTGAAATGTGAAGCTAGAAATAAAATGACCAGAGAAACCATTCTTACTGTTGATAATATTATAATGGTCAATTTAGGTGACGATGGCAAACCAGTGCCACATGGTAAAGCTGAGATAGAGTTTGTAAGTGACCGATTAAAAAAGGATTAATCTTTATTGGCTACTGTCAATTCATAAATTTCTAAATCAAAATACTTTACAGACGCCAATATATGGTCAAATATATCTCCCATAATATATTCGTAATTCTGCCAACGTTGATCGCTACTAAACGCATATATTTCCATTGGTATACCTTGTGGAGTAGGTTCTAATTGACGAACCATCAAGGTCATTTCTTTATTAATTGCAGAATGATTTTCAATATAAGTCTGAAGATATTTTCTAAACACACCAAAATTGGTCAAGTTCCGTCCATTGATTAAAACAGACTTATTAATATTATGGTTGTTATTATATTTTTCAATTTCTTTAGAACTATTCTCTAAATAATTAGAAACCAATTCAATGTTCTTAAAACGTTTAATGTCAGTATCGGTCAAGAATTTAATTGTAGATGTCTTCACAATAACGGATCGCTTAATTCTTCTACCTCCAGAAGACATCATACCTCTCCAGTTTTTAAATGAATCCGAAATTAAAGCGTAAGTTGGAATTGTAGTAATGGTTTTATCCCAATTCTGAACTTTTACTGTTGCTAAATTGATTTCAGTTACATCACCATCTGCACCATAATTCTCGAAAGTTATCCAATCTCCAATACGCACCATATCGTTGATGGATACCTGAATACTGGCTACAAAACCTAAAATGGTATCTTTAAAAATGAGAAGAATTACAGCAGATGCAGCACCTAAAGTAGTTGCGAATTTTACAAAAGAAATTCCGGTAACTATAGCAAAAATTGAAAACACACCTAATAACCAAACAAAAATCATAAAGACCTGTATATAGCTATCTATAGGTTTGTCTTTAAATTTCGTTAAAGTTTTTAAATAATCTTTTACCGAGTTTAGAAGACTTCTTATAATGCGAAGCGTTAATATTATAGCAATTACTTTTAAGGTTTTTTCTATAATATTTTCTGCATTTTCAAAATCTAAAAATACCTGAGGTACAAACTCAATGAGTATTACTAGTGGAATAATATGAGCAATATTTCTTGGAAGCTTATTACTAATAAGAATATCATCAAAATTGGTTTTTGTGCGTTTAGCAATTCCAGACGAAAACCTTTCAAGTAAACGTTTAGTAATAAAATCTACTATAAATGCTATTAGAAGCAATGCAAGTAAAAGAGCTAACATATTAAGATACGCTGCGTTTGTTTCAGATAAACCTTTCTCAATAAGTAAATCGTATATGAAATGTTTCATACTAAATATGTGATTTTTTTAAGTACTTTTTATCAATATAAAAGGTGCCAAAAGGCACTATAGATGCTACTAATACAATCCATAGAGTTTTGGTCGTCCATTTCATATCCGAACTAATTAAAATTGCCAAAACGACATAACTCATAAATAAAATACCATGCGGCATACCAAGTATTTTAACGTATTGTGGATCTTCATACAAATACTTTATTGGTGTAGCGATAAATAATAATAGTATATAAGAAACACCTTCTAATAAAGCTGTAATTCTAAATATAGACAACAATTTTTGCATGATATAAATTTTATGCAAAAATACTCTAGAATAAGATAATAAAAGGGCTTTTTAACAGCTTTTAAGAAATTATTAAAAACTATAATTCTATTATTTATCTTTAGACAAAATTAGCAATATTATTAATCAATCATTTTTATTTATTATGCGAAATCTAATCTCAATTTTTATTTGTTTTCTTTTTATTTCGAGTTTTACACCAATAGATGCACAATCTAGGCGTAAGAAGAAAAAAGAGGCTAAAAAGGAACTAGCAAAGCCACTAACTCCAAAAAAGAAGCTAGGGAAAATTAAAGATTATGATAAGGTTATAACTAAAGATGCTAAATCTGATGAAGGTTTGTTCGATGTTCATTTAGTAGGAGAGACGTATTATTTCGAAATCCCAATGGATTATTTAAATACAGATATGCTATTAGTTACTCGCTTTGCTAAATTACCATCTAACTTAGGAGGTGGTTATGTTAATGCAGGTACAAAGACAAATACAAGATTAATTAATTGGGAGCGCTTCAAGAATAAAATTTTAATAAAAGAAAAATCTTCAAGTGCTATAGCTGCAGATAGTTTACCGATTAATGTTTCGGTAAGAGCTAATAATTACGAACCTACATTATATGCATTTGATATTGCTGCTTTTTCAAAAGATTCAACTTCTGTAGTTATTGATGTGACTAATTTTTACGCTTCAGATGTCAAAGCTATTAGTGGTTTACCTTCGTTTTTTAGAAAACAGTATAAAGTAAGAAACCTAGATAAATCGCGAAGCTTTATTAATACAATGAAGAGTTTTCCTGAGAACATAGAAGTGATTCAGGATTTTACTTATAACGCGTCCGAACCTCCAGTAAATACAGGTGACGAAACTATAAGTGTGCAGATGAATCAATCCATGATTTTATTGCCAAAAGTACCAATGCAACCACGTTTATTTGATGATCGTATAGGTTGGTTTACATTAAGTAAATACGATTATGGAAGTAATGAATTAAAAGCAGATAGAAAAACTTATTTAAGACGTTGGAAATTAATCCCAAAAGATATCGAAGCATACAAAAGAGGAGAATTAGTAGAGCCTGTAAAACCAATAGTGTATTATTTAGATCCTGCTACACCAGAAAAATTTAGATCTTACATGAAAGAAGGGATAGAGCTATGGCAAAAGGCTTTTGAAGTGGCAGGATTTAAAAACGCAATTATAGCAAAAGATGCTCCAACAAAGGAAGAAGACCCAGAATTTAGTCCAGAAGACATACGCTATTCTGTAGTAAGATATGTCGCAAGTACAACTCGAAACGCAACAGGGCCAAGCGTTTCTGATCCTAGAAGTGGTGAAATTATTGAAAGTGATATTATATGGTATCATAACCATTTACGATCATATAGAAACAGGTACTTGCTAGAAACAGGAGCTGCAAATCCATCAGCCAGAACTTTAAACACACCAGATAAAGAGATTGGTGAAATGATGAAAATGGTTATTGCTCACGAAGTTGGCCACACACTTGGTTTACCACATAATATGAGTGCTAGTTATGCCTACGATGTAGAAAATTATAGAAATGGTGCATTTACCCAAAAGAACGGAATTGCTGCTACTATTATGGATTATGCACGTTATAACTATATTGCGCAACCTGGTGGTACTAATATTCGTTTTGTAAGACAGTTAGGTCCTTATGACGATTATGCGATTAACTATGGCTACAGATATATTTCTGAAGCTCAATCTGCAGATGCAGAAAAGGAAGTTTTAAAGAGTTGGATTATGGCAAAAGCTGATAATCCTAAATATAAATTCGGAAAGCAAAGTAGTCGTTTTGATCCTACAGCACAGACTGAAGATATAGGAAACAATAGCATTTTAGCTAGTACTTATGGGCTTAAAAACTTAAAAATCGTAGCGAAGAATTTACCAAAATGGACGAGCGACCATACAGATAATTACGATGACTTAGAAGAATTATATGGTGAAATGCTTGGCGTTTGGAGTCGTTATGTCGGACATGTAGTAACACATGTTGGTGGAGTGGTAGAAGACACTAAAAATCCGTCTCAAGAAGGTGATGTTTATAACCCGGTTTCTAAAGTCTATCAAAAATCAGCGATACAATGGTTACATAAAAATGCCTTTGAGACTCCAATTTGGTTAATGGATAAATCTACTCTTCAGAATATTAATTATGCAGGTTATACAGATCGTATAAGAGGTGTGCAAAGCCGTCATTTAAATAATTTATTGAATTTTGAACGTTTGGGCAGACTTATTGACCATAAAGCTATGGATGCAAGTAATTACTCAGCGTTAGGTATGCTAAGAGATGTGCGTTTAGGGATTTGGTTAGAAACCAAAACAGCTTCAAATGTTTCAGTTTTTAGACGTAACTTGCAGCGTGCTTATTTGGATAGAATGACATATTTAATGACAGAAAATCTAGATCCTAAACGAAGCAGACAATATTTTAATGTCAATCAATCAGATGTTAGAGCATTAGTACGAGGAGAATTAAACCAGTTAAAAAGAACACTTATTGTAGCATCTAAAATGGCCTTAAGTACAGAAACCAAATATCATTATAGAGACTGCATAGAACGAATTAAAAATGTATTAGACCCAAAATAATATGAAAAATTTATTATTATTAACGATCCTGCTTAGCATTAGTGCAACAACATATACTTGTGCACAAACTAGGGTGTCTCAAAAAGAAAAGTTCCAAGCGACATATAATAACTCAAAAGCATTGGTAAAAAGTCTGACGTTTAAATACGTAGGAGAAGTTGTATATAATAACAAACAACGAGAAATGTTAGATGGTAATACTAATACAATTAGTATTGATAAATCTAAAGTTTCAGGACAGGTTGTATCCTTAAGTAATGCCAATAAAACATTTGATATTGAAGGTGAATTAGAAAATTACAAGGTGTCATTTAATGATGATAATCAACGAATTTCAATTGAATTTAGTGTAAATACATATCAAGTTTTTATTGATATTAAACCTAATGGAAATGCATTTCTGACAGTTTCTGATAATATAGGTAATAATATATCTTGGACAGGACGCATAAAATAAAATCAGAAATTGTATCTTTGCAAACAGTTTATTGAAGATATACCGCACTAATAGCTCTATTCTTAAGTTATTTTTCTAGGTTTTAATACTATTCAATGTTTAGTTTTTAGCATTAATATATTATTTCAATATTTTCATAAGCAGGCATATATTAATTATTTAAAACAACGAATGGCTAAATCACAACAGACTTTTAGTAAAAGTGAAAAAGAAAAAAAGAGATTAAAAAAGCGAGAAGATAAGCGCAAGAAAATGGAAGCGCGTAAACTCGAAAGAGGTGAAAACGGTTCAGGTGGTATTCCTTTGGCTTATGTAGATCATAATGGAAACCTAACAGATACACCTCCAGATCCTTCAATGAAAATAAAAGTTAAGGCGAAAAATATTGAAATTGGTATTCCTAAAAAAGAGGATAGCGATGAAGTATTCGATCCTATAAGAAATGGTAAAGTATCATTTTATGACAGCTCTAAAGGATTCGGTTTTATAATAGATACTGATACAAATGAAAAACATTTTACGCATGTAAGTGGTATCATAGATGAGATTATTGAAAATGATAAGGTTACTTTTGAATTAGAAAAAGGACAACGTGGTATGAATGCTGTAAGAGTAAAAAAAGTATAATACAAGTACATTAAACATATATGACCATCTTAATTTATTTTAGGATGGTTTTTTTATAGCTATATTTTATGAGTAAAGGCAAAAAAGAATTTCATCCAGATTTTTTTCATTTTTTAGATTAAAATATCATTAGCTAAAAATGGAAATAATTTAAAAAGCAAGTCTTCATTTTAGATAATTTAAAAAAATAAGCGTTAACATTGAATCCAAGAATTGTAAATATATCAGCAAAAAAGGTCATTGGCATGAAAAACTCAATGCATCATAATGAACACGAAAATATTGTTGCTTTATGGAAAAGCTTTATGCCAAATAGAAAAGATATTCAAAGTGTTATAAATGATGAGTTTATAGCTATTCAAGTTTATAGTGAATTCAATAAACATGATAAACCTTTTAATATCATAGCTTGTGTTGAAGTTATAGATTTTAAAGACATTCCAGATACTATGGAAGCTTTTACAATTCCTGAAGGAAAATATGCTGTTTTTCTTCAAAAAGGACTAGATGCTTTTGGATTATACCAGCGGATTATGTCAGAATGGTTAACAACTTCTGGTTATGAAATTGACAATAGACCACACTTTCAAGTAATGGGTGAGAAATATAAAAATGCAGATCCAGAATCAGAAGAAGATTTTTATGTGCCAATAAAACTTAGAAATTAACACGATAATTACAACCCGTTTTATAATTACTGCAACCAAAAGCAGTCTTACCTTTCAATAGTTTTCCTGTTTTACATTTAGGACAAGTGTCGCCAGCTACAACTGGTTTAACCTTTGTTTGTTTAGGTTCAATCTTTAGTTTGAAATTAGCATCAAAACGTAATAAACCCTCAACAGGTTTGCCTTCAATTTTAAAACCTTTTAAGTTAACGGTTAACCCTTTACTCAATAAACGCACATATTGATTTTCAGAAATTTTTTTGTCACAAAAACTAAAAGGTAAAGTAAAATCACAGCTTTTACCATACATATTACAACCAAAGGCTGACTTCCCTTTTAAAAGTTTACCCGTTTTACATTTAGGGCAAGAACTTCCAATAATAGTTTCTGTTTTAGATTTGGTCTTCGATTTAGGTTTCCCAACAGGT
>NZ_CAXBGB010000002.1:0-82897 GCF_963975125.1 uncultured Winogradskyella sp. | reverse complement strand
AAGGCTTATTTTTAAAACTAATGTATTTTCTTACGCAACCATTTAGATAGTTTTGTATCTATGTGGTATGATTGTATGTTACAATATTTAGTAAAAAAAAATAAAATAATGAAAAAATCTTTTTTAGCACTTCTAGTTTTGTGCTCAAGCCTAACAATTAATGCCCAAGAGCAAGACCTTTTTGATAGTGAATATTTTGGCAAACATGAAATTAAGATTAACGCAATTATGCTTGTGGTAGGAGCGGTTGAAGTAGGTTACGAGTATTTATTAAATGCAGAGTCTGGTGTTGGTATTAGTGCTTTTGTAGCCTATGATGAAGAGATAAAAGATAATGTTGAATATTATATTTCTCCTTATTACAGATATTATTTCGGTAAAAAATATGCAGGAGGTTTTTTTCTAGAAGGATTTGGTATGTTTAATCGTACAAATCGTGATATAGATTTCTTATTTTTTGATGATGATAATGATAATTTTGTTACTGACTTTGCCTTAGGTGTTGGTTTAGGTGGAAAATGGATTACCAAAGGAGGTTTTTTTGGAGAAGTAAATTATGGAGTTGGTAGAAATCTATTTAATAATGAGGAAAGTGAATTAGATTTTGTTGGTAAATTTGGAATTAATGTAGGTTATAGATTTTAATCTTTAGGTTTAAAAAAAACAAAACCCAAGCAGTGGCTTGGGTTTTGTTTTTTATGAAATTCTTGTTTCCGCAGAAATTTATCACATCTTCATCAACCAATGCTTCACATCAACTTCTGCTTTTATAATATCTTTTAAGTCTTCAATTTTAACACGTTTCTGTTCCATTGTATCTCTATGGCGAATGGTAACAGTGTTATCTACTAACGTATCATGGTCTACAGTAATACAAAATGGTGTTCCGTTGGCATCTTGTCTTCTATAACGTTTTCCGACAGCATCTTTTTCATCATAGAACACATTAAAATCCCATTTTAAGTCTTCTACAATTTGCTTTGCAACTTCGGGTAAACCGTCTTTTTTAACCAAAGGAAATATAGCCGCTTTTGTCGGTGCTAAAACTGCTGGTAATTTTAAAACAGTACGTGTAGTATTATTTTCTAGTTCTTCTTCAACTAAAGAGTTTGAGAATACAGCTAAGAACATACGGTCTAAACCAATAGATGTTTCTAAAACATAAGGTGTATAACTTTTATTTTCTTCATGGTCGAAATACTGTAATTTTTTACCTGAGAATTCTTGGTGCTGTTTTAAATCGAAATCTGTACGTGAGTGAATACCTTCTAATTCTTTAAATCCGAACGGGAAATTAAATTCAATATCTGTTGCAGCATCTGCGTAATGTGCTAATTTTTCATGGTCGTGAAAACGGTAATTGTCTTTACCTAAACCAAGAGAATTATGCCACTTCATTCTTGTGGTTTTCCAATATTCAAACCATTCTTTTTGTGTGCCTGGCTTTATAAAAAATTGCATTTCCATTTGTTCAAACTCACGCATTCTAAAAATAAATTGTCTGGCGACAATCTCATTTCTAAATGCTTTTCCTGTTTGGGCAATTCCAAAAGGAATTTTCATGCGTCCAGTTTTCTGAACATTAAGAAAGTTCACAAAAATACCTTGAGCGGTTTCAGGACGCAAGTATAAATCCATTGCAGACTCAGCAGAAGCGCCTAGTTTAGTGCCAAACATTAGATTAAATTGCTTTACGTCTGTCCAGTTTCGACTGCCTGTTAAAGGGTCAGCAATTTCAAGTTCTTCAATCAATGCCTTTACATCTACTAAATCTTCTTTTTCTAAAGATTGTCCCAAACGTTTAAGGATACTATCTATTTTTTCTTGATAACCAACAACACGTCCATTTGTAGAAATAAATTCGGTTTTATTAAAAGCATCACCAAAGCGTTTGGCTGCTTTGGCAACTTCCTTATTTATTTTAGCTTCAATTTTTAAACAATAATCTTCTACTAAAACATCTGCCCTATAACGCTTTTTAGAATCTTTATTATCAATTAAGGGGTCATTAAACGCATCAACGTGCCCAGAAGCTTTCCATATGGTTGGATGCATAAAAATTGCGGCATCAATACCTACAATATTATCGTGCATTTGTACCATAGCTTTCCACCAATAGTCTCGTATGTTTTTCTTTAGTTCTGCTCCATTTTGTGCATAGTCATAAACAGCACTTAAGCCATCATAGATTTCACTACTCTGAAATACGTAACCATACTCTTTTGCATGAGAGATTACTATTTTAAATTTATCGTCATTTGCCATGCTGCAAAAATAAAAAACCGCTCTAATTAATAGAGCGGTTTTTAAAAAATTATGTAATAGTTTATTTTAATTCTATACTAGTACTACCTAGTTTAATGTTTTCATGGAAGACATTAATAAAATAATAGCCTTTTAAAAATGGTTTGTCCTCCTCATCAGCAATAATTGCCGTACAAATTTCTAAGTTTTCATTGAGATAATTAACAACTTCTTTTTTACTGAAGATTAAAGAGGTGTCTCCAAAAACAACCTCACCTTTATCTGATACAACATTGCCTTGAGGGCTTACAATTTGTATGTAAATATCCTTTTTACCTTTAAAGGTTAAAGGGTTTTCTGTAAGGGTGATACATACATCTACGGCATTAGTGCGTTTTGCACGTTCTGTGAATCGTTTTTTACCAGATTTTAATTTATAGGCTTGGGCAACAATATTGCTAGCTTTTAATATCGAAGCATTATCAATGGTTCTGTTTAAAGATTCATTTGCGTCTTCTAGGTCATTTATGACTAGAGTCTTCTTTTCTATTGTATTTAAAGCATATCGCTTTTCTTTCTGCAACTTTATATTAGCAGAATTTAGAGAGTCTATGGTACTTAGAAGCACCTTACTCTTAGATTTTAAAACTATAAGCTGGTCTTTAAACCTAGTGATAATTGATAAATCACTTTTTAATAATCTTAAAGAATCTAAGGCACTCTTAGTTTCTAGTTTTGCTTCTTGGAGCTGAGAAGACATTAGATTATAGTCTTGGCTTAAATCATCGTAACTTGTTAACATTTCTGATAGCTCTTTTTCTATCAAAAACTTCTCTTGTTTTAAGAATTCTTCGTAGGACTTATTGGATTTATAATTAGTAAAACTAAATACCCCTAAAACAGTTAAAACGACTAATAAAGAACTTATAATTAATCTATAGTTAAATAATTGAGGGTTAACTATCATTATTATTTTCTTAGTTAATGCGAAATTAGATTATATTGAAGTGTAATTTTATTTTATTCGATTAAGTGGTAAAAAACTTGTTAAACTTATTCTTTCCTAAAGTCTGCGAAGCCTGTAATATTGCTTTGATAGATAATGAGTTAGTTATTTGCACAAATTGCAGACATCAATTACCAGTGACTAATTTTCATTTTGAGGCTTCTGAAACTGTAAAGAAAATTGTTTATGGTCGGGTTAAACTCGAAAATGCAACCGCTTTATTACATTTTTCTAAAAAAGGAATTGTACAACAGTTATTACATAATTTAAAGTATAGAGGGCATGAAGAGATTAGTGATTTTTTTGGTAAATGGTTAGGCGCTGAGTTAAGTGAAATGAAAGTTTTTAAAGACGTGGATGTTGTTATACCTGTGCCATTATATAAGACTAAGTTGAGAAAACGTGGTTATAATCAGGTTGCTAAATTTGGGAAAGAAATTGCAAAAGCTTTGAGCGCAGATTATAACGATACTGTTTTGGTAAAAACTAAAGCAACCAAAACACAAGTCTCTAAAGGGCGATTAATGCGATGGAATGATGATGGAGCATTATTTAATATATCAGATACTGTATCTTTAAAAGGAAAACACGTCTTATTAGTTGATGATATTATTACAACCGGAGCAACTGTTGAAGCCTGTGCTTCGGTTTTGTTTAAAATTGATAATATTAAGTTAAGTCTTGCAACGATAGCAATTGCAGATTGATTTTTTCGTTTCTTTGTTTTAATATTGTTTCTTTGTCCTAAAATTATTTAGAGTAGATGCGTGTATCTTTAATGCGAATTTTAAGTGTTGTTTTAATTGCAATAACCATTATGAATTGTGCTAATCGTGGTACACCATCAGGTGGTGAGAAAGATCTTGAGCCGCCTAAAATAGAAAAAACTATACCTGAGAATTTTTCAACCAATTTTAAAGGAGATGAAATAAGAATTTATTTTGATGAATATGTTAAGATAAAGGATGTTCGCAAACAATTAATTATTTCACCTCCAATGGATACAGATCCAACTATTATTCCAATGGGAGGAGCTAGCGAATACATTTCAATTCAAATAAAAGATACATTACAAGACAATACAACCTACGCTTTTAATTTTGGTGAGAGTATTGTAGATAATAATGAAGAAAACCCATATCCATATTATCGTTATGTCTTTTCTACAGGTGAAACTATTGATTCATTATCCGTAAAAGGCTATGTGGTTGATGCTTTAAAAGAAGAACCAGATACTTTTATTTCGGTGATGTTGTATGAAATTGATTCTACATATTCAGACTCTATTGTGTATAAGGAAAAACCAAGATATATAACAAATACATTAGATAGTCTTACGAGCTTTAGTATTGACAATATAAAAGAAGGACAGTACAAGTTAATTGCATTAAAAGACAAGAATAGTAATTACCTATTTAATCAGAAGGCAGATAAAATAGGCTTTAACGACCATTTTATTTCAGTGCCAACAGATTCATCTTTTAAGGTCACTTTATTTAAGGAAGAAGTTAATTTTAAAGCAGTAAAACCTAAACAAGATGGTGAGTCTAGAATTATTTTTCCTTACCAAGGAGATTATGAGTCCATGCGAATTAAAGTCTTAGGGGAAACACCCGAAGGTTACCAAACGCGTATTGTTAAAGCTCCAGACACAGATACATTGTATTATTGGTACAAACCAAAATTTGAAGTAGACACAACATTTTTTGTTGTCACAAATAAAGAGTACATAGATACCTTAAAGCATCGTTTTAGAAACCTTAAAGCAGATTCTTTAATGCTAAAAGTAGTTTCCTCTGGAACTTTAAGTTTTGAACAAGAGTTTACAATTGAAGGGAACGTACCATTTACAGCAATTGATAAATCGAAAATAAAACTGATGGATAGAGATTCAGTAGATACAGATTTTGAAGTTAAATACGACTCCATTTTTAATCGCTATACATTTCCTGTTAAAAAGAAAGAAGGGAAGAAGTACTTTTTTACAATGTTACCAGGAACATTTACAGATTTTTATGAAGGTACAAATAAGGATACTTTAGATTATACATTTAGAACCAAGATGAATTCTGAATATGGAAATATTAGAGTGACTTTAATAAATGCTAAATTCCCAATGATTGTTCAATTAGTCAATGATAGAGGTGATGTGCTATACGAACATTACACAACGGAGTCACCAGTAGTAGATTTCACAGATCTGTTGCCAAAAAAATATGCCTTACGTGCTATTTTCGATGCTAATGGCAATGGAAAATATGATACTGGAAATTATTTACTTGGTATTCAGCCAGAACGTGTTAGTTACTCACCACCAATAGAAGAAGTGCGGTCGAGTTTCGATTTTATAATAGATTTTATACTTTTAGATTAAAGTTATCTCTATCGTTTAAGAAGTTAAGCTTATCTCTGTATTTATTAATCACACCTTTTTCTAAAACAACAATGTCTATGACCTCCTTATCTGCTGGTATCGAATCTATTCTATTTCCTAAAACATCGTAAGCGGCCGAATGTCCAGGATATTCATAATTATTACCATCTAATCCAATACGGTTTACGCCAATACAATAGGCCATATTTTCTATAGCGCGAGCTTTTAAAAGTGCATCCCAAGCATTAATTCTTGGTTTTGGCCAGTTAGCCACATAAAGTAGAAGGTCGTAATTTTCTACATTTCTAGCCCAAACAGGAAAACGTAAATCGTAACAAACTAAAGGGTGAATTTTCCAACCTTTATAATTGAACATCACTTTTTCTGTGCCAGCCGTATAGACTTTATGTTCGCCAGCTAAAGTAAAAGTGTGACGTTTATCGTATTTAGTTATTTCTCCCGAAGGTTCTACGCAAACCAAGCGATTATAATAATTATCATTTTCAGAAATGACCAAACTTCCAATGATTACGGCTTGTTTTTCTTTTGCTTTTTCCTTCAGCCATGCAATGGTTTCTCCATCCATAGTTTCTGCAATAGAAGATGCATTCATTGTAAAGCCAGAAGTGAACATTTCTGGCAAAATAATAAGATCAATACTGCTTGTAATAGTATTAATCTTATTGTTTAGTAAGCGCCTATTTTTTATTGGGTTTTCCCAAATTAAATTGGTTTGAACTACAGCAATCGTTAAGGCATTACTCATGGTTTATAATTTACGTTTAGCTTTATCTAATCTTTCATTAAGCTTTTCAAGTCTATCGAGCCATTTACCTTCATCTTCGAGAGAAAATTTCCCTTTTTTTCGAGCTTTTTCGGTTTTATTCTTATCTTTTTTAAGATTTTCAGTCTTTTTTTAACTTTTTCTAGCATTTTAATTTTTGCTGAAATCGTGGCAGCTTGCTTTAAAATAGCATCTTTTCCTTCAAGATTTAAAATATCAGTAATGTCATTTCCGTCTAAAAAGACTTTGTCTTTACCTTCTGTGTAAAAGACGTCAATGATAGTGTTAAGAATAAAAGGGTAATATAATATTTCATGTGTTTTTATGTTTATTCTTGAGGCACAGAAATGTACAAAAAGTAACTTAAATTTTGCATAAAATTTCAGCGGCTTTTACTAAAGTCTCATCAGTTTTTGCAAAACAGAAACGCAACACCTTATCGTCTTTACTTTTTTTATTAAATACAGATAATGGAATAGATGCTATTTTAAAGTCTTTAGTCAGTCGTTTTGCAAAATCAACGTCGTGCTCATCAGTAATACTTGTATAATCCAAAACCTGAAAATAAGTGCCTTGAGAGGGTTTAAATTTAAATCGAGATTCTGAAATCAGATTCAAAAACAAATCGCGCTTTTGCTGAAAAAATGAGTTTAGACCCAAATATGTTTCGGCATCTTGCATATAATCGGCTATGCCTTTTTGAGCAGGATGATTTACAGAAAACACATTGAACTGATGTACTTTTCTAAACTCAGTCATTAAATATTCTGGTGCGCAGCAGTAGCCAATTTTCCAACCTGTGTTGTGAAACGTTTTTCCGAATGAAGCGGTTATAAAACTACGTTGCTTTAAGTCATCAAATAAACAGGCACTTTGGTGTTGCTCACCATCAAACACAATATGCTCATATACTTCATCACTTAAAACAATAATATTAGTGTCTTTGGTTAATTTCTGAAGTTGAAGCATATCGTTTTTAGACCAAACTGTTCCACTAGGATTATGAGGCGAATTAATGATAATCATCTTGGTTTTTGACGATATTTTTGAAGCGACTTCATTCCAATCTACTTTATAATCTGGTGCAGATAATTGTATAGCGATCGTTTTGCCACCATTGACTTCAACGGTTGGTTCGTAGCAATCGTAAGCAGGTTTAAAAATTAGGACTTCGTCGTTTGGTCTTATAAAAGCAGATACGATGGTATAGATAGCTTGTGTTGCACCAGCTGTAACGGTTATTTCTTTTTCTGGATGATATGTATTGTTGTATAACAACTCATATTTATTAGATATCGCTATGCGTAGATCTAAATTGCCAGCCATTGGTGCATATTGGTTGTAACCATTATTCATGGCATAGGTAACCAGGTCGTTTAGCTTTTGAGAACTCGGATAATTTGGAAAACCTTGAGACAGATTTAAAGCTTTATGTGCGTTTGCTAAAGCGCTCATTGTAGTGAAAATTGTTGTATTTACGTTTGGTAGTTTAGATTGGTGTTGCATAGGTTTAAAGATACTAAATCTGTTGAATTTCCGTTTGAGTTATATGAAAAAAAAGACACTCTTCTTACTTCTTTTTACGCTACTATTAGGATTTACTAAAAAAGAAAAGGGAATTAAAACAATTCATGTATTTGTCGCTTTATGTGACAATGCAAATCAAGGAATTGTACCAGTTCCGAGTAAATTGGGTAATGGGCAAGACCCAAAAAATAATTTATATTGGGGAGCGTTGTATGGAGTGAAAACCCATTTTAAAAACAGCAAAGATTGGATTTTGGTGGAAACCATAACATCAGATAATTCGAAAATTTTAGAACGCTTATTATTTAAACATAAAGGCTCAAATACGTATATGCTTGCTGATGCTTATGATGGAAAACACATTAAGCAAACCACAATAGATTTTCTTGAAGCTACAGCAGGAAGAAATGATGAATCTATTTCTTATAATGACATCAAACTTCAATTTGGAGGTAAATCTGAATTATTGGCTTATGTTGGTCATGATGGATTAATGGAATTTAATGTTTAAGGTAATTTTACACCTATAAATGAAACTAAACGAGATGCTATAGTCTTAGCATGTATTAGTAAAGGTTATTTTAAACCCTATTTTGAACAAACCAAAGTTAACCCTCTAGTTTGGACAACAGGTTTAATGGCACCTGAAGCTTATACCTTAAAATCAGCCATTGATGGATGGATTTTAAATGAAATTGATGCTCAAATCAGAGAACGCGCTGCACAAGCTTATCATAAATATCAGAAGTGTGGTGTAAAAGGAGCTCGTAGGTTGTTGGTTACTGGGAATTAATTTTCACCGTCAGTTCGAGTGAAATTCATTTTTCTTGAGTTTTGTATCGAGAACCATTTTTAAAGATATTTTGTAATTGTAGTAAAAAGCTTCTCGATACAATTCCACATACTTCAGAATCACTCGAAGTGACAGACACATAATCAAGTTACTTCAATATGCTTTTCACAATTTTTAAATGATGATCTGTATGCGCATCCAAGAAACGGATGACTCTAGATGTGTTTACATTACCAAATAAAGGATGTTTAAAATAAGCGTTTTTATCTAAACTTGGAATTGCTTTTATATTCTGTCTTGCTTCTGCTAATTGTGTTTTAATATCGTCTATTAAAATAGTTTCTGAGGGCAATACATATTTTGGTGCTTTTGCTTTTCCTCTTGGAAAGAATTTAAGTTTTAATAATAACTTCCCTAAAAAGCTAAAATTGTCAATATATGAGGCTGAATCAGAATTCTGCATGTTTTTTACAACACTATTAATAACTTTTAAGCTGTGATCTAAATGCCAAGACACATTAACTTTTGAAACTTTAATATTTAAAACCTCACTATTTGGTAAATAACCTTCAATATCGTTTAATGCATTTTGCAAAACTGTAAGGTCTAATGTTTTCATTTTGTTTTATTAAAAAGGGGATTAAAATAAAAACCCAAATGTTCAATTGAACATTTGGGTTTTGAAAATTTGAGATTCCTTTTTTAAAGGAATTTGTTAATATCTATAATGCTCAGGCTTATAAGGACCCTCAACTTTCACTCCAATATAATCTGCTTGGTATTCTGCCAATTCCGTAAGCTCAACACCGATTTTCTCTAAGTGTAATTTTGCTACTTTTTCATCTAAATACTTTGGTAACATATACACATCATTTTTATAGGCTGCGCTGTTTTTCCAAAGTTCTATTTGTGCTAAAGTTTGGTTAGTAAATGAGTTACTCATTACAAAACTTGGGTGACCAGTTGCACAACCTAAGTTTACTAAACGACCTTCTGCAAGTAAGATAATATCTTTTCCGTTAATGTTATACTTATCTACTTGAGGCTTAATTGTATCTTTAGTATGACCATGCTTTTCGTTTAACCAACCCACTTGTATTTCGTTATCAAAATGACCAATGTTACAAACGATGACTTTGTCTTTCATTGCTTCAAAATGCTCAGCACGTACTATATCTTTGTTTCCAGTAGTTGTAATAATAATATCAGAATTTGCAACAACCGTTTCTAATTTCTTTACTTCAAAACCATCCATTGCAGCTTGTAATGCACAAATTGGGTCAATTTCAGTAACCGTAACAATACTTCCTGCTCCTTTAAAAGAAGCTGCTGTACCTTTACCAACATCACCATAACCACAAACGGTTACACGTTTTCCGGCTAACATAATATCTGTTGCTCTTCGAATTGCATCTACAGCAGATTCTTTACAACCGTATTTATTATCGAATTTAGATTTTGTTACAGAGTCGTTTACATTAATTGCTGGCATTGTTAATGTACCATTTTTAACACGCTCGTAAAGTCTGTGAACTCCTGTTGTAGTTTCTTCAGAAAGTCCTTTAATTCCAGCAGATAATTCAGGATATCTATCTAAAACCATATTAGTTAAATCACCACCATCATCTAAAATCATATTTAATGGTTTTCTGTCTTCACCGAAAAATAAGGTTTGCTCTATACACCAATCAAATTCTTCTTCTGTCATGTCTTTCCATGCATACACAGCAGTGCCAGTAGCAGCAATAGCAGCAGCAGCCTGATCTTGAGTAGAGAAAATATTACAAGAACTCCAAGTTACTTCTGCACCTAAAGCTTGTAAAGTTTCAATTAAAACCGCAGTTTGAATCGTCATGTGTAAACAACCAGCAATACGAGATCCTTTTAAAGGTTGCTCGTTTTTATATTCTTCACGCAGACTCATTAAGCCTGGCATTTCTGCTTCAGCTAATTCAATCTCTTTTCTTCCCCAAGCCGCCATCGACATATCTTTTACCTTGTTAGGTACGTAAGCAATTGTTTTTGTACTCATACTCTTTTTTTTCTTGTTTTTAAAATTGTACTTGCCTTTGAGTTTATGGCTTTAATAACTAAATTCGCTATATCTAAAAACACCAAATCTGCCTTAGGCGATGCAAAGATAATCAATAACATTTAGAATATTAAATGCCTCTATATAAATCGATTAGTGTCAACTCACAAACTACTGTTAAAATCTGGAAGATTAAAGAGTCTTATGATGACTTATTAAATCCTCTAAATTTGAAACCCCAAAGTTTAGAACGTGTTTTAGGCATGAAAAGCGAGCTTCATCAGCGTGGTTTTTTGAGTGTACGTCATTTACTAAGAGAGTTTGGTTATACTGACCAAGATTTATATTACGACGCTAATGGAAAACCACACCTCAAGGATGGAAAACATATTTCCATTACACATTCCTTTACCTTTTCGGGAGTAATTGTAAGTGACAAAGAAGTAGGTATTGATATTGAAAAGCAGCGCGATAAGATAGGAATCATAGCCAAGAAATTTGTGGATTATGAATTTGATTATTTGGATAAAACATCTGAAGATTACATTAGAAAACTCACCATAATTTGGGGAATTAAAGAATCATTATATAAGCTATTTGCTACTCCTGGAATGCTATTTAAAGATCATTTTTTAGTGATTCCGTTTATGCTTGAAGATGTAAGTACAGTTGCGTGGATAGATTACAAATCTAAAAAGTATAGATACAATACAGCCTTTCTAGAATTTGAAGAGTTTACATGTGCTTATGTTGTCCCATAATGAGTAAGATCTTTCAAAATATAATTACTTCGTCAAAATCAGGCAAAAAATTATTAGCCGTATTAATTGATCCTGATAAGATGAAAATTGAGTCTGTTTTGGATTTTATTTCTAAAGTCAATCAATCTATAGCTACACATATTTTTGTTGGTGGAAGTGAAGTTGACGAAGGAGTTACTGAAACTTTGGTCGTAGAAATTAAAAGGCACACAGATTTACCCGTGGTTTTGTTTCCTGGAGATGTGATTCAGATTTCAGATAAAGCAGATGGTATTTTGTTTTTATCTTTAATATCTGGCAGAAACCCAGAGTATCTCATTGGGAAACATGTGGAAGCCGTTTCGAAATTAAAAGATGCAAGTCTAGAAGTGATTCCAACAGGTTATATATTGATTGAAAATGGAAAGGAAACCTCTGTACAACGTGTAAGCCAAACCAAACCAATAAGTAGAAATGATATTAAAACTATAATTGATACAGCTAAAGCAGGTGAGTTATTAGGTTTGCAATTAATCTATCTTGAAGCTGGTAGTGGAGCAACACATCCTATTGAGCCCGAAATAATTAAAGAAGTTAAACAAGAATTAACAATTCCTTTAATCGTCGGAGGCGGAATTAGGTCAAAGGCACAACTACAATTTGCTTACGATTCTGGAGCCGATTTGGTGGTTATTGGTACAGCCTTTGAAGAAAATGAATCTTTTTTTAATGAAATAAAAAAGTAACATGAACATATCTATAGATTTAACGTTATCTCCATTACAGGATGATTACGAAAAACATGTCATTAATTTTATAAAACAGCTAAGAGCTTCAGAATTCACAGTTATAGAGAATCCTTTAAGTACCCAAATTTATGGAGACTATGATACCTTAATGCCATTCTTAACTCAAGAGATAAAACGTTCATTTTCTGAAGTGGATATTGCAGTATTGCAAATGAAAATTGTAAAAACAGACAGAAGCGATTATGAGCCACATTTTTGATTTTCTTTTTGGTCAGTATTCAGACTATCAAACAACAGATATTGTTCTAGAAATTGTTGCTGTTGTATTTGGTTTCTTATCAGTTTGGTTTTCTAAACAGAATAAGATTTGGGTATTCCCAACAGGTATGATAAGTACAATAATTTTTGTGTATTTATTATTGAAATGGGAATTACTAGGGGACATGATGATAAATGGATATTACTTTGTAATGAGTGTTTATGGCTGGTATATATGGACGCGTAAAGTTGATGATGAGCATGTAACACCAATATCTAGAACAACTTCTAAAGAAAAAAAGATAAGTATTATTATTTTCATAGCCACCCTTTTATTTGTCTTCGTAGTCTACAAGACTTTTGATAAATGGACAAGTTGGGTTGCTTATGCAGATACCATTACAACAGCAATCTTTTTTGTTGGTATGTGGCTTATGGCGAGACGCAAAATCGAAAACTGGATTTTCTGGATTATTGGTGATATCATATCTGTACCTTTATATTTGTATAAAGGATTTACCTTTACAAGTTTCCAATATTTAGGATTTACATTTATCGCCATTTTCGGTTATATAGCATGGAAGAAGCACTTAAACAACAACATTCAAACTGCATAAAAATAGTGCTCTTTGGTCCTGAATCTACAGGTAAAACAACGCTCTCTAAACAGTTAGCGAGACATTACAATTCGGTTTGGGTACGCGAATATGCTAGAGAATATCTGCAAGATAAATGGAATGACGAGCGCAAAACGTGCGAGCCAAAAGATCTATTGCCAATAGCGATTGGACAAATGAAACTTGAAAACGAGTTGGCTCAAAAAACAGATTCAGTTTTAATATGCGATACCGATTTACTTGAAACTAAAGTATATAGCGAAGCCTATTATCAAGGAACATGTGACCCGATTTTAGAGACATATGCTCTAAAAAATTCTTACGACCTTTATTTTTTAACCTATATTGACACGCCTTGGGAAGCTGATGATTTACGAGACAAGCCAAATGAGCGAGCGAGAATGTTTAAAGCTTTTGAAACCGCATTAGAAACATATAAAAAGCCCTATGTTTTATTAAAAGGGAGTAAAGAAGAACGACTTAAACTAGCTGTAGAGCACATTGATAATTTATTAGAAAAGCATACATGAGTTTTACTGAAAAAGACATACAACAAATAGAAAATAAGGGATTAACTTTAAATAATATTGAGTCTCAGATTACATTGTTTAAATCTGGTATTCCTTTTACAAATATTGCCGAAGCAGCAACTTTAGAAAATGGTATTACGGAATTAGACGAGACGCTGATTAAAGATTCTATAGCTTATTTTGAAACAAAAAAGAGTGATTTATCACTCATAAAATTTGTTCCAGCTTCTGGTGCTGCAACACGAATGTTTAAGTTTTTATTTCAGTTTGTAAAAGAATTTAATCCAAAAAAAGAATCGATAAACTCTTACATCAATAAAAACAAGCTTAAAGATTTATCTCTGTTTTTAGTGGGCTTAGAGAAATTGCCTTTTTACGGTTTGGTTTTAGAACAAATAAAATCTAAGAATATTGATTTTAGTAAGCTATCAACTAGCGAAAAAATATGGCATTTTTCCCAAACAATGCTAAATGAAAATGGACTCAATTTTGGAAATTCCCCAAAAGGATTATTACCTTTTCATAGATATAAGAGCAACCATATTTCTACTGCGTTTGAAGAACATCTTTACGAATCTGCATTATATGCTTCTGTTAATAATAAGGCAGAACTTCACTTTACAATTTCAGAACGCTTTAAAGATAAATTCGATGAAGAATTTAAACGTATTGAAGAATATGTAGAACAAAGCACAGGCGTTTCTTTTGAGATTTCATTTTCGTATCAACACGAATCTACGGATACTATTGCAGTAACTTTAAAAGACAAACCATTTAGAGAAGATGATGGGTCGTTATTATTTAGACCATCTGGACATGGTGCTTTGTTAAAAAATCTCAATGAGCTTGATGCCGATATCATTTTTGTTAAAAACATTGATAGTGTGGTAGTGAAGTATTACAAAGTAGAAGTTGCAAAATATAAAAAGGTGTTGGCTGGAATTCTATTAAAACTCCAAGCCAAAGCGTTTACGTTTTTAGAAAATTTAGAAAAAGATAAGCCTAATGAAGATAAGCTTACCGAAATAGCCGAATTTTTGACTAGAGAACTGAGTGTTAAGATTTCTGATGAATTCGAAAAATATTCAGAGAAATATAAAATTGAATATTTACGAAATAAGCTAAATAGACCAATTCGTGTTTGTGGTATGGTGAAAAATGAAGGCGAACCAGGCGGAGGGCCATTTTGGGTTAAAGACCAAAGTTGGAATCAATCGCTTCAAATTGTAGAATCAGCTCAGATTAATCAAAAAGATAAAACTCAAAAAGAGACATTAAAAAATGCAACACATTTTAATCCAGTAGATTTAGTTTGCGGAGTCAAAAACTACAAAGGAGAAAAATTCGATTTAGAGAATTATGTAGATCATAAAGCGGCTTTCATAACAATGAAAACCAAAGTAGGTAAGGACTTAAAAGCTTTAGAATTACCTGGACTTTGGAATGGTAGTATGGCGTTTTGGAACACAATTTTTGTTGAGGTTCCAATCATTACTTTTAATCCTGTAAAAACGGTAAACGATTTGCTTAAAGCACCACATCAAATTTCATAATTGTGGATGTAGCATTACTTAAATCAGAACTCAATTATAAATTCGTCAGAAGTTCAGGAAGTGGAGGACAACATGTAAATAAAGTATCTTCCAAAGCTGAGTTGTATTTTAACCTTCAAAATTCAGCAGTATTAAATGATGATAATAAACTGAAGCTTACTCAATTCTTCAAAAAAAGATTAAATAAAGCCGGAGTTCTAATTCTTACTTGTGATGAAAGCCGAAGCCAATTTAGAAACAAAGCTATAGTAACACAACGTTTTATAGAATTAATAGAAGAGGGTTTAAAAGAGGAAAAAGAACGAGTCGCAACAAAAATTCCAAAATCAGCGAAAAAAAAGCGCTTGGCTAATAAACGTAAAATTTCAGATAAAAAGGCAAATAGAAAACCACCAGAAAGGGATTAATTGCTTCCGTTATTTCTAGTGATTTTCTTTTTTTTTTGAAAATTGTGTAGAAAAGTGTATTACAAATAGAAAAATCTACAATATATTCGCAATGTTCTCAAAAAAGGGGTGCCAATAAATGGCTGAGATCATACCCATTGAACCTGAGCAGGTAATGCTGCTAAGGAAATCGAGCGTAAAGAAAATGTCCAGCGGACATTTTTAGCGAGTGCGATAAGGTCATCAATGTTGGTTTTTTACTTCTGAATCTGATGATGTTTTAATTATTCATGTATTGATTCAATATAAAAAAAACAACGTTTTTCATATTGCATTAGCTAATGCTCAAATTAACTAATTACTAACCAAGAATAATCACCTCTTTTTATTCGATTATTATTTATAGTCGTATGAAAATTTTATTCAAAAATCTGTCAAAAAATAGTAGACAGAGATTACCCATTTTTATTTTTTTATTAAGCGTTTGTTCTATTTATGGGCAAGAAAAGCAACAAGATTCTACAAAAACAGAAAAGCTAGACGAAGTCTTAGTAAAAGCTGTTCGTGTAAATGCAAAATCACCAATTACCCACACTAATGTTACCAAAAAGGAAATTGCCAAGCGTAATTTAGGACAGGATATTCCGGTTTTATTAAATTTTTTGCCATCTGTAGTTACTACATCAGATACAGGTGCAGGAGTTGGTTACACAGGTATTAGAGTACGTGGTGTAAGTGCGCAATCTACAAACATTACCATAAATGGAATTCCTTATAATGATGCGGAATCCTTAGGGACGTTTTGGGTTAACTTAGGTGATTTTGCATCATCGGTAGAGAGCCTACAATTGCAACGTGGTATTGGGACATCAACCAACGGTTCTGGAGCATTTGGCGCTAGTATCAACATACTAACAGATGCGATTTCTAAAGACGCTTCTGGTGAAATTTCTAGTTCTTTAGGGAGTTATAATACAAGAAAACATACTGTAAAATTTAGCACAGGTAAAGTGTTTTCGGATACTGAGCAAAACCGAAGTATTGAAATTGCTGGTCGTTTGTCTAACATCTCCTCTGACGGTTATATTGATAGAGCCTTAGCAGATTTAAAGTCCTATTTTTTACAAGTCTCTTATGTAGATGATAATACGCTTATTAAAGCTATCACATTTGGAGGTAAAGAAGTAACCTACCAAGCTTGGAACGGAATTGATGGTGAAACTTTAGCAAATAATCGCACCTTTAATCCATCTGGTATTTACACGGATGATAATGGAAATACGCAATTTTATGATAATGAAGTTGATAATTATAGTCAAGATCATTATCAATTACACTGGTATCAGAGATATAATAGACAATGGGCAACAACGTTAGGACTGAATTACACCTATGGTCGTGGTTATTTCGAACAGTATAAAGAAGATGAGAATTTTGATACTTACGGTTTCATTCCTTTAACTTTTAATGGAGAAACTGTAAATACCACAGATTTAATTCGTCGTCGTTGGCTAGATAACGATTTCTATGTGATTAATGCAAACACCAATTATAAATACGACAATCTAAATTTAATTTTTGGAGGGTCTTATAGTCATTACAACGGAGACCATTTTGGTGAAGTCATTTGGGCAGAATTTGCAAGCCAAAGCGAAATAAGAGATCGTTACTACGACGGAAATAGTAAAAAGAATGATTTATCGGTTTTTACCAAAGGAAATTATAGACTAAATGATAAGTTAAGTTTGTATGGAGATCTACAAGTGAGGAGTGTAACATATATAACTACAGGAAACACATCAGATTTAGTTGATTTTGAGATTGATAAAAACTTTACTTTTTTTAACCCAAAAGCAGGTGTTACATATGATTTAAATACTACAAATAGTCTGTATTTCTCTTATGCAAGAGCAAATAGAGAACCTAATAGAACAGATTTTGAAAGCAATACAAACATAAAAGCGGAACAATTAAATGATTTTGAATTAGGATTGAGACACCAAAAAGGGAATTTAACATTCAATGCCAATATCTACTATATGTTATATAATGAGCAATTAGTGCTTTCTGGTCAGTTAGATGACGTCGGAAACCCAATAAGAACCAATAGTGGTAAAAGTTACCGTTTGGGATTAGAATTAGAAGCCATAATACCAGTAACACCAAAGTTAACTCTACAACCAAATATAACAATAAGTACAAACAAGAATAACGAAACAATTATTCCTTTTAATGGTGAATTGCAAAATCTAGGTAAAACGGATATTTCATTTTCACCAAACATGGTCGCTGCTAATGCTATTGTATTTCAGCCTATCGAAAATTTTCAAATATCGTTGTTAAGCAAGTTTGTTGGTGAGCAATATATGAGCAATACCAAAGCCGAATTGTCTAAGTTAGATAGTTTCTTTATAAATGATTTTAATATCTCTTATATGTTAAAAACAAGAGCTATTTTTGATTCGGTAGTTTTCACTGGTTTGGTAAATAATATCTTTAATGAAAAGTATATATCCAATGGCTATTACTTTACTTATGATGATGATTTTAGTAATCCAGGAACTATTTTAACAATTGAAGGGGCTGGTTTTTATCCGCAGGCAACCACTAATTTTTTGGTAGGTCTAACTTTAAACTTTTAATTGCTTACAAAAAAAGTATTGTTTCCGATGGCCTCAACTCTGTATGGTTTTAAAGTACAGGGTTGTGTGTTTTCGCCAAAACCTAGACCAGTAGCTAGACTATATTGATTGGCATCTTCGCACCCACATTCTACAATATCACCATTACCTGTATCTTCAATGGTTGAACATGCGGATGGTTCGTGACTTGGGTCTGCAGCGTCCCAAGCATAAAGTATAGAAGAGTTTAAACGCCATAACCAAATGCCGTTATTGCCTTGCCCAGAAACAAATACCCCATTTCCCGGGAATTGTAGCTGATTAAACTGTGGTAAATTAGTGTTAACAGTTAAATTGACTCCAGCATCAAATAAAAAGTTACAGTTGACATTATCATCATTTTTATTACATCCTAAAAACACAATGCCACTTAATATTAAAAGCAATTTTTTCATCTTCAAATTTTGAGGGTCAATTTACGATTATTTCAACTAGACCGTAAATATTTTATATATTTGTATAGTAATCTCGTCAGCACGAGATTTTTTTTATGCGGAACAGACTTGTACTGAAATTGTTTCAGTGGTTCGGTATCTTTTATTTAATTAAACGAATGAATTATGAGTAAAGTATCTTATTATACAGCTGAAGGATTAAAAAAATTAAGAGACGAGTTGAGTCAACTTAAAGATATTGAGCGGCCAAAAGCATCGCAGGCCATTGGTGAGGCAAGAGACAAAGGTGATTTAAGTGAGAATGCAGAATATGATGCTGCTAAAGAAGCGCAAGGCATGTTAGAAATGAAAATTTCTAAGATGGAAGAGATTATGGCTGGTGCTCGTGTTATTGATGAGTCTCAATTAGATACGTCTAAAGTATTGGCTTTATCTATTGTGAAAATTAAAAACCAAATGAATGGTATGGAGATGACCTATACCTTAGTGGCTGAAAGTGAAGCAGATCTAGCAACTGGTAAAATTTCGGTGAATTCACCAATCGGTAAAGGTTTGCTAGGTAAATCTGTTGGTGATACAGCGGAGATTCTAGTACCAAATGGAACTATGAAGTTCGATATTTTAGAGATTTCTAGATAAAGTATCAGAGTTTAAAAAAAAGATTCCTGTTTTATGCTGAATTCATTTCAGTAAAGCAGGAATCTTTTTATATTTATAACAATTAATAGTCAAAACTATGGCAACGCTTTTCACAAAGATTATTTCAGGTGAAATTCCTGCGTACAAAGTAGCTGAAACTGAAGATTTTTTAGCATTTTTAGATATCAATCCAAATTCAAAAGGACACACACTTTGCATTCCTAAAAAGGAGATTAACAAAATATTTGATTTAGACGAAGCTAGCTACACTGCATTAATGCAATTTTCTAGACGTGTAGCTTTAGCATTAGAAAAAGCAGTGCCTTGCGAACGTATTGGTTTGTCAGTGATTGGACTAGAAGTACCACATGCACATGTACATTTAATTCCTTTGCATACTATGGAAAATGCACGCTTTACTCATAAAGAGAAATTAACACCAGAAGAGTTTAAGGCTATTGCGACTAAGATTGCGTCATATTTAGACTAATTCTTAAACAGTCTTCAGCATAATCTGAATCGTTGTACCCTTTCCAATTTCAGAATTAAGAACTCTTATTCTACCATTGTGGTAATCTTCAATAATACGTTTTGCTAAAGATAATCCAAGTCCCCAACCACGCTTTTTTGTAGTATAACCAGGTTCGAAAATTTTATTAAATTGTTGTTTCGAAATGCCTTTTCCGGTATCTGTAATATTTATAAAGACTTGTTGTTCAAGTTGTGTTAATTGGAGTTTCAAATCTCCTTTACCTTTCATGGCGTCAATAGCATTTTTAACCAAATTCTCAATAGTCCAGCTAAAAAGCTGTTCATTTAGACTAACGTGAATCTCTTTTTCTGGAATAATGCTATCAAAATTTATTAATTTAGAAGATCGTGATTTTAAATAATCATAAGACGATTTGGTTGCCTCAACAATATCTATTTTTTTAAGTGTTGGAACAGAGCCTATCTTGCTAAAACGTTCCGTTATGGTTTGTAAACGATCAATGTCTTTTTCCATCTCAACGATATAATTTGGATTTACATTTTCGGTTTTTAAAATTTCAGCCCAACCAATAAGAGAAGATAAAGGTGTGCCAATTTGGTGAGCGGTCTCTTTGGCCATACCTGTCCAAAGTTTGTTTTGCGCTGCATTTTTAGAACTGCGATAGAAGAAATAGGCTACTGCACCGAACAAGAAAATTATAAGCATTAATGCTAATGGGTAATATTTTAGCTTATTAAGTAATGGTGAGTTACCATAATAAATCGTTTGAATTACTTTTTTGCCAACGATAACTTCTATTGGCTCATTCTCATTAGAAAATTTTTCAACAAATCGCTGCTTTTGTATTGAATCCTTTAGCTTTTCCTCATCTATATTGATAGAAGTACCTACACTTCCATCATTATATAAGACGAACATTGGAGTGCTTGTAGTCATTTCGGTAAGAACATGTGATGTGACGCTGTTTACATCTTTGTCTAAATCATCTATATTTTTTAAAAAGTCAATTTGGGCTACAGACCAAGTGTTCATCTTTACACGTTCTTCACCCTTAAACTTTTGAAAAAAAGTGTAAGTATTCCAGAGAATAAGAGAAATAATAATAAAGGATGATATAATAATAATCCAGCGGATTATATTTCGGTTTAAGCTAAAGGTCATTGGTTAGTTTAATTTCAATTTTAAATATAATGTAAAACTGTTGATAATATTGTACGCTATTGTGTATAAAATACTTTCACCAGCAACTCAATATAATTATATTTGTTGAAAATCAGTCAAATACATGGTTTCCTTCAATCCTAAAGACCTTTCAACAGGCGAATTACATGGTTATTTATTAAGTGCTATTGCACCTAGACCTATTGCTTTTGCGAGTACAATAGATGCAGAAGGCAATCCTAATTTATCGCCTTTTAGTTTCTTTAATGTGTTTAGTGCAAATCCACCAATCCTAATTTTCTCGCCTGCCAGACGCGTTAGAGATAATACGATAAAGCATACATTGCAAAATGTAGAAGCAGTTAAAGAAGTAGTGATTAATGTAGTGAATTACGACATTGTGCACCAAATGTCTTTAACAAGCACAGAATATTCTAAGGATGTTAATGAATTTGAAAAAGCAGGATTAACGATGTTGCCTTCAGATGAAATAAAACCATTTAGAGTTGCAGAATCGCCTGTGCAATTTGAATGTAAAGTTAATGAAATTGTGCATTTAGGTGCAGATGGTGGTGCTGGTAATTTAGTGATTTGTGAAGTTGTAAAATTGCATATCGCAAACGAGGTGATGAATATAGATAATACCATAAATCAGGAAGCTTTAGACTTAGTAGCAAGAGCTGGTGGTAGTTATTATACTAGAGCTAAAAAAGGCTTTTTTGAAATTCCAAAACCTTTAAAAACTATGGGAATTGGTGTAAATGGCATGCCTGAACATGTAAAAAATAGTATGATTTTAACAGGCAATAACCTTGGCATGTTGGCTAATGTCGAAGCTTTACCAAATAAAAACAAGGTAAATCAATTTATAAAGGACATTAGTGAGCATTATCCAAATATTAAAACAGCATCACATAGAGAAAAACATAAATTAGCTCAAAATTATTTGAGTTACGGAGACGTAGAAAGTGCTTGGAAGTTATTACTTTCGTAGACTCAAAAAAGAACAAATATTAAATAATTATAGATTAAGCAAAATGGAAGTACAAGGACGTATTAAAATGGTAGGTGAGACACAAACCTTTGGTAGTAACGGGTTTAGAAAAAGAGAAGTAGTTGTAACTACAGAAGAACAATACCCACAGCATATTATGGTGGAATTTGTTCAGGATAAGACAGATTTATTAAATAACTATCAAGTTGGTCAACAGGTTAAGATTAGTATTAATCTAAGAGGAAGGGAATGGGTAAATCCACAAGGTGAGACTAAATATTTTAATTCTATACAAGGATGGAGAATTGAGGCTTTACAATCTGAATCTGTAAGCGGAGATATGCCACCAGTACCACCAACAGAAGCTTTTGAACCTGTTAGCGATTTAAAGGATGGTGATCATGACGATTTACCGTTTTAATCAGAAAAACAATCATTAATATAAAGACTTGTCTTAACTTAAGGCAAGTCTTTTTTTTTAGAAATTATAAAATAAAAAAAGTCCTGACGGTTAATCAGGACTTAGTATTGTGGTTTTAGGTTTGACCTCTACAAACAAACTTAAAAAAAAAGCAATGATGAACAAAAAATTTATATCATAAAGGTCACTTCAAATATCAATAAAATTCTTTTCCTATCAAAGCAGAAAGTCTTATTTAACAGGAAGATCTTAATAAAATGCTATCATAAACTAAATCCATGCACTTTTTAACTAATAAAATAGAATTTCCAGATGTCTCAGAAGCCACTATAGATGGGCTTTTAGCTGTTGGTGGTGATTTGTCAACAGAGCGCTTACTACATGCCTATTCTAAGGGGATTTTTCCATGGTTTGAAAACGAAGAACCTTTATTGTGGTGGTCACCAGACCCTCGTTTTGTGTTATTCTCGCAAGATTTGAAGGTTTCTAAAAGCATGAAGCAACTCTTAAAAAAGAAACAATTTATAGTCACAGAAAATAAAGCATTTACACAGGTAATAGAAAACTGCGCATTAGCAAAACGAAAAGGACAACAAGGTACATGGATTACTGATTATATGGTAGAAGCTTATATTAAATTACACAAGTTAGGTTATGCCAAGTCTATTGAAGTATGGGAAAATAGCGACTTGGTTGGTGGCTTATATGGGATTGAATTAAAGAATAAAATCTTTTGTGGTGAAAGTATGTTTGCCAAAGTAAGTAATGCGAGCAAAGTTGGGTTTATAACTTTTGTTCAAAATTCTAATTATAAATTAATTGATTGTCAATTACATACAAAACATTTAGAGAGTTTAGGTGGTAAGCATATTTCTCGTTTAGAGTTTTTAAAATACCTTTAAACTTCATTATATCTAAAGCAAGATATTTCATGATCATTAACCATTCCTGTAGCTTGCATGTGAGCATAAATTACTGTTGAACCGACAAATTTAAAACCGCGTTTTTTTAAATCTTTGCTTACGATATCACTGAGTGGAGTATTAGCAGGTGCATTCTTATAGTTTATAAAACTATTCTTTATAGGTTTCTCATCTACAAAATTCCAGATGTATTTGGAAAATGAACCAAATTTTTCTTGAATTTTCATAAATGCTTCAGCATTAGTTATTGTAGCTTTTACTTTAAGTCTATTCCTTATAATACCAGTATCTTGTAATAGGTATTCAATCTTAGGTTGCTGGTACTTCGCAATTTTTTTATAATCGAAATTATCTAAAGCTTTTCTAAAGTTTTCGCGTTTTTTTAAAACCGTAATCCAACTTAAACCCGCTTGAAAAGTTTCTAAAATTAAAAATTCAAATAGGGTATCATCATCAAACACAGGAACTCCCCATTCATTATCGTGATATGCTTCATATAAAGGGTCTCCAACACACCAACCGCATCTGTGTTTTTCCATAATTGTAAGGATTTAAATTAGTAGCTACTAATGTAGCAACTGTTGCATAAAAAATGGCAACAAAAGCTTAATTTTGCACTTTGGAAGTTTTAGATATACATATGATAAACAATATAATTGCAGACAGTTTAAAGAGTGGTATTACATATGCTGATTACCGAAATTTAGTCTCTAAGTTAGTTGAAGAAAATTCAACTACTGGAAATGAAAAAACAGAAGATATGGTAAACTATACCATGCTTAACGATAGGAGAATGAAGCGTTGGGACAAAACAGTTAAAGTTTCTGATGAGATGAGAACCAAAATTGAAAATTTTAACAGAAAAGTAACTTGGTTAGTTATTATTGAAAGTTGGTGTGGTGATGCTGCACATATAGCGCCAGTAATAAATAAAGTGGCTGAACTCAATGATAATATTAATTTTAATGTTGTATTAAGAGATGAAAACGATATCCTTATGAACCATTTTTTAACTAATGGAGGTAAGGCAATTCCCAAATTAATAATGATTGACAATAAGAGTAACAATGTTGTTGCTACCTTTGGACCAAGGCCAATTGTCGCTACTGATATGGTAAATGCATATAAATCTAAAAATGGGATGCTAACGCCAGAGTTTAAAGAAGATTTACAACGTTGGTATAATAAAGATAAAGGACAATCTACAATCGAGGATTTAGTAAATCTTTTATCTTGAATTGTAACAGAGTGCAGTCGAAGTTAATTTTTTTTTTTAAATAAAAAGGTAATAGTACCTATCTGATTCGTACGTTCCGAAATATTAAATTGAACAGATTTCGCATATTCTAGAGCATGGTCTATTAAACATTGATTATTAGAGTTAGATGAGCCATTAATATATGCGCCAAAGACATTGCCAGATCCATTAACCTCAATGTTTACTACAATTTTCCCGCCATTTTCACATAGATAACGAGGTGTTTTGTAGTATGAGAGCGTTCTACCTTTTAAAGAATAGGTTAAGGTGCTTTTAGCTTTAGCATGCTCGTCTGCTTGTTTTTTATTTTCTAAACGCTTATTTAATTCGTCTTCAAGTTTTTTATAAGACTTTGTTTCCTCAGATTTTAAGGCATAAGCATTTCTGTTTGCAAAAGATTTATTGAGGCTTGTTTCTTCTACATCACTTGTTTTAGCTTCTTCTATAGCTTTTGTTGTGCGTTCAAAGTCGTTAGCGCTTACCGTTTTAAAGTTACGCATCAGGTCTTTGTATTCTTGGTCTTCATTAAAAGCTTTGTTTGTAGAAGCTGTTTTTAAGCTTTTTATTTTTTGAAGTTCTTTTTCAGTTTTCTCAGGTTCTGGTTCTAATAAGTAATAGCTTTCAGTGATTAACTTCCCTTGTAGTTTTAGTTGAATACTAAACAGACCAAAAATCACAATCCCAGTGAGGAGAAATGTAATAATAAATGCTTTATGTTTTTCAATTAAATTCAGATAAATAAACCTTATTCATTCATTATGATATACGAATATAACAACGAAATAGTTTAAAAGGCAATCTTAAACCGTTGTTAAATGATTATTTAGCAGGAAGGTTTTCTATAAAAGCTTCGGGTGTCAACGCATTTTCAACATTAAAACCACCTATTCTTGTTCGCCGTAATTCAGATAAATGAGCACCAGAATTTAAGGCTTTTCCAAAGTCATTAGCCAAGGATCTAATGTAAGTGCCCTTACTACATACAACTCTAAATTTTAATTCTAAATCGTTGATTGAAGTAATTTCGAATTCAGTAATTTCTACTTGTCTCGACTTAATTTCTACCTTCTCACCAGCACGTGCAAACTCATACAAACGTTTCCCGTTTTTTTTAATGGCAGAAAATACAGGAGGGTATTGATTAAGAATACCTATAAATTGTACTGTTGTTTTATGAATTAATTCTTTGGTAATATGATCTGTTGGGAAGGTTTGATCTATTTCTGTTTCTAAATCGAAAGAAGGAGTAGTGCTACCCAAAACAAAAGTTCCGGTGTATTCTTTTTCCTGTCCCTGAAAGGTGTTTATTTGCTTAGTCATTTTGCCTGTGCAAATCACTAATAAGCCCGTGGCTAAAGGATCTAGTGTGCCAGCATGACCAACCTTTATTTTTTTAATTGAGTACGCTTGTCGAATAGCCCAACGTAATTTATTAACAGCCTGAAAAGATGTCCAGTTGAGTGGTTTGTCTATCAATAAGACCTGTCCATTTTTAAAATATTCAGCTGTTTGCATTAGAGTAGAGACCAAATTATTGCAGTAATACCAACAACTAAGCAATAGATAGCGAAGTAGGTCAATTTACTTTGTTTAACAAGTGTAATCATCCACGTGCAGGCAAAGAGGCCAGATATAAAAGCCGCTATAAAGCCAGCACTTAAAAAGGTGAAATTAGTACTGTTATAATCAATCTCGCCTAACAGTACATCTTTGGCAATTTTACCAAAAATTAATGGAACGACCATTAAAAATGAAAAGCGCGCAGCTTTACTCTTGTCAATACCTAAAAGCACTGATGTAGATATGGTAGCACCAGAACGAGAAATTCCTGGTAACATAGCTATACCTTGGGCAATACCTATTATAAATGCGTCTTTTAAGGATACTTTTTTATGTGTCTTTTTAGATCTATCTGCCAGAATTAATAAAACGGCTGTGACTATTAACATTGATCCAACCAAAAGGATATTGTTACCAAAAAGTTGTTCAAATACACGTTCGTATTTATAACCAATAATCACAGCTGGTATCATGGACACTATAATTTTAGCAGAAAATTTAGATTCTTCATTCCAAGTTAGTGTTGTAATACCTTTATATAAACCCGTTAAAATTTCGAGTATGTCTTTTCTAAAAACAACTATAGTGCTAAGCGCAGTTGCAAAGTGAAGAACGACAGTAAATAATAAGCTTTCCTCAGGAATAATAGTACTACCAAGAATGGCCTTTCCTAATTCGAGATGTCCGCTAGAAGAGACAGGTAAGAATTCAGTAAGACCTTGAATAATTCCTAAAATAACAGCATCTAAAATTTCCATGGGGCAAAAGTATCAATTACAGATGTGATACATCGTAAAAGTAGTAAAATCAATGTTATTTTTTTGAGTCTTTATTTGGGTTTAAAAGAATGGCATAAATCTGAATTCCGAAACCAATCAATATTAAGGTAGGTGCCAATCTAATACGTCTCCAACTAAAGATAGATTCGTCAAAGATATTTGGATCATCACTGCCACCACCAGCCATAAGAATAAAGCCTATAGCTATGAATGCTAATCCAATGAACAACCACTTGTAGTTTTTCTTTCCGAAAATAAATTCGATTTTATTGTCTTCTTTGCGTTTTTGTTCTCCCATAATGTAATGTTCTGTATGCTAACTTTAATAGGTGCAAAGTAAATGTTTTATTTAAAATAATAGAACATATTAATATTTCTATAACAAGTCATCTTAGTAATACAACTGATCCGTCTTTAAGTTTAAGAAGCGTTGTGTTGCAATAAAGGTGCTAATCCAGGTAATAACAATACCTAAAAGAAAAATCCCAACAAACAACACAATTATCATTACTGTATTTCTTAGCAATTCTAATTCGGGAAACGTATTATCTAAATAATATAATACTACAGCCATACCAGCTAAAGCAACAAGTGCACCAATAATTCCTAATTGAACACTTTTCCATACAAAAGGTCTTCGGATAAAGGTTTTAGTAGCACCAACCATTTGCATGGTTTTTATAATAAAACGTTTAGAATAAACTGCTAAACGAATAGAACTGTTAATCAATAGCACAGCAATTAGAGTAAACAAACCACTAATAATTAATACCCAAAAGGTTATTTTATTTACATTATTGTTCATTAATTCTACCAAATCATTGTCGTAACGAATTTCTTCAATAAAATCTTTTGTAGATAAACTTTCTGTGATTTCTGTTAACTTTTCAGTAGTAACAAAATCGGCTTTTAAATGAACATCTATAGAATTTTTTAAAGGATTATAGCCTACAAAATCCATAAAGTCTTCACCAGTTTCGGCCTTCATAAAATCTGCAGCTTCCTCTTTTGAAACAAAAAGCGCCTCTTTTGTGTAATCTGCCATCGCTAAACTTTTTTTGAGTTGATTCACTTCAACATCTTTTGCAGTATCATTTAAATATATTGTCATTACCACTTGTTCTTTAAAGTGATCTGCAACTTTTTTAGAGTTAATAACTAAAAGCCCTAAGCAGCCTAAAAGAAATAAAACCAGAGCAATACTTACGACTACAGAGATGTACGAGGATATAAGTTTACGCTTTTGATACTTGTCAAAGGATGATGCCATGGATTAATGCTAATTAGTACCGTAAAAATAAAAAACAATTTGCTTATCTAGAACAATACAACGTTTAGTTTTTTATTGTGTTGTAATACCTTTAAATTTGCGCACTGAAAACGTCATTACGAGGGTGGAACGACCAAAGTAATCTCTTGAATTGAAGTTCAAATTAAAAGATTGCCACGTCACACTTTAAAAAAAGCGTGATTCGCAATGACGGAAACATCATATTTTAAATTATGAAGTACAATTTCAACGACATAGAAAAGAAGTGGCAAAACTACTGGGCAAAAAACAAAACGTTTAAAGCGTCAAATACCAGCAACAAACCAAAGTATTACGTTTTAGATATGTTCCCTTACCCAAGTGGAGCAGGTCTGCACGTTGGTCATCCACTAGGTTATATTGCTAGTGATATCTATGCGCGTTATAAACGTCATAAAGGTTTTAATGTGTTACACCCTCAAGGTTATGATAGTTTTGGATTACCTGCAGAACAGTATGCGATTCAAACGGGTCAGCATCCTGCGGTTACAACAGAAACAAATATTGCAACTTATAGAAGACAATTAGATCAAATAGGTTTTTCATTCGATTGGAGTAGAGAAGTTCGTACGTCGAATCCTGAATATTACAAATGGACTCAGTGGATTTTTATTCAGTTGTTTGAGTCTTGGTATAATAATGATTCTGATAAAGCCGAACATATCGATACTTTAATTTCGAAGTTTTCTACGGAAGGAAATACAACATTAAATGCAAGTTGTGATGATGATATAGAGGATTTTACTGCTGAAGAATGGAATGGGTATTCTTTAAAACAACAACAACAAATTTTATTAAAATACCGATTGACTTATTTAGCTGAAACTGAAGTGAACTGGTGCCCAGCATTAGGAACTGTTTTAGCAAATGATGAAATAGTAAATGGTGTTTCCGAACGTGGCGGACATCCTGTTGTGCGAAAAAAGATGACACAATGGAGTATGCGAATATCTGCTTATGCAGAGCGTTTACTTCAAGGATTAGAGACTATTGATTGGACCGATTCGCTTAAAGAAACGCAGCGTAATTGGATTGGGAAATCTGTTGGAGCATCAGTCACTTTTAACGTCATTGCGAACCACGATGAACGAAGTGGGAAGCAATCTCATCAAATAGAAGTTTTCACCACGCGTCCTGACACCATTTTCGGTGTAAGTTTTATGACACTAGCACCAGAACACGAACTAGTTTCAAAAATAACAACCGAAGCACAAAGAACAGACGTTGAAGCTTACATAGAAAAAACCGCCAAACGAAGCGAACGCGATCGTATGGCAGATGTAAAAAGCATTTCTGGAGTGTTTACAGGAGCTTACGCAGAGCATCCATTTACAAAAGAACCAATTCAAATCTGGATTGGTGATTATGTGTTAGCGAGCTACGGAACTGGAGCAGTAATGGCTGTGCCATGTGGTGACCAGCGCGATTACGATTTTGCAAAACATTTTGGAATTGACATCCCAGATATATTTGAAGGTGTTGATATCTCAGAAGAAGCTTACGGCTCAAAAGACAATGTAAAGATTGCTAATAGTGATTTCCTTAACGGAATGAACTATAAAAAAGCAAGTAAACGTGCTATTTACGAGCTAGAAAACATAGAACAAGGAGAGGGTAAAACCAATTACAGATTACGTGATGCAGTATTCTCTAGACAGCGATATTGGGGAGAACCATTCCCAGTATATTACGTTGACGGCATGCCACAAATGATAGATAAAGCACATTTGCCTATCGTTTTACCAGAAGTGGAAAAGTATTTACCAACCGAAGAGGGCGAGCCACCTTTAGGACGTGCAGATGTTTGGGCTTGGTGTACAAAAACAAATAAAGTTGTTTCAAATGACCTTTGTCATTCAGAGCAAAGCGAAGAATCTCACAACGGAGTTTATCCTTTAGAGCTCAACACAATGCCTGGTTGGGCAGGAAGCTCTTGGTATTTTTTCCGTTATATGGAAGAATCTAATAGAGATAAAGTCTTTGCTAGCGAAGATGCACTTAAGTATTGGGAAAATGTAGATTTATATATTGGTGGAAGCGAACACGCTACAGGTCATTTATTATACTCACGTTTTTGGGTAAAACTTTTAAAAGATAGAGGTTTTGTAAACGTTGAAGAGCCTTTTAAAAAGTTGATTAACCAAGGAATGATTCTTGGGACTAGTGCTTTTGTTTATAGAGTAGATCTTTTGTTGGGTAGTTTGTCATCAAAATCAAAAGATTTCAAAGATCCAGTTTTGAGTAAGCCAATTTACATTTCATATGATAGCTTCAAGAAATTTGAAAACTTATATGATTTTATATTGAATTCAAAAATTTCTACAAAGGATAAGAACAACTTTGTAAATGGTGATGGTTTTACTAAAGGTTTGGCGAGCGTAATTGTGGACACTGTATTTTTTGATTTATTAAACGAAGATCAAAAAAGTGTTATAAGTACTTTTAGAGATTTGTTTGAATCTGTTCAGAAAGATATTTATGGTCAGAATTTTGGAGCTATTATAGAAGGACTTAAATTTTCACCTATTCATGTAAAAGTAAATTATGTTAATGCTTCTGATGAATTAGATATTGATGGATTAAAGAACGATATTGAATTTGGTGAAGATTATGCTTATTCAGAATTCTTATTGGAAGATGGAGTTTATAAAGTTGGACGTGATGTCGAGAAAATGTCTAAATCTAAATATAACGTTGTTAGCCCAGATCAGATTTGCGAAGATTACGGAGCAGACAGTCTAAGACTTTACGAAATGTTTCTTGGGCCACTAGAACAATACAAACCATGGAATACTGCTGGTATTACAGGTGTACATAATTTTCTTAAAAAATTATGGAAACTCTATGTTGGTGAAAACGGTTTAAATGTTAACGATGCCGAGCCAACAAAAGACAGCTTAAAAACATTACATAAAACCATAAAGAAAGTAGAAGAAGATATTGAGAATTTTTCTTTTAATACGTCGGTTTCTACTTTTATGATTGCTGTTAATGAGTTAACGGCTCAAAAGTGTACAAGTAAAGATATCCTTGAGACATTATTGGTTGTAATGTCTCCTTATGCACCACATATTGCAGAAGAGTTATGGTCGCAATTAGGTAATAGCGAGTCAATATCAACAGCTTCTTTCCCAACTTTCGATGCAAGTCATTTGGTAGAGAGTAGCAAAAATTATCCGATTTCTTTTAATGGTAAAATGCGTTTTACGTTAGAGTTACCATTAGATATGAGTAAAGATGATATTGAAGCTGCTGTTATGGCAAATGAAAAAACCATTGCGCAATTAGATGGTCGTACACCAAAGAAAGTAATTGTGGTTCTTGGTAAGATTGTAAATATTGTAGGATAACGTTATTTCGAGGACAAAGGACGCGGCAATCTTTTCAATTAACTTAGGTGCTTAATTAAGTTCAGCATGACATATAAATATGACAATTTTTCTTATCAAAAAATTGGCGCATTTTTTGCAATACATTTATTAGATTTACAATACAAAAATTTAAAATTATGTTTGGATATTATATATTAATAGGAGCCATTACTTTAGTTAGTTGGTTGGTAAGTAATCATTTAAAAAAGAAATTTGCTAAGTACTCTAAAGTGCAGTTGCGTAATGGTTTAAGTGGTCGTGAGATTGCAGAAAAAATGCTAGCTGATAATGGTATTTTTGATGTTGAAGTCATTTCTACACCAGGACAATTAACAGACCATTACAATCCTAAAAATAAAACGGTTAACTTAAGTGAGTCGGTATATAATCAGCAGAATGCAGCTGCAGCTGCAGTAGCTGCTCACGAATGTGGTCATGCCGTACAACATGCGCAAGCTTATAGTGCATTGGGTATGCGTTCTGCACTCGTGCCAATAGTAAGCGTAACTTCTGGTATGTCGCAATGGGTTGTTATTGGAGGGCTTGTTTTAGGAGCAGCAGCAGGTATAGGTCTTGGTTATTGGGTTGCTGTAGCAGGTTTAGTAATGATGGGTTTTGCAACATTGTTTAGCTTCATCACATTACCTGTAGAATACGACGCAAGTAATAGAGCTTTAGCTTGGTTAAAGAATAAAAATATGGTGACACAAGAGGAATACAAAGGTTCTGAAGACGCACTTAAATGGGCTGCAAGAACGTATTTAGTTGCTGCCATTGGTGCGCTAGCTTCTTTAGTTTTTTGGGCGCTACAAGTGTTTGGTGGGAGAGACTAATACTTAAGATGTATAATTAAATAGCTCTGAGAAATCAGGGCTTTTTCCTTATAAATTTTCGTCTAAACTTATTAATTTATTCTGAATTGCATAAACCACCAAACCAGCCACATTTTTAGATTCTGTTTTTAGTAGTAAATTATTACGATGGCCATCTACAGTTCTTGGGCTAATAAATAGCTTATCTCCAATTTCATTTGTAGTAAATTGTTTGCAAATGAGCTCTAAAACTTCAATCTCTCGTTTAGTAAAGTAAGTGGTGTCAAAGTTAGATTTCAACCTTTTATTAGATGGACTAATTAAACTCTCTTGAATAAATTTCATAACCTTCTGATCGTAGTGAAATCCTTTTTCGGCAACTTCCTCTATAGTCGTTATCATTAGAGAAGGTGTGCTATTTTTGGCCAAATAAGCCACTGCACCTATAGATATCATATTTACAATAAAAGGTTTACTAAAGTAACTAGTTAGGGCAATAATTTTAATATCCGGAAATTCTTTTCTAATCAACTTTGTAGTTTCTACACCGTTGAGATTGGGCATTTTTAAGTCCGTTATTACAATGTCTGGTAATTTTTCGGCTATCCGTAATTGCTCCATAAGTTGTACACCATCATCAGCATCAAATAAAATGTTTAAATTTTTATTCTTATTTAATATAGCAATAACTCCTTGTCTAAACAAGAGTTCGTCATCGGCTAAAGCGATTGTGATTTTAGTTTCCATAAGATTTGCAGTTTATAGTGAAAGTACTTCCTATTTGTTTTGAACTTTCAATAAATAGTTCACCATTTAAAATGGCAACTCTACTCTTTATGTTTTGTAATCCAATACCAGTTTTTTTATTGCTGACCTCAGTATTAAACCCGATGCCATTGTCTTTAAAAATCAATATAAATCCTTGGATTTCATTTTTGAGTTCCATTTGTAGTGTATCTGCTTTACCATGATTTAGCGCATTATTAATCAGTTCTTGCGTTATTCTAAATATGTGGAGTTCATTACTTTTATTAAGGTCTCCTATTTGGTCTATATTATAATCTATTTGAATAGACGTGTTAGACGTAAACTCTTCAAACAGCTCCTCTAGCGCTATTTTTAAACCAAACTTATCTAAAATAGGTGGCATAAGCTCATGTGCTATTTTTCTAGAACTCTCCAAAGTGCGTGTTGTAATGTCTAAAATATGGTTTAATGCTTCTTTATGTTCTGAGCTTACTGTATCATCTTCAATTAAAACGTTTGTTGTTAAGCTCACTACATTTAACTTTGAGCTAATTGCATCGTGTAAATCTTGAGCAATGCGGTTGCGCTCTTTCTCTTGAACTTTAATTGTGGTTTGTAATATCTTCTTTTGATGGTCGAGCTTAATATTAACCTTTTCAATTTCCTTTTTAATGATTTTTCGTCTAGAGTAATAGAAAAAGAGAATAAGACCTATGGTGACTAGAACCAAAAAAATGATACCATAAACAAGAGCTCCTATGACTTGTTCTTGGCTTGCAAATTGAGTTTCTTCCATTCGACTAAAATTAATACTAAATACACAATATATAAAGTCTTGTTAATCATCCATATATAACTAATAGTTCCATTGTTAAGACCAGACAAGTAGTCTCCCAAAATAAATATTAAAGTACTTATGGTTAGATAAATCAATATTCCAGAGTTTATAAACATGTATTCTCCTTTTCTACTTAATGAATTGTATAGGTGAATAATTGAATATACAATTATTGGAAATGAAGTTATAAATATTTCAAGTATATTAAATTTAAAATATAAACTTGGTTTTAGATAATATTTAAACGCTAAAACAAAAAGGATCCCGAATAAAAAATAAACAACTAATTTTTTTTGTTTTTTAAGAAAAAGTGACCTGTAAAAAAGTGATAAAAGTATAAATTGACTTATAAAATAATAATGAGATAAATACAAATTATTCATTGGTATTTTCGCCATTATTGTGCTTGCCAATATGATAGTGAAACTTATTAAGAGATATACACTAAAATATTTAAGAGCTATAGATTTATTGAAATTTCTATAGCTCCAAATATAAAGGCACGCATTAATGAAAATCAGAAGTATACTAACATATTCAAAAAGATCATCAATTTGTTCCATTAAATATTATTTCAGGTTGTATAAGGGACTTGTTAGATCACAATTGTTTGGACAAGGTTTAATAAAATCATAAATACCTGTGCCGCTCATTTTACTTAAGTTTACATCTTTATTACCCTCTACGATATCTTTATGCACATTTCCTACTAATTCGGTACCTACAATAAAAAGGCCATTACCATAGCCATCATTCATACCACGTTTTGCGCTATCAGGATTAATACCAACATAAGCTCTTACACCTTTGTCTAATGTAGAATTAACTGTTAGAGTTCCTTTGGAGTCTTCAGTTACTACACCCATTTCTTTGAAAGCAGCTACTAAGTCAGAAACTGGTATTAAAAAGGCTTTAGCGCAAGTTGCATTTGTTTTTTGCCATTCTTTTAACCAGTCTTGTGTTTGTTTTACTGGGATTGTGAGCGGTGTTAGTTTTGTGTTCATAATAAAATATAATTAATTAATGTTTGGTTAAAGTTAGTGATAAAGCCTATATAAAATGACCTATAAATTAAAAACAGGTATTTCTACTCGTTTTTGAGTTGAAGTGATTCTGCGGTAAAATTTTACACAAGTTTGCGTCAAATTTGTAACCTATATAACCAATTAAAAATCAAAATTTATTATGGAACAGTTTATTGGACAGATTATGATGTTCGGAGGGAATTTTGCACCAAGAAGTTGGGCATTATGCGATGGGCAATTATTGGCAATTTCTCAATACCAATCATTATTCTCAATACTAGGAACCACTTATGGTGGAGATGGAAGAACAACTTTTGGGTTACCAGATTTAAGAGGGCGTGTTGCTGTCCATGCTGGAACAGGACCTGGTGTACCATCGATTAGACTAGGGCAAAAAGGAGGTGAAGCTAACGTTACGCTTAACAAAACTCAAATGCCTACTCACGATCACACAGCTGTTATTGAGGCAGTAAGTCCACTTCCAAGAGGTGGTGTTGCGGTGCCAGACCCTACAAATGCATATAATGCACAGGGAGGGTCTTATTCTTTGGGCAAAAATGCTCAAATGGCTGCAGATGGAATTGCTGTTGGTCAATCTGGAGGTGGACAAGCACATAACAATATGCAGCCTTACCAAGGTGTTAATTATATTATTGCTTTAGATGGTATATATCCGCCTAGAAATTAATAATTACAGATATTTTAAAGTAATGGATGCCATCAAAATAGTTTGATGGTATCCTTCATTATTAATAAAATCCATACATTATGAAAAACAATTACAATTTTAAAAAGACAAAATTCTACAGCATCTTATTATGTTGTTTTTTGTTTTTAACAGCCTATAGTATTAAAGCTCAAAATTTGAATTTCACCATTGATACAGCAGTAGATAATGGTACGAATATTACCGAAACACTTGTAAGTGGTGGAGATACATATGTGTTAACCATTGACCACCCTATAGATATCGAAACATTAGACAATTTAGGAGGTGGAGATCTTATATTTTATTTAGGTACGACAACAGCTGCCACAGCACCTTTTAATTTAACACTAACAAGAAATGGCATTGCTATTAATTTTAATCTCAATAGTATAGATTATGATACTCTAGGTGCAGGAGTTATTTCCTTATCAAATCAAAATGGTGATCTTATTTCAAATCCAACTAATTATGCTGTTGGATCTGGCACATTAAATATTACAAATACTAGTAATGCTAATAACATAAGTGAAGTAAACATAATTCCAGGTACTACTAATGATTTAGTTAATTTCGGATTTCATAATATAAATATAGATATCGTACAACCTTGTGTCCCACCAGTCGGAACAGCAGTTTTTGCTAGTCAAAATTGTGGCACTGGAGAATTTTTTGTTAATGTAAATGTTACAAATTTGGGAGGTGGGAGTCCAGCAATTTTTGATGGTACAACAACGACGTCAGTTACAGCAACGGGAGTAACAAATTTAGGGCCATATCCTATTGGTACACCAATAAATTTCACATTACAGCACGGTAGTGATGTGGCGTGCAATGTAGATTTAGGTACTGTTGCAGATACATGTCCGCCACCTTGTGTTTCTCCCATTGGGACAGCTGTTTTAGGTGCTCAAGATTGTGTTACAGGGACATTTAATATTAATATTAATATCACTGATTTAGGAAGTGGTAGTCCATCTTTATTTGATGGGACAACTTCTGTTCCAATAGCAGCTATAGGAAGTTTTACTGTTGGTCCTTACGTAATAGGTACGCAAGTAGCACTAACATTACAACATGGTATTGATACAACGTGTGATGTAAGCTTAGGAACAGTTTCAGACACTTGTTCTGAAGTTATTTTTACTATAGATACGGCAGTAGATAATGTTACTAACATTACAGAGACTATTGTAAAAGATGGAGATACTTATGTTTTAACAGTAGATCATCCAGGTAGCGAAACACTTGATGTTTTAAATGGTACAGATTTGGTTTTTTACCTTGGTTCTGGTGGCGCAAACACAATAGAGCCATTTGTACTAACGATTACAAGAAACGGTTACCCAACTAATTTTACATTTAAAGGGTTAGATTATGACACTTTAGAAGCTGGTACAATATCGGTTACAAATCAAGATAACGCTTATATATCTACTCCTACAGCTTACCCATTAGGTTCGGGAGCGATTGCCATTACAAGTACAACCAATGCGACTAATATCTCTAGTTTTAATATTGTTCCAAATGATGCAGATGATTTAATTGATTTTGGGTTTCATAATATAAAAGTTGATATTGTTGATACCTGTGGGCCACCAATGGCGACAGCTGTTGTGTCGAGTCAAGATTGTACAACGGGAGAGTTTTTTGTAGAAGTAAATGTTACTGATTTAGGAAATGGTAATCCATCGATTTCTGACGGAGCAACAGTAACACCGGTTTTAACGACAGGAGTTGTAGCATTTGGGCCATACCCAATTGGGACACCAATAAACTTTACGTTACAACATGGTACTGATGCAGGATGTAATGTAGATTTGGGAGCGATTGAGGATACTTGCCCACCACCTGTAAATGATGAATGTACAGGAGCGATTGCTGTTACTTGTGGAGACACCGTTATAGGTACTACACTACGTGCAACTAACAGTGGTAATGATGCTGCAACAGATGTGTTTTATTCATTTACAGATACTGTTTTACAAGATGTAACATTGTCACTTTGTAATTCAAGCTTTAATACAGTTATTAGAGTATTTGACGATTGTCTACAAACAAATCAAGTAACGTTTAATGATCAATTTTGTGCAAATCAATCTCAAGTGACTTTTACTGCACAACCAAATATTACGTATTACATAATGATAGATGGGTTTTTAAGTACTAGTGTCGGTAGTTATGAACTCAATGTGAGCTGCGTCCCTACTGTTCCAGCACCAGGAAATGATTTATGCGCTAGTGCAACACCCCTTAGTTTCGGTGTAACATTATTTGGAGAAACGACAGCTGGCGCGACAGATGATTCTACAAGCAATTTAGATGATACTACTTGTGATTCTTTCAATTTCCATTCTGATGTTTGGTACACATTCCAAGCACTTGGTTCTGGGCAGGCAACTATTACAACTGTAATTACTGGTGACTCTAATCAGGCAAATGTTGCAGTTTACTCGTCATTAGATTGTTCACAATTAGATGCAGATAGTATTGCTTGTTCTGTAAATAATGGTGGAGAAACAGTAGAGTTAACAGGGTTAATACCAAATGCGGTTTACTATATTAGAGTATGGAGTGATGGTGTTGCTCCTGTAGCTATAGCTAGAAGAGTTGAAGGAACTTTTAATATCACTGTTTCAGATGCTACACTATCCACTCCAGGAATTGATGATAATTCATTCAGCTATTTTCCAAATCCTGTTGATGATGTATTAACACTTAATTCTCGAGAAAATATATCAGAAATTAAGGTATATAATATGCTAGGACAAGTTGTAATGTCTCAAACACCTAATGTTGCAACTAGAAACTTAAATATGTCTAGATTAGAGTCTGGTGCTTATTTTGTTAAAGTTTCAATAGGAAGCTCTAGTAAATTAATTCGTGTTATTAAAAATTAATTATAGTTAGTTAGTGATAAAAAGAGGCTACTAAATTTTTGGTTGCCTCTTTTTTATTATACCAAATAAATTGAAATTGAAAAGGAACTGTAAGAATTAAATCTTAATCTGTCGATTAATCTGCTGCTGTAAAGAAATAAAAGTTTCTGTTCTCGATACACCCTTTATACTCTGTATTTCAGAATTCAATACATGCATTAAATGCTCATTGTCCTTAGATAAAATCTTTATAAAAATGCTCCAATGCCCAGTTGTATAATGACATTCTATAACTTCAGGAATCTTCTGTAATTGTTTCACAGCCTCAGGATTACTAACCGCTTTGTCTAAATAAACACCTACAAATGCCATAGTGGTGTAGCCCAAAACCTTTGGATTAATTATAAATTTTGAACCAGCTAATAAGCCAGATTTTTCAAGTTTTTTAAGTCTTTGATGAATTGCAGCTCCAGAAATACCCACATTACGTGCAATTTCTAGAATAGGAGTCCTGGCATCTGCCATTAGCGCACGTATTATTTTTTTATCAATGCCATCGATGTAAATACCCTTATCATTAACTTTCATGTATAATTCTATTTATGAATTGAAAGTTAAAAATAAGAAAATGATTTCAATTTGAAACAATAATATGCTAAAACGGCTTATTATGCATTTAGTGGGTTGTAACCCAAATAAGGGACTTCGGTTTCAGAGAAATTAACACCATAAGCGTTAAGTTCTTCTAAAATTGGAGTATAAACTTCCTTAGAAATTGGTATTTGAACACCAGGTGTTTTTATCTTGCCATTAAGAATTGCCATTGTGGCAATAGCTACTGGTAAACCTACGGTTTTTGCCATAGCTGTATAAGTTTGGTCTTCACCAAGTGTTACCATAGTAGCATCAATCTGATGCTTTTCCCCATTAAGCTCGTAACCAAATTTATGGTACATCACAATCATGTCTTTATCATCTTCACTTAAAGTCCAACTATCCATTAATATTTTCTGTAGAATTTGTGCTGGTGTAGCTTTTTCAAGCTTCACCATTTTCTTAGAATTAAAAATATCCAATTCTAAAAATTTATCCCAAACAATGTCATCTTGGTCAATCTTTAGAGCATGTCTAAATTTTAGTTCAACAGAGTCTGTTGGGCTATAAGGCAAAAAGCCATTTACAAAATCGCGATAACTCATGTTAATACTATCATCAATAGTGTAACTATCGTCAGTCATTCCTAATTGCACAAACACATGCCAAGCTCTGCTGAAACCAACACGTCGCATAGTACCTCTGTATAAAGTTTTTGCATGGTCTAAGCCATAAACATGCTGATATTTTAGAGAGTCTCTGTTGGCGTAAGCTTCAAAACGGCCATATCCTTCAACCTCTAAAAACTCTGTGCGTCTAAATAATCGATCATAAGGAATATACTTAAACTGACTTTCCTGAAGAAATTTAGCGGCTCCGCCTTGTCCTGCTACAACCACATTTCTCGGATTCCATGTAAATTTATAATTCCATAGATTATTATCACTCTCGGGTGCTACTAATCCACCAGTAAAGGATTCAAACAAAATCATTTTACCTCCTTTATCTCTAATTTGGTCAATAACTTGCATAGCACTCATATGATCTAATCCTGGATCTACACCAATTTCATTCATAAAAATGAGACCATTAGCTTTAGCATCTTCGTCTAAGGCTTGCATTTCTTCACTGACATAAGAGGCGGTAACCATGTTTTTTTTATGTCTAATACAATCTTTAGCAACTTCAATATGAAACCGTGCAGGTAGCATAGAAACCACAATGTCTGCATTTTTAACTGCAGCAGTACGAGATTTAGCATTAAAAACATCTAAGTGAATAACTTCAGTCTGGGCATGACGGCCTACTAATTTTTTAGCGTTATCAACGTTAAGATCACCAATGGTAATATGGAGGTTTTCAGATTGCGTTTTGTCTAGTAAGTACTTTATGAGGTATGATGATGATTTTCCAGCACCAATGATTAAAATCTTTCGCATAATGGTTTTATATGACTAATTTTGTGTGGAGCGAATGTAATAAATCCAAAAAGTATTAGACTTAAATATCATATTAATTATGAAAAAAAAATTATTAATTGCTGGAGCCGTTTTAGGAATTCTGGGTGTCATTTTAGGAGCTTTTGCAGCACATGGTCTAGAGAAATTGGTTGATGCTGATGCTATTAAATCTTTTGAAACAGGTGTGCGTTATCAATTATACCATGCGTTTTTGTTGTTAATACTTGGTAGTACTTCTTTTGTTAGCTTAAAGCTGAAAAAAACTATATTTCATTTGGTGCTTTTTGGGTTAATTTTCTTCTCTGGCTCTATCTATGGGTTGGCTACAAATGCACTTTCAAGCATTGATTTTAAGACTATTGCAATGATTACACCAATTGGTGGATTGCTACTAATTGCGGCTTGGGTTGTGATGTTAATCGGTATTATAAGAAGTAAGGTCGATTAATGTTAATCGAGTGTGTTATTTTAAAATAAAATGATAATTTTGCACCACTAAACAACACAAAAATTATGGCAAACCATACCCAATCAACGAAATCGATTTCGTTAGACCAATATGGAATTAAAAATGCAAAAGTTAACTATCAATTATCTTCAGACGAACTTCATGCTGAGACTGTTTCTAAAGGACAAGGAGTAGAATCCTCTTCTGGTGCTTTAGCGGTTAATACAGGTGAGTTTACTGGTCGTTCTCCAATGGATAGATTCATTGTAAAAGACGACATTACTGAGAACAAAGTTTGGTGGGGAAATATTAACATTCCGTTTGAGAGTGATAAGTTTGAGAAGCTGTACGATAAAGTTGTAAATTATTTGTCTGAGAAAGAAGTTTATGTACGAGATAGCTATGCTTGTGCTGATGAAAACTACAAGCTAAATATTAGGGTTATTAATGAATATCCTTGGAGTAACATGTTTGCTTATAATATGTTTTTACGCCCAACAGAAAAAGAATTAAAGGATTTTTCGCCAGAATGGACAGTAGTTAACGCTCCAGGTTTTATGGCAGATCCAGAAGTAGATGGAACACGTCAGCACAACTTTGCGATTTTAGACTTTACACGAAAGATTGCTTTAATTGGTGGAACTGGTTATACAGGAGAAATTAAGAAAGGTATTTTCTCTGCATTAAACTTTATTCTTCCAGTATTTAAAAACACTTTACCAATGCACTGTAGTGCAAATGTTGGTAAAGATGACGATACAGCTATCTTCTTTGGATTATCTGGGACAGGAAAAACAACTCTTTCTACGGATGCTAATCGTAGTTTAATTGGTGATGACGAACACGGTTGGACAAAAGAAAATACCGTTTTTAATTTTGAAGGGGGTTGTTACGCTAAAGTGATTAATCTATCTCAAGATCAAGAACCAGAGATTTTTGCTGCGATTAGAAAAGGAGCGATTTTAGAAAATGTAATTTTGGACGATAAAGGCAATGTAGATTTTGCTGATACATCTATTACACAAAATACAAGAGTAAGTTACCCAATTTACCATATCGATAATATTAGAAAACCATCAATTGGTAAAAACCCAAAGAATATATTTTTCTTAACTGCTGATGCGTTTGGTGTATTACCTCCAATATCTAAGCTAACACCAAGTCAGGCAGCTTATCATTTCATTTCTGGCTATACAGCAAAAGTTGCTGGTACAGAAGCTGGTGTTGTAGAGCCAGTACCAAGTTTTTCGGCTTGTTTTGGCGCACCATTTATGCCTTTGCATCCAACAGAATATGCTGATATGTTGAGTAAAAAAATGCTAGACGCAGGTGTTAATGTATGGTTAGTTAATACAGGTTGGACAGGTGGACCTTATGGAGTAGGAACACGGATGAAATTAAAGTACACAAGAGCCATGATTAATGCAGCCTTAAATGGTGATTTAAGCGATTATAATTACGAAAATTACCATATTCACTCCGTATTTGGTGTCGCACAACCAAGAACATGTCCTGGTGTACCAACAGAAGTATTGAGCCCACGAACAAGATGGAATGATGATGAAGCGTATTATAAAATGGCATTTAAACTATCTAATGCCTTTAGAGAAAACTTTAAACAGTTTGAGTCATATGCGTCTGAAGAAGTGAGACGTGGAGGACCACAACGTTATTCGTTTTAGTAATAACTTAAAAAAACTAAAAAAGCGATTCTAAATTTAGAATCGCTTTTTATATAAATAATAGTTATTTTACTATTTCCCCTTATTAACAGCATCAATATACTTCTGTAAAGCCATTGTCATTGACGGTGTCTCTGGTGTAGGTGCAGAAATATCTACACGTAGTCCTTTTTCCTTAACAGCATTTACTGTTGTGTTTCCAAACACAGCAATACGTGTTTCGTTTTGTTTAAAATCTGGGAAATTATGGAATAAAGATTCTATGCCAGAAGGGCTAAAGAATACTAAGATATCATAATACACATTGGCTAAATCAGATAAGTCACTAATTACCGTTTTGTAAAATGTAGCTTGCTTCCAGTTAACACCTAGACTATCTAATATTTCAGGAATTACAGGTTTTACTTTATCTGTTGTAGGTAATAAAAAGGATTCGTCTTTATATTTTTTAACTAAAGGTGTTAATTCTTCAAAAGTACGTTTACCAACATAAATTTTACGTTTTCTATAGACAACGTATTTTTGTAAGTAATAGGCAACAGCTTCCGATTGGCAGAAGTATTTCATAGAATCGGGCACTTTAAAGCGCAATTCGTCTGCTACTCTAAAGAAGTGATCTACAGAATTTCTACTTGTAAGAATAATTGCTGTAAATTTACTAAGATCAATCTTTTGTTGTCTAATATCTTTGGATGATACGCCTTCAACGTGGATGAAGGGTCTAAAGTCCACTTTTACCTTTTGCTTTTCTTGCAAATCAAAGTAAGGAGAGTTCTCTATTTTAGGCTCTGGCTGTGATACTAAAATCGTTTTCACTTTCATACTTAAACCTTGTGTTTTATGCGTTATACTCTCTAATTACCTTATATAAAAGGACATAAGGGCTGATTTCGAGAGCGCAAAGATACAACAAAAAATAGAAAAAATTGGAATTTATTAATTTTTGATAGTTTTTAAATGAAGTTAAAAAACCTATGAGATTAATAAGGCAAATTAAAACAAATGATGCTATTATAACAACATTTGCATACTTATCTGTATATAACAAAAGTAAGTTGGCAATTAAAAAGACGATGCCAGAGTAATTTTTGAATGTTGTCTTCTGAAACAAGTAGTTATCTATTACACCATCAATCTCAAAAAGACTACCAATAAGACGCTCTAGAAGCGTTTTTATAATAATTATGGTAGATATTGCAAAAAGAAGTTTTAAAAATAAAACTAGCTCAAACGTTAATGGAGATATAAACGTAGAATAAGTGAAGTAAGTAAATATACTAAGGGACAAGACAAGGTTAACAAATAAAAAACTATCAAATTGATCGATAAATTTTTGATCTTTGGTATAGATTTTAAGGTATTTAGAATTACCTATAACATATAAGAAATCATTAAATCTAATTGCATTGAGAACTTTTGCAGCAACAATAGCGAACAATCCTATGATTGTGAAGATGGTAAACCACTCGTAAGTAATAAAATTACGCATGCTGCTAAATTATAAAAAATCTATAATTTTCGCTACAAAACAAAAAGTTTAAACTACAACTATCAAAAAAGTTAATTACATCATATAATCCATTAAAAACTTTACTTTTGTTAAAATTCTAAGCACCACTCAAAAGAGGGTATAAAAGTTAGTTAATGTCTGACGCAATCGTAATAATTCCTACCTATAATGAGATTGAAAATATAGAGTCTATTATTAGAGCTGTATTTTTACAAGAGAAGCGTTTTCATGTCTTAGTTGTAGATGATAATTCACCTGATAAAACGGCTGAAACAGTTAAGGTATTACAGCAAGAATTTTCTGGTAGTTTATTTTTATTAGAGCGAGAGGAAAAAAGCGGTTTAGGTTCAGCTTATATATCTGGATTTAAATGGTCTTTAGAAAAAGCCTATGATTTTATTTTTGAAATGGATGCAGATTTTTCACATAGTCCAGATGACTTAATAAAATTATATAACGCTTGTTTGGATGACAATGCAGATATCTCAGTAGGCTCGCGATATGTTAAAGGGATTACAGTTGTTAATTGGCCAATGTCTCGTATCATATTATCTTATGGAGCATCGCGATATGTAAGGTTTATTACACGGATGAAAGTTAAAGATTCTACTGCCGGATTTATTTGTTATAAAAGAGCTGTGCTAGAAGCTATTAATCTCAATAAAATTAAGTTTGTAGGTTATGCTTTTCAGATTGAAATGAAATTTAAAGCCTATAAAAAAGGATTTAAAATTGTTGAAATCCCTGTTTTATTTAAAGATAGAACCAAAGGAAAATCAAAAATGAGTAGTGGTATTATTTCTGAAGCCATTTTTGGTGTGATAAGTTTGAAATTGAAAAGTTTATTTGCTAAGTAGAAAAAAAATGATGCAAAATATCCTCATAAAAAATGCAAAAATCGTCAACGAAGGAAAAATTGTTGAAGGAGATATTCTCATAGAAGACAACATTATTAAAGAAATAGACTCTTCAATTAGTGTAAAATCTGCGGATATAAAGGTCATCGATGCTGAAGGTAATTATGTATTACCAGGAATGATTGATGATCAAGTTCACTTTAGAGAACCAGGCTTAACGCATAAAGCTAATATAGAAACAGAATCTAAAGCAGCTTTGGCTGGCGGAATCACTTCATTTATTGAGATGCCTAATACCAATCCACAAACGACGACTGTTGAGAGGTTAGAAGAGAAATTTGCTATTGCAGCAAATTCATCTTACGCTAACTACTCATTTATGTTTGGTGGCACCAATGATAATTTAGATGAAATCTTAAAGGTAAATCCTAAAACTGTAGCAGGATTAAAACTGTTTTTAGGATCTTCTACAGGAAATATGTTGGTTGACGACCCAAAGGTTATTGAAAAAATATTCTCAAGCACCAATATGGTGATTTCGGTGCATTGTGAAGATGAAGCAACTATTAAGGAGAATTTAGCAAAATATAAAGCAGAATATGGAGATGATATTCCTATGGAAAAGCATCCTATTATTCGTAGCGAGGAGGCATGCTATTTGTCATCGTCTAAAGCTATTGAGTTAGCAAAGAAAACAGGTGCGAGATTGCATGTGTTTCATTTGTCAACAGGAAAAGAAACGAAACTGTTTTCAAACAAAATTCCATTAAAGGATAAAAAGATTACAGCAGAGGTTTGTGTGCATCATTTATGGTTTTCTGATGAAGACTATGCGAAAAAAGGAAGTCATATAAAATGGAATCCTGCAGTTAAAACAGCTAAAGACAGAAAGCATCTTTGGAAAGCACTCTTAGATGACAGAATTGATGTTATTGCTACAGATCATGCGCCTCACACGCTTGAAGAAAAAAATAATCCATACACCAGTGCTCCTTCTGGAGGGCCATTGGTACAACATGCTTTGGTTGCTTTGTTAGAAGCACATCATCAAGGAAAAATTCCTGTTGAGAAAATAGTAGAAAAAGCATGTCACAATCCGGCTATTCTATTCGATGTAGAAAAGCGAGGTTATATAAAAGAAGGGTATTATGCGGATTTAGTTATTGTGGATTTAAATAATCCTTGGACTGTTAATAAAGACAATATTCTATATAAATGTGGTTGGTCTCCATTTGAGGGTAATACGTTTAAGAGTAGAATAACCCATACTTTTGTTAATGGCCAATTGGCATATAACAATTTTAAAGTTTTAGGCGTTAAAGCAGGACAGCGATTAACTTTTAATAGATAATATGGTTAAGAAGATAAGTGTTTTAATAGTATTGAGCCTTTTGATTATAGCTTGTAATGAGAATGATAAACCAAAGAAACCAGATAATCTTATATCTAAGAATAAAATGTCAGAGATTCTTCATGACTTATATATTATAAATGCTGCAAAAGGTGTGAATAGAAAACTATTAGAAACTAATGGTTTTGTGCCAGAAACTTATGTTTTAACAAAATATAATATTGATAGTGCGCAGTTTGCAGATAGTAATACCTATTATGCTTTTAATACTGACGTTTACAAAGACATTGTAGATAAGGTAAAGGCAAGGTTAGAAAAAGAAAAAGAAGAGTTTGGAGAGCTTCAAAAAATAGAAGGTAAGGCCGCAAAACGTAAACGTGATTCTATTAATAAAATTAAATTAAGCAAGAAAGACTCTGTAAAAAAACCAAAGAGAAATTTTAGATTCAAAGTTTTAGATACTATAGCTATAAACTAAGTTGTATTAAGATCTTTAAGATATAATTTGCTTACATCGACTATTACTTCATCTATAGGCTTAAATTCAAAATCTAAAGCATTTTTTAATTTCGAATTATTATATTTTGTTACACTTAATGCTGATTTTGAATTTTGTTTAGATAAACTTCGTCGTTTGCTAAAAAGTTTAAATTGTAACCAATCTAATCTCCAAGCTATGTTTAATAACCACTGTTTTGCTTCTTTCATAGGAGGTTTAACATTAAGTGCTTTGGCCGTTTTCGTCTGAAACGCTTTAAAACTCAAGTTTTCGGATATTAAAATGAATTTTTCATTTTTTATATCACTTTCAATAAGTTGGTGCATGGTATTAACAGCATCCCAAACATCTACATAACCTGTAACTCCATTTACATAATAGCGCATGCCTTTATAGATTTGCTTAAACAAATTACCGCTACTTCCACCATTCCAATATCCTGCTCCTAAAATAATTCCAGGGTTTACAATTATAGCATCTAAACCTTCTTGTGTGCCTCGCCACACTTCGAGCTCTGCTCCGTATTTTGTAATGGCATAGACACTGTTATCATCTTCGGGATTCCAAGCTGTTTGCTCATCGATAAATTTTTCTGGGTCGCTATGATGCCCAATTGCAGCAATAGAACTGACATAACATAGTTTTTTAACTCTATAACTAATACAGAGGTTAACTATGTTTGCTGTTCCTTTAATATTAACCTTTCGTAGTGTTTTGTATTTATCGGGCTCAAAAGAGACAAAGGCCGCACAATGATACACATGTGTTATACCCTTAAACGCATCTTGTAATTTTGGTATGTCATTGATATCTGCTTCAACCCATTTAATTTTATCGAAAAGCGTTTCAGCATCATCAGAAAAATAAGAAAAGACATGTTTAACACGTTGCAATGTTTTTTCTCTTCGGTAAATAGCGCGCACATTTTCATTGTTGCTTATTAATTTAAAAAGCAAATGTGAGCCAACTAATCCTGTTCCTCCAGTAACTAATATCATAAAGCTAATTTACGCTTTTTTAAAATTGTCTTTTGTCATTTGAAGTGGAAACATATCTTTGTGCAGATAACATTGAATTAAAATAAAGTAATGGCAAATAAATTTGTAGAAGAATTACGTTGGAGAGGAATGGTACACGATATCATGCCAGGCACAGAAGAGCAATTAGAAAAGGAAATGACGACAGCATATATTGGCTTTGATCCTACATCAGATTCACTACATATAGGAAGTTTAGTTCCAATAATTTTATTGGTTCATTTAAAAAAATCAGGTCATAAACCTGTTGCTTTGGTTGGTGGAGCTACTGGTATGATTGGTGATCCTTCTGGGAAGAGTGACGAACGTAATTTGCTAGATGAAGCTACCTTGGCGCATAATGTTGCTGGTATAAAAAATGTATTATCTCGTTTTTTAGATTTTAATTCTGTAGAAAAAAATGCTCCTATTTTAGTAAATAACTACGACTGGATGAAAGATTTTAGCTTCATCGATTTTGCTCGAGATGTAGGTAAACGCATTACTGTAAATTATATGATGGCGAAGGATTCTGTAAAAAAACGATTAAGTGGTGAAGAAGGAAATGTTGGTATGAGTTTTACAGAATTTACATATCAGTTAATACAAGGTTACGATTTTCATCATTTGTATAAAACAATAGGTTGTAAGTTACAAATGGGAGGAAGCGATCAATGGGGAAATATTACTACAGGGACTGAATTGGTAAGACGTATGCATGATGGTGAAGACCAAGCTAAAGCTTATGCAATTACTTGTCCTCTTATTACAAAAGCAGACGGCTCTAAATTTGGAAAAAGTGAAGGTGGTAATATTTGGTTAGATGCAGATAAAACATCAGTTTATAAATTCTACCAATTTTGGTTAAATACTACTGATGCAGATGCCGAGAAGTATATTAAGATTTTTACTTTTTTGGGAAAAGAGACTATTAAAAACTTAATTACAGAGCATAAAGAAAATCCTGGCTCTAGGGCTTTACAAAAAAGTCTAGCAGAAGAAGTAACAACTTTTGTGCATAGTAAAGAAGATTATGATAACGCAGTAAAAGCAGCTAAAATATTATTTAGCAAAGATTTTAAAAACGAGATTAAACAATTACCCGAAAGTTTGTTCTTAGACGTTTTTGAAGGTGTGAAACAAGCTGAAATTTCTAAATCAGAATTTGATGAAGGTATAGATATGATTGGAGCTTTGGCTGCGAAAACTAACTTCTTAAATTCTAATGGAGATGCACGTAGAGCTCTAAAAGAAAATGCTGTAGCTGTTAATAAAGAAAAGGTAAAAGAAGATTATAAATTATCCTCTGAAGATTTGATTAACGACAAGTATATTGTAATCAGTAGAGGTAAGAAAACGAATTTTATCTTAAAGGTTATTTAAGTATTTTGATACAGTGTTATCATTATAAAAAATGCCCGAAATTACTTTCGGGCACATCTAACCAATCAATCAACTTAGAGGCTAACTTAGTTAATTTTTCTTTTTCATAGAATTAATTAAGCTTTATAGCCTCCCAATTTAAGTCGGCATTTTTTTGTAAACCTTTCACATTTTCTTCTAACCATTTTGTTAAGGTATTATTTCCCCAAGAATTATAGAATAAATAAAGTTTTCCATCTCTAATTTCAAAGGTTTTAGGGTCAATATCAACTTTTTTTGAATTTGTTGCGACTGCATATGTACAATAGCCACCATATTGTGGAATATAAGCTTCAGGATTGTTTAGGAAAATATCTAGATTTTTTTTAGAACTAAATTTATACTTTACACTGTCAAAAGTTGTGGAATATGTTTTAGACCCTTCAATGGCTTAATTGTTAAAATAAGCAACTACATCATAGCCTTTAGCTACAAAACCTTTCTTAGTATTGTAATCTATAGTTTGAGAAAAAGCGCTTGAGATTATTGTAAAATAGAATAAAATACTTCATATAATAGACCTTATAGGAAATAGGTCGAAAAACAGTTCACTACTTACAAAGCCATTAAATTGCAGCCTCTAATATCAGAATTATCAAATCTACCAATGATTTCAAACTGACCATTCTCATTAACTTTTCCTAAATCTTGAGTAGCAATAAATGAACATGAATTAAGATTGGCTAGGTCAATAACATTAATACCACCAGTTTTATTTGGTTGCTGAAGCGTAAGTGCATCTTCGGTATCTCGTGTTAAGACTTTCATCCAAGGAGGACATTTAAAAACACCATTTCCTTTAGAATAGGCCTGACTCAAAAGTTCAGTCATACCATATTCACTATGAATTTTTGTGACTCCAAAACCAGATTGTAGTATGTTATGAAGCTCTCGTCTAATAATTTCTTTTCTTCTGCCTTTCATACCACCAGTTTCCATAACCAAAGTGTGTTTTAGACTAAACTGAAATTGTTCAACTAAATCTAACAAAGCAAAAGAGACACCAATGAGTAGTGTTTTTTGCTGTTTAGCTTCAAGTTGTTGTAGTTTTTGGGCTAAATCTTCAAGATTGTTTAGGTAAAAGCCACTTTCTGGGTGTTTAGATTTAACAATTAAATCGTTCGCCATATATATTAAAGAAGAGCCATCACGTTCTAAATAAGATGGTAGTAAAGCTAAAACAACATAATCTTCAATGTCACCATAGAAATGGTTAAACCCTTTAGTGTAACTATCTTCATAAAGTTTAATATCAGTCACTAAATGTTTACTTGTAATACTGCCTGTTGTGCCAGAACTAGTGAAGGTTTTCTCAACAGAGTTTGCAGCACATAAAACTTTATGAGATTTAAAAAACTGAATTGGTAAAAATGGAATATCTAAGATGCTCTTTACATCAGCCGGATGCTTATAAAGTAAGTCGCAAAAGGAGCGATATATAACATTGTTTTTAAACTGAAACCTAAAGATTTCTAATGCTAAAGTATCGAACTCTGCATTAGATTTTAAATTAAAAATAGCGGCTTTAGATATCATACTACAAAAGTATGGAAAATAAAAAAGCGTTGCCTGAAATTTTCAAGCAACGCTTTATAATGTATTAAAAAATATACTTATTTAATTACTAATTTTTTGGTAGTAGAAGTATTATTCTGTGTAATTTTTATTATATAAATACCAGATTTTAAGTTAGAAACATTTAACGTGTTATTTGTTAAGGTTTCGTTTTTAACTTGTTTTCCTAAAATATCGTAAACTTTTACAGATATAGTATCATTACTTACAGAAGTAATAGTAATAGAACCTGTACTTGTTGGATTAGGATATAATAAGAAGCTTGAAGTTTCAAAGTTACTAGTTGATAACGTAAAATCATTTAAAGTTCTTACATAAATCTGTGCAGCACCATTAAATTCTCCAGCAACAGCGACTACAGAAGGCACTTGAGTTGAAGGTATAATTTCTCCAATGTAATCTGCGCCAAAGAAATCAGTACGTTTAACGATAGTGTTCGTGCCATCTGTTACATCATAGTTTTGACCAGTTGCGAATGTAGCTGTACCATCACCATCAGTAAAAATTACATTCTGTAATTCTACTAGTTCAGATTCATAATCGTTAGGCGAAGCATTTAAATCAGCAATAGTAACCGTTTGAGGAACAACTGAATTTCCTGAAGATGCAATAACTCCAGAATCGGAAGTTGGTACAAATCTTAATACACCATTGCTATCAGTCGTAGTTCCTCTTAAACCAGAGACTAAATCTCCTACATTATAAGTAGTAGCGATAACATTAGCATCATCATAAATAAGGACACCACTAATATCAGTGTCCTGTATCCATTTTCTATTTCTGAAACCATCAGTATGTGTTACTAAAGAACTTCCAGTGATTTCATAAAATCTACCTAGGCCGTTAGCAACTACATCAGCTCTTAAAGCTGTGATGTCTGCAACAGTTATAAGACTACCTACACTAAAAGATATCATATCTGTATCTAAAACACCACCATCCACTAAGTCAACAGTAACATCGTAAGCTGTTCCATCAGTAGTTGGGATAGAAAAAGGACTAGTAGCATTATTAGTTGTATTACCATTAACTGTTATACTAACAGTTTCTCCTCCATTTAAATTTGCAGTGGAAAATTCAACATCTACATTTGTTGTGCCTGGTGCAAATACTGTTGCATCTGCAGGAGAAGTAATAGTAATCTCAGGTGATGTAACATAACCATCAATTACACGAATATTATCAATTGATATATCTTCGTCACCAGCATTTAATTTTTCAAAAGTAATTCTTAAATCTAATGTACTGCCATTTGGAACTGCAGCAGTAAATTCTTGAAATAGATTACTCAATAGAGCGCCATCAGCTGTACCATCAAAATTTGTGTCCACACCTGGTTCAGTATTTGTACCACCAGTTGCTGCAAATTGATATATCTTAGTATAAGTACCAGAGTTGTCAACATCAATTTCTAAATAAACAAGCGTATCTGCATCCCAATCTTGATTAGTGCCATCATCATCTTCAGCAACTGTAAATGCTAGTGTCATGTCAGTTCCAGCAGAGATGTCAATGTTATCATACTCTAAAGTTTGTGTAGCAGAGTTGCATTCTGGTGCTCCATCAGTATCTTGTGCCGCTAGCCAAAAAGTACCATCAGCACCACTAACAGCATAATTACCACCAATGTTAGTTCCATCTGTAACGGTAAAAAAGTCTCCAGCTCCATCAGTACACATTTCAGACATTGTTCCTAATGTGTCAGGTGACCCTGTCTCAAAGGAGTCTTGGAATAAAGTCGTTTGTGCAAAAGAAAATGCTCCAAACATTAAAGTAAATAATAAAAAGTAAATTTTTTTCATAATTGATTTTTAAAAAATTAGACTATAAATATACTAACAAATTGCGAGTATTTATAATAGAGTTTATTAACAATGCGCTTTTTTACAATAAGATAACACTTTAATTGTCAGTGGGTTTTAATTTTCAGCAATTTAGAATGTAATGTTAGCTAATTGTTACCAATTAAAATTTCATCATAAGATAAGGTAGATATATTTTATATTTACAAAACTAAAAATTGAATTTCTATTGAAAAAGAAGGATATTAAAATATTATTGGTAGATGATGAGCCAGATATTTTAGAAATTGTTGGCTATAATTTATTAAATGAAGGCTATCAAGTTATTACTGCTGAAAATGGTGTGGAAGCAGTTGAAAAAGCCAAAAAACACAAACCTCATTTGATTATTCTAGATGTTATGATGCCAGAAATGGATGGTATCGAAGCTTGTGAGCGTATTAGAGAACAATCGAATTTAAGTGAAACAATCATTACCTTTTTAACAGCTAGAGGTGAAGATTATTCTCAAGTAGCTGGTTTTGATGCAGGTGCAGATGATTACATCGCAAAGCCAATTAAGCCAAAGGTGTTAGTTAGTAAGGTAAAGGCTTTATTAAGACGCCTTAAGAATGTTGAAGATGCTACAGGTACTATAGTTAAGATTGGTGATTTAGTTATATATAAAGAAGAATATAAAATTACAAATAAAGGTGTAGAAATCACTTTGCCAAGAAAAGAGTTTGAATTGTTATCTTTGTTAGCAACCAAGCCTGGAAAAGTGTTTAAGCGTGAAGAAATTTTAGATAAAGTCTGGGGAAATGATGTCGTTGTTGGTGGGAGAACTATAGATGTGCATATTAGAAAACTTCGCGAAAAAATAGGAGACAAATCTTTTAAAACTGTAAAAGGAGTTGGTTACAAGTTTGTAGACTAATGCAAAAAAGTAACTTTAAAAAAACGTATATATTTGCAATATGTACATCGCTATATGTAACGATGTTTACAACACTCGTTGTAAGTGTTTTTTTATTCTATTATCATACGTTTAATTGGCAAGTCATCTTCTTCCCTTTAATTTGTTTCCCTTTGTGTTTCGTTATTGTTCAATACAGAGTAGAGCGCTTTATATATAGACGTGTAAAAAAAATATATGATGACCTTACACTTTTAGAATCTACAAATTTAAGGCAGCAACCCATTACTACTGATATGGGAACTCTTAGGCGTGAAATTGACAAATATGCAAAAGACAAGAAAATTGAAATTGAAACTCTAAAAATTAGAGAAGAATATCGCAAAGAATTTATTGGTAATGTATCTCACGAATTAAAAACACCTTTATTTACTGTACAAGGTTATGTAGATACACTTTTGGATGGTGCCATTGATGATGAGAAAATTAGAAATAAATACCTTACGAGAGCCAGTAAAGGTGTAGAACGTTTAACATACATCATTAAGGATTTAGACATGATTACTAAATTAGAAGTTGGTGATCTAAGTCTTAATAAAGAGAAGTTTGATATTGTAAAAATTGTGCAAAATGTATTTGATCTTTTCGAAATGAAAGCGGCAAAGAAAAATATAACCTTAACGTTTGATATTGATTATTTAGAACCTATAATGGTAAATGCTGATAAAGAACGAATACAACAAGTCTTAACTAATTTAATTGTAAACTCAATTAAATACGGAAGAACAAAAGGAACTACAGAAATTAGTATAGAAAACCTGATTAAAAACAAAGCTATTATTAGAGTTACTGATAATGGTGAAGGCATATCTAAACAAAACTTACCACGCCTTTTTGAGCGTTTCTATCGTGTTGATAAGAGTGGTTCTCGTAAAGAAGGTGGGTCAGGTTTGGGTTTGTCTATTGTAAAACATATTATTGAAGCGCACGAAGAAAAAATATATGTAGAAAGCCAATTAGATGTAGGTAGTGAGTTTTCATTTACTCTAGAAAAGACTAAATAGTTTCTTGTAATTTAATTGGTACTCTCGAGAGATAAAGCCACTAAAATTTTCAACATTAGATAGCATTTTTAGATTAAACTCATTTTGAGTTGCACAAGGTGCTATACCCTCTGCAAGCATTTTTTTTGCTAAATATTCCTGTTCAAATTGTCCAGGTGTAGGAATGAAAAAGGCTTTTTTTTCGAGTTTAGCCAAATCCATTATAGTGGTATAACCAGATCTGCTTAGAACAAAATCACTTTCATTTATAGCAACTTCTAGTTCAGTACTTGTCATAAAATTATAAATAACCATATTCCCACTAATTTCTTTCTGCTGTTGCGATTCTATCTTTCCTTTTATAAAAAGTACATTTCCTTTATAGTACCTTAATTCTTCTAAGAGTTTGTTTTCAAGAAATGTTCGTTGAGGTTCTGGTCCAGAGAGTAGTACCAGAAGATTATATTTTATTTTTATATCTAGTTTTTTAAAACGAGATAAAGGACCTAAATATTTTACGAAATGCTGGTAGTCATCAACATGTCCTAAATCTCCACTAAGATTTTTGGTACCCAAATGATCTGGCACCCAGCATTCATTAAATTTTGAAATTATTTTTAGATGCAATTTAGAGCTAAACCATGTTGTAAGACCACTTAAAACACGCAATTGATGTGTTATAAATACTGAAGGGACTTCTTTATGACTTACGCCAAAACGATTATCGGAAATTATGCCAGATATATGCTCAGTTTCAACTAAAGCTTCTATGAGTTTTTTTTCTTTTTTTATGATTTTTAAAAAGCGAGGCAAGTCTTTTAACAACTTCATTTTAAGGCAGTTTTCTTTTTTTGCATACCTAATATTGTATGAAGGTAATTCTATCGTTTGAAGCTGCGGAAATTCTTTTTTCAATAATTCTAGAGGAGCGCCATCACTTGCGATAATAGGTTCGAAGTTGCATTCTATTAGTGCATTTATAATAGGGATACATCGCGTAGCGTGTCCAAGGCCCCAATTTAAGGGTGCAACTAAAATGCGTTTATTATGCTCATCAGGTTTCAGTATTTTTTTATTTTTGACATGATTGAATGAAACAAAGATAAACCTAAAATGTTTCCTTAATTTTACCGAATTATTAATATTATCTAGAAACTGTAGATACAAGTGGGAAGTAAAAATAAACTCAAACGTTTTAAAGAAAACGAAACCTTTGCTAATGTGTTTCAACCATCAAGAGATGAGTTGGTTAATAAAACCTATTCTTTAAAGGGGAAATGGAGAGCTGATGTTTTTAAAAATGATAAGCCTTTAGTTTTAGAATTAGGTTGCGGAAAAGGTGAATATACAGTTGAATTAGCAAAACGCTATCCAGATAAAAATTTTATAGGAATAGATATTAAAGGCGCTCGTTTTTGGCGAGGTGCTAAAACAGCCATTGAAGAAAGTATAAACAATGTCGCTTTTATAAGAACACAAATTGAACTTATAGAATACTTGTTTGCAGAAAATGAAGTGGATGAAATCTGGATTACATTCCCAGATCCTCAGATAAAATATAAGCGTACAAAACATCGAATGACCAATCTTCAATTCTTAGAACGTTACAAAAAAGTGTTGAAACCAGAAGGGCTAATGCATCTAAAAACAGATAGTGAGTTTATGCATGGTTATACCCTTGGATTGCTTCATGGGTTGGGACATGAGATTTTATATGCCAACCATAATGTATATAAATTAGAAGGGAGTCCCGAAGAAGTAACCGAAATTCAAACCTTTTACGAAAAGCAGTATTTAGAGCATAACAAAGCAATTACGTATATTAGATTTAAAATCAATTAAAACTTGAGCATAACCCTCGCTTTCTTTCTTGGACTTTTTGTTGCATTAATTGGAGTTATTCCTCCAGGACTTCTCAATATGACAGCCGCGAGAATAAGTCTCAAGGAAGGTGCAGGACGTGGCATAATGTTTTCAACAGGAGTATCTATAGTTGTTTTTGCTCAAACTTATATTGCCATTATCTTTGCAAGATATCTATCTAATCGTCCCGATATTGTGGAAATTTTGCAACGTGTTGCCTTTGTCATTTTTGTTCTTATTACCATTTATTTTTTAGTGTTAGCTTCTAAACAAAAAGAAGCAAAAGTTGAGACTGAGATTAAGAGTAAGCATGGACGGTTGTTGCACGGTATATTACTTTCAGTGCTAAATGTGTTTCCTATTCCTTATCAAGCTTATATGACTATTACTCTTGCCTCATTTGGGTGGATGAATTTTGAGCGAACAAGTATCATAACCTATGTTACAGGTGCTTCAATGGGAACATTTGTAGTGCTATATGTCTATATTTTTTTCTTCGATAAAATAAAAGACAAAAAAATCACTTCTCAAAAAAGCATGAATTATAGTATTGGTATTATTACGGGAATCGTTGCCCTAATAACTTTAATTAATATTTTAAGAGAGTTGTAATGAAGCCCGAGACTCTTGGTTTTTTTAAAAAAGTCTATAATGTTGCTAGACAAATACCTTTTGGTAGAGTAACAAGTTATGGTGCTATTGCAAAATATTTAGGTGCGGCAAAGAGTGCTCGCATTGTTGGTTATGCCTTGAATGGTTCACACGGAAAGGATATTCCAGCACACCGTGTTGTAAATCGTAAAGGACTTTTAACAGGTAAGCATCATTTTGAAGGCACTAATTTGATGCAACAGTTACTAGAAAATGAAGGTATTGAAATCATAGACAATCAAATTCAAAATTTAGAGTCTATATTTTGGGATCCAGCAAAATATTTAGAGTAGAAATTCAATATTGCAAAACCAATTCCTTTCATTAATCATTTCAATTTATCCGCTTCAAAATCTAAACTTTTAGCAGTATCTTTGCATTTAGAATAAATCTAGATAAGCATTTTGAAACTAAACAAACAAGATATATTAAACGCACTCAAAGCCATTACAGCTCCAGGAGAAGGTGAAAACATGGTGGACAGTGGAGCTGTTACTAATGTAGTGACATTTGCAGATGAAGTGATTGTAGATATTACGATTAAAAACCCAAGTCTTCAAGCACGTAAAAAAACAGAAGTTGAGATTTTACAAACCATTCATCGAGAAGTCTATGAAAAGGCAAAAATAAATGTTAACATTAAAGTTGATGCTCCTGTAACACCACCCAAAAATGAAATTAAAGGGAAGTCAATTCCTGGTATTCAAAACATTGTGGCTGTTGCCTCGGGTAAAGGCGGTGTTGGAAAATCTACAATTACAGCTAATTTGGCTGTTACATTGGCAAAAATGGGGTTTAAAGTTGGTGTTTTAGATGCAGACATTTATGGCCCATCGATTCCTATAATGTTCGATGTGGCTTCAGAACGACCATTGTCAGTAAATGTAGATGGAAAATCTAAAATGAAACCTGTTGAAAATTATGGTGTTAAAGTTTTATCTATTGGATTTTTCACTAAACCAGATCAAGCTGTAATTTGGAGAGGGCCAATGGCCTCTAAAGCATTAAATCAAATGATTTTTGATGCAGCTTGGGGCGAACTCGATTTCTTATTACTCGATTTACCTCCAGGAACCGGAGATATACATTTAAGTATTATGCAAGCACTACCAATTACAGGAGCTGTGGTTGTAAGTACACCTCAAAATGTAGCTTTAGCAGATGCTAAAAAGGGTGTTGCAATGTTTCAACAAGATAGTATTAATGTCCCAGTTTTAGGGATTATAGAAAACATGGCATATTTTACACCTGCAGAATTACCAGAAAATAAATATCATATATTTGGTAAGGAAGGGGCAAAAAATTTGGCTGAAGATTTAGACGTACCTTTTTTAGGTGAAGTGCCATTAGTACAAAGCATTAGGGAAGCAGGTGATGTTGGGAGACCAGCAGCCTTGCAAACAGCTACTCCAACAGAAGAAGCTTTCGAAGCAATAACCCGAGAAGTTGTACAGCAAGTGGTGCATAGAAATAAAGATTTGCCAGCAACAGAAGTAATAAAAATTACAACAATGGCAGGATGCTCTGCAATAAAAAAGTAAAATTCATTAACTCCCTCAACTCTTGTGAGGGCTAGGGTGAGAAAAACAAAAAGTAAATGAGCTCAGAAGAACTTATATTAAACGTAGAAAAAGCATTGGACGAAATTCGTCCGTTTTTGCAAAGTGATGGCGGAGATATTAATTTGTTATCTATAGATGATAATAAGTTTGTTAAGGTGCAATTGGTTGGAGCTTGCACGTCTTGTAGTGTTAATCAGATGACTTTAAAATCTGGTGTAGAGATGACGATTAAAAAATACGCTCCACAAATCGAAAAAGTTATTAATGTTGAATAGTTATTATGACATTTATCACATTTTAAATTGAAATGCATTATTAGTTTTGTGCTTAATAGAAAGTTGAATAAAAACAACCTGCGAGGTTTCTAAAATCTTGTAGGTTTTAATAGTTAAAAGGACAAGGTGGTAATCAATAGATTTCTGCCTTCGCAGGAATAAAATGATTACAACAGATATACTTATTATTGGAGCAGGTCCAACAGGTCTTTTCACTGTTTTTGAAGCAGGTCTTTTAAAATTAAAGTGCCATTTAATTGATGCTTTACCACAACCGGGTGGCCAGTGTTCCGAGATTTATCCTAAAAAACCGATTTATGATATTCCTGCTTATCCAGAAATTTTAGCTGGTGATTTAACGGGCAAGTTACTTGAGCAGTGTAAGCAATTTGAACCTGGTTTTACATTGGGTGAGCGTGCCGAAACTATAGAAAAACAAGAAGACGATTCATTTATTGTCACTACAAATAAAGGAACACAACACAAAGCGCCTATAGTTGCAATAGCTGGCGGTTTAGGTAGTTTTGAACCACGAAAACCCTTGATTCATAATATTACTGATTTTGAAGATAAAGGTGTAGAATACATTATTAAAGATCCAGAAATTTATAGAGATAAAAGAGTTGTAATAGCAGGTGGTGGAGATTCGGCTTTAGACTGGAGTATTTTTTTAAGTGACGTGGCGAGTGAGGTAACATTGATTCATAGACGAAATGAATTTAGAGGCCATTTAGATTCTGTAGAAAAAGTTCAAGAACTAAAGAATAAAGGAAAAATAAATCTTATTACACCTGCTGAAGTTGTAGGTATTGTTGGTGATAGAAATGTAAAGGCTATTGTTGTAAAACAAGCACAGCATATAGAAAAAGAATTTGAAGTTGAATGCGATCATTTTATTCCATTGTTTGGTCTTTCTCCCAAATTAGGACCTATAGCAAATTGGGGACTTGAAATAGAAAAGAATGCGATTAAAGTTGATAATTCATTAGACTACCAAACGAATATTCCTGGTATTTTTGCCATTGGTGATGTGAATACCTATCCAGGTAAATTAAAGTTGATTCTTTGTGGTTTTCATGAAGCGACTTTGATGTGTCAAGCAGCCTATAAGATCATCAATCCTGGAAAACGATATGTTTTAAAATATACAACAGTAAGTGGAATAGATGGCTTTGATGGCACTCGTAAAGAAGCTCCAAAGGCTGTAGTAAAAGCGATACAATAAGTTTGCTCTGTACAGTCTCAGTGTAAACTCAGCGAATCTCTACGAAATAATATATGGATCAACAAGACATAAATATAACAATTATAGACAGAGAAGGTGTAAAACATCAAATTGAAGCACCTACTGATATGGCTATGAATTTAATGGAAGTGGTTCGTTCATACGAGTTGGCTCCAGAAGGTACCATTGGTGTTTGTGGTGGCATGGCTATGTGCGCTTCTTGTCAATGCTATGTGTTGAGTGAAACTGAGTTGCCAGAAATGCAAGATGAAGAAGAAGCTATGTTATCAGAAGCTTTTTATGTAAAAGAGAATTCTCGCTTAGGTTGTCAAATTCAAATGACTTCAGTAATGGAGGGTTTAGAAGTTGAGTTGGCGCCTGAAAGTTAATAGTGTATCTTCATTGCGAATAAAATGAAGCAATCTGTTTGTTTTTGTTCCGATTTAAAAGATTGCCGCGTCCTTTGTCCTCGCAATGACAGTTAATTTTTACTCAGTCTTATAGTCAATCAAACGAGTTGGCCCTTCCAACAAAAAGCGATCTATTTTTAGCGTACCATCTTCAGTAGTTACAATCTGCCATTTAATTAAAGAAATTTTACCGTTTTCAATTTCAATACCTGTAATACTTCTTGGATGTACGCAACTACCATCATTAAAAAAGGCAATGTCACCAGGTTCTGGAAAACGGGGTCTATGTGTATGGCCAACGACGGTTATGAGATTATCTTTTTCAGTTATCCACTTTTTTGTTCTACGTTCTACTTTAATCAATTCTTTGTAGTTTTTTGCAGGACTTGTAGGATCTGCAATACCCATAACATTTAAGGGTTTCCATAGCACACGTACCATAAAACGACTCCATTTCCAGAAGAGGTAATTCCACCAATCAGCTTGGTGACCATGCGTTAAGAATAACTCTTGTTTTGTTTCAGAATGTTGTAATACAATACCTTCATTATATTTAATACCGCAGAATAAGTCTTCATTTTTGCCGGTTTTTGGATCAAAAAAAGCAGATAAGTGTTTTTTTACATATTTAGGATCGCGATACACCATATCATGATTTCCCCAAATCATGTGCAAACGTTCCTGCTCATGAAATTGTTTCATGAGCATATAAACATTTTTATGAGCGTTTAAAATTGAATCAAATGATAAGTTTTCCCATAATTCATCGCCGTCTCCAAGTTCGCAATAGCTAAAGTCTTCAGAATAATAATGTTCTAAAGCATGAAAATAGATATTTCGATTATTAGCAAAGTCGTCAGCAAAACTGTTGTCTCCGCGGTGGCAATCACTAAATAAAATGAACTTAGAAGTGTCATCAAATGTTATACGCTTAGCGCTTTTGTAGGCTCTATCTAATCTATTTTTTGAAGACATAAAGTAAATGTAAACAAAAATGCCTCTCAATTGAGAGGCATTTTTATAAATTTTATTTCACATCGATTTCTCTAGAGCGAGAAAATTAAATGATCCTTAGGCTCTATTTAAAAGCATTTAAGCCTGTAATATCTAATCCTGTAATTAATAAGTGAATATCGTGAGTGCCTTCATAAGTAATCACACTTTCAAGATTCATAGAATGACGCATTATGCTGTATTCGCCAGAGATTCCCATACCACCTAACATTTGTCTAGCTTCTCGAGCAATGTTAATTGCCATATCCACATTATTACGTTTTGCCATAGAAATTTGTGCTGAGGTTGCTGTGCCAGCTTCTCGCATTACACCAAGTCTCCAAGCTAATAGTTGCGCTTTTGTGATTTCGGTAATCATCTCAGCTAGTTTCTTTTGTTGTAATTGAAACTGTCCAATAGGTTTGCCAAATTGCATTCGTTCTTTACTGTATCTTAAAGCCGTATCATAACAATCCATAGCAGCTCCAATCGCTCCCCAAGCAATACCAAAACGTGCAGAATCTAAGCATCCAAGTGGTGCGCCAAGACCAGATTTGTTGGGTAATAAATTTTCTTTTGGCACTTTCACGTTATCAAAAATCAGTTCACCAGTAGCAGATGCTCTTAGTGACCATTTATTGTGTGTTTCTGGTGTTGTAAATCCTTCCATACCGCGTTCTACAATCAATCCGTGAATACGTCCACTTTCATCTTTAGCCCAAACAACAGCTATTTGACAAAATGGTGAATTTGAAATCCACATTTTAGCACCATTTAAAAGATAATGATCTCCCATATCTTTAAAGTTGGTCACCATGCCACCTGGATTGCTGCCATGATCTGGTTCTGTTAAACCAAAAGAGCCTATCCATTCACCAGATGCTAATTTTGGTAGGTATTTTTGACGTTGTTCTTCATTTCCATATTTCCAAATTGGGTACATCACTAAAGAAGACTGAACTGAAGCTGTACTTCTTACTCCAGAATCACCACGTTCTATTTCTTGCATAATTAAGCCATAAGAAATTTGGTCTAATCCAGCACCTCCATATTCCTCAGGAATATATGGTCCAAAAGCTCCTATCTCGGCTAATCCTTTAACGATTTGAGTTGGGAATTCTGCTTTTTGAGCGTATTCTTCAATAATAGGGGATACATCACGTTTTACCCATTCTCTTGCGGCATCTCTAACTAATTTATGTTCTTCTGTTAAAAGCTCATCAAGGTTGTAGTAATCTGGAGCTTCAAATAAATCTGGTTTCATCTGGTAATATTTATTTTAATGGTTGTCAGATAGTGTTCGCATAAATGCTCGGTTCATCTGTTTTGATTAAAAACTATAATGCACCAAATTTAAAGAAAGCAAAAGAAACTATAACGTTTTAGATGTAAAATTTATGCGTTTAAAAATTTACTTAGTAAAGTATGAAAATGATGCACACCTTGTTCTCTTGTAGGTGAAAATCGTCCAGCTTTGTAGAAGGAAGAACGTACTCCTTTTTGAACATGTTCAACAACAAACTCATCTTCTCGTTCTACTTTTTCAAGCGCACTTCCTGCACCTTTGTTTAGTTTGGAAGGGTCGTAAACATAAGAAATGAAAGACACTTTAGTTCTGTTTATATCTAATGGTTTTACAACATTAACAGAAAGTCCCCATGGGTAAAAATTAAACATCATATTTGGGAATACCCAGTAATAATATGCCGACACATTTTTACCATAATCAATATGATTTTTAGGAAGGTCAAATACTTCAGTAGCTTCATCAGTGTACCCAATTTGTAGATTGCAATAGTCATAGGTTTCGGTTTTATAACTGCCATAATCTAAAATAGAATTTAAATCTTTGTGAACAAAAGGTATATGAAAGCCTTCTAAATAATTATCACAATATAAAGCCCAATTTGCATGAACTAGGTAATCTTTAGAAATAGAATTATCCAAAATAAATTCATCAATTGGTAAGAAACCAATGCGTTCATTCATTTTATCGATAACTTGTTGAAAATCGAAAGATGGATTTAATCCGGCAAATAGTAATGGACCTAATTTTCTTAATGGAAATTGATGTAAATTATCACATGGTTTTGGGAAATCTTTTACTTCATTAAATTCGGGCATGTGTTCAAATTCACCTTTTAGATTAAAACGTCTCCCATGATACATACAGGTTAGTTTTTTTGATTTACCTGGATGTAAAACCACAACGTTGCCTCGATGTGTACAAACATTACTTAAACAATTTATATGTTCATTTTCATTACGAGTCAATAACATTGGCTCAGTTAAGAATGAATCTAACAAAACAAATGGGTAAACAGATTGAGGAAGTCTTACCAAGTTCTCATCACCAATAAATTGCCAAGATTTTAAAAAAACAAGTTCTTTTAGTGCCTCAAAAGTCGCCTCCGACTTATAAAAAAGTGCAGGAAGTGTTTTCGCCTTCGTAATATCTGTATTTATATAGAAATTTTCCGACATCTATTATTGTATATTTAAACGCCCTTCAATTTACGCAATTAATACTTATCGCTTAAACAACATCATAATGAATTCTAAATCGCAAAAAATTGGATTGATAACCACTACATCTTATGTGGTCGGAGGCATGATTGGAGCAGGGATTTTTGTTCTCCCAGCAATTCTTGCACCCTATGGGAGTATTAGTTTTTTAGGATGGCTATTTACAGCAGTCGGAGCATTAATTTTAGCTAAAATATTTGGCAATTTTAGCAAGATAATAGGAAATAAAAGTGGTGGCCCTTATACTTATTCTAAAGCTGGGTTTGGGGATTTTATTGGTTTCTTGGTTGCTTGGGGTTATTGGATATCCATTTGGGTTAGTAATGCTGCTCTTGCCATAACAATTGTTGGTGCACTAAGTTTCTTTTTTCCGGTACTAGAAAGTGATAGTATAATTAGAGTATTAGTCGGATTGTCATTTATTTGGTTTTTCACCTGGATAAATACAAGAGGTATAAAAGAGTCTGGGAAAGTACAGGTTATTACTACGATACTAAAATTATTGCCTCTAGGGTTTGTGATTATTGCTGGTTTATTTCTTTTTGACATTAATAATTTTCCGTCTTTCAATTTAACCGGAGAAAGTAATTTTTCAATATTTCCGGTTGTAGCAGCAGCAACATTGTATGCCTTTTTAGGAATTGAATCTGCTTCTATTCCTGCAGCAAATATTAAGAACCCAGAAAAAACAATTTCTAAGGCTACACTATTAGGAACCATAATTGTTGCTATCGTTTATATATTAAGTACGTTTGTCCTTTTTGGAGTATTACCCATGGATGTCTTAGCTAATTCCCCATCACCTTTTGCAGATGCAGCAATATTAATTGGAGGAGATTTTGGTGGGTATTTTGTAGCTGGTGGGATAGCCATTTCTGCAATAGGATGCCTAAATGGGTGGGTGTTATTTACAGGACAAATACCAATGGCAGCATCTAACGATAATTTATTTCCTAAAATATTTGGTAGATTAAATAAAAAAGGAGCTCCTGCAATGGGATTAATAATCGGAAGCTCATTGACAACAGTTATAATGTTAATGAATCTATCTGATGGTCTTGTAGATCAATTTACCTTTATTGCTGAAATTGTAGTATTCTCTGCCCTGATACCTTATTTATTTGTTGCAGCCGCTTATATACTAGTTCTTATAGAAAGAAAAATTTATATAAATAGTTGGATTAAAACAGTGGTTCTTGGTATGCTTGGAATTGCCTATTCTTTATGGGCAATTTATGGGACAGGTGAACAAAGTGTATTTTATGGGTTTTTATTATTATTGATAGGAATTCCATTTTATGTAATTATGAAATGGAATCAAGGCAAAAATTAATATGAAATACACACATCATTCAGAATATTTAAAACTTCAATCTGTTTTTATTAAATCATCAAAAAATGCTTTTGTTTCTAATTATGAATTGACAAAACAATGGCAGGAACTTAATTATTTATCGTGTCCAGATTTTATTAATTCAGTGGAAGAATATAGAATTTTTGAAGCGTATTTTGCCAATAAAAATATTGAAATCCATTCTTTTCCATTTAATGAGAATGTAAAAATCGACTCTATTTATTGCAGAGATGCGTCAATTGCTACAGATTTTGGAATGATTATTTGTAACATGGGAAAGGGAGGACGAATTAATGAACCTAATTCACATTTAGAAATATATAGAGCAAATAATATTCCTGTTCTAGGAATTATAAAAGCTCCGGGAACTCTAGAAGGTGGTGATGTGGCTTGGTTAGATGAAACAACTTTGGCCGTTGGATATACCTACAGAACCAATACGGAAGGGATTACACAACTTAAAACCTTATTAGAGCCTAATGGAATAGACATTATTGTTGCCGAATTACCACATTATAAAGGAGAAAATGAGGTGTTTCATTTAATGAGCATTTTAAATCCTGTAGATAAAGATTTGGCAGTAGTTTATTCTTCTTTAATGCCAATTAAGTTTAGAGATGAACTCATTAAAAGAGATTTTAAATTTATTGAAGTACCAGATGAAGAATTTGAGTCTATGGGTTGTAATGTGTTGGCAATTGCACCAAGAAAATGCTTAATGGTTGATGGAAATCCAAAAACAAAACAGTTATTGGAACAAGCAGGATGTGAGGTTACAACCTATAAAGGAAATGATATTAGTGTAAAAGGTGGAGGTGGACCAACATGTTTAACACGACCTCTGTTGCGGTCTCACTAATTACATTTTTAAATAAAAATCTTTGGTGAGATTGATGTAGTCTTCAGTGTATTTATGCCTTGAAGTTTCTATGATTAATTCGGAATTTTTTATTTCATCTTCTTTAAAAGAGAACTCTAATAGACTTCTCTTAATTTCAGAATCCAGATTCCCCTTTACTTGGGTTAAACGATTTGGAAATAATCCAACTCTAAAACCTAAATCAATTAGGTTTTTCTCTTCTTTGAAAGGAACCACTACCGAAAAAAGTCCGTCTTCGCTCAGTAATTGAGAAACAGCATATGCTAAATGCTCAAAAGGCATCGCGTCATTAAAGCGTGCTAAATCTCTAGCATTATTATCAGTTTTATAGTCTTCTGAGTAAAATGGAGGATTGCAAATGATAAGATCGTACTTATCTTCAATTTCTTCAACAAATTCTAGAAGAGAAGCATGGTAACAAAATAAGCGATCTGCCCAAGGGGAATTTTCAAAATTCTCAGAACATTGCTCGTAAGCTTCAGCATCTATCTCTAGAGCCTCAATAGCTTCAGCATTGCTTCGTTGAGCTAGCATAAGACCTAAAACGCCTGTGCCAGCACCAATGTCTAAAACTGAAAATGGATTATTTTTTAAGGAAGTCCATGCGCCAAGTAAAACGCTATCTGTGCCAATTTTCATAGCACAACGGTCTTGGCTGATTGTAAACTCTTTAAATTGAAATGGCTTGTTCATAATATTCTTGTCATTGCGAGGACGAAGGACGTGGCAATCTCATTTTGAGATTCTTATTTGCTTCGCAAAATACTTTCAATCAAAATATATTTTGATTTCAGTAGTGCTCTGAATGACAGATTTACTCAATATATAAATCAATCAAACCTTCAGGTGTGTTGACTTCAATAGTTTTATTTATTCGATCTACTTCAACTATAAACTCATCATTCATAGGAATTAAAATTTCGATGCCATCTCTATCAATTTCAAATAAAGATTGAGCGGTAGAATCATTGATACTTTTCAAAATGCCGACTTCACCAAAATTCTCATCTTTAATTGTAAAACCGATGACCTCATGGAAATAGAATTTGTTTCCTTCAAGCTTTGGTAATAAGTCTAAGGGTAAATACAATTCGGTTTTCATTAATGCGTCAGCATCAGCTTCTGTATCGACATCTTCAAATTTTAAACGTAGTAATTCTGATTTATGCAATTGAGAGGATTGCACAAAGAAAGGAATAAGATTGCCTCTTAGATCAATGAAAATAGCATCTAAATTATCATATATATCGGGTTCATCTGTATCTAGCTTAGCAAGGAGTTCTCCTTTGAAGCTATATTTTTTTACAATTTTCCCTAAATAAAAACAATCTTCTTTTTTCAAAACAAATTTTGATTTTGTCATCCTGAACTTGTTTCAGGATCTAATTTTAATGAAATAAAAAACCCAGACGATTAAGGTCTGGGTTTAAAAGTATAAAAATAAATTTTTTATTCTTCTTCGTTAGAAGCTGCTGTCTCATCAGTTGCAACATCTTCTGCTACTTCTTCTTCAACAACTGGTGCAGCTGCAGCGATACGTGCTTCGTTTACTGCTTTTTCTGCTTCTAGTGCTTTAGCCTTTGCATCAGCATCTGCTTTAGATAAACCATCTGCTTTAGCTTGTACTTTAGCCGCTTTTTCCTCTAACCAAGCGTTGAATTTTGTTTCAGCTTGCTCTTCAGTTAAGGCTCCTTTTCTTACACCACCAGCTAAATGATGCTTTAGCATTGCTCCTTTGTAAGATAAAATTGCTTTTGCAGTATCAGTTGGTTGTGCACCGTTTTGTAACCATTGTACAGCTCCATTAACATCTAACTCGATAGTTGCAGGATTTGTGTTTGGATTGTAAGCACCTAGTTTCTCTAAGTATTTACCATCTCTTTTAGAGCGAGAATCCGCTGCTACGATCCAGTAATAAGGTTTTCCTTTTTTACCGTGTCTTTGTAATCTAATTTTTACAGGCATAATAATTAATTAGTGAGGTTCTCGACCTCTGTTATTAATGAGGGCGCAAAGATAATATATTTTTTTAATTCTTAGATGTTTTAATCCACTTTAACTGAAAGAATCTCACTTTAACTAAAAGAAGAAATCAAGATGGCTCAGTTTTAAAAATTATTATACTTTTGGTATTCTTGTTTCGTTATATTTGAACCAAGGAAAAATTATCAATTTTAAACATGAAAAAACGTATTCTCTTATCTCTTGTTTTTTTAACAATACTTAGCTGTGGCGACGAAGTGCAATTTAATACACCTGCTTTTCAAGGTGATCGCGAAAATGAACTTTGGAGAGCCAAGGCTTTTTCAGCAAGTATTGAAGCCAATGGTTTTTTAACCATAATAGGTACAAATAATATAGAAACTGTAACGCTTAGAGTGCCTTCAGTCGTTGAAACACCAGAGAATGAGCCATTTGTAGTTGGTGATGGAGGTGACAACCCTATTGAAACAATGGAGGCGGAATACATAGATGGTTTTGGTACTGTGTATTCAACAAACAATAGACCAGACGAAGATGTGTCCATTTATCCAGAACTTGGTAAGATTTGGATTGATGAAATAGATTTAACAAGAGGTACGTTTACAGGTAGATTTCAATTTTTAGCTTTTGATGCATCGGGATTAAATTCGGTTGGTTATACCAATGGTATTTTCTTCAAAGTACCTTTGGTTTCAGGGGAAATTCCTGCAAACCCAATATTATGTGATGATGTTGAAACGGCATCTAACACAGCGTTGATAGCCTATGAGGCTACTTTTGACTCAAGCATAGAATTTGTAAGTAGTACTGAGTTTGAGTCTGCATGTAATGCTTTTGTAGCTGCACTAAATACACAACGTGATTATTGTGGTGACGTAGATGGTTCTATACAAGACATAATTGATACATTAGGAAATTGTATTCTAACATGTGAGCATGCTACTGCGAACAGAGTGGAAGCTGAATTGCAATATAACGCAGCAACTATTGGTAATTATGCAGAAAAGTGCGCCCAATACCTACTATACCTTCAAGAACAAATACAGTTTTGTGGAGATGAAGATGGAAGCATACAAACAGACATAGATAACCTCAACTGCTTGGACACAGATTCTGATGGAATTCCTGATGTTTTTGAGGATTTTGATGGAGATGGTTTAATTTATGATGATACTTCGGGTGATGATAGTGATGGTGATGGTATAGCGAATTATTTAGATGCTGATGATGATGGAGACGGAATACCAACAGCAGATGAAGCTATTGATGCAAATGGAAACCCAGTTGATACTGATGGTGATGGCGATGTAGATTATTTAGATAATGACGATGATGGTGATGGCTTATTCTCAAATTTTGAAACTGGTGATACAGATGGAGATGGTGTAGATGATTATTTAGATAATGATGATGATGGAGATACTATTTTAACTATTGATGAAAATGCAGATCCAAATATAGATGGTGATCCAGCGGATGCAGTTGACGCTGATGCTAATGGTGTTCCAGACTATTTGCAAGCATAATTTAGATGAAAATATTTTAGGAAGCGCTACTCATCGAGTAGCGCTTTTTTGTTTACAAATGTTTATAACTTCATTTTATTAAAGTGCCTTTATTTCTTAATTTTAAGGCTCTTATTTTTTACACCAAAAGGACTTTATGTATTTAATATTCGATACCGAAACCACAGGTTTACCAAAACGTTGGGACGCACCAATAACTGATACAGATAATTGGCCAAGATGTATTCAAATTGCTTGGCAACTGCATGATGCAATGGGTAATTGCATTGAGCATCAAGATTATTTGGTAAAGCCAGAAGGCTTCAATATTCCCTATGATGCTGAAAAAATTCATGGCATTTCTACAGAATTAGCACAAGAACAAGGTGTATCTCTTTCAGAAGTATTAGAAAAATTTAATATCGCATTATCAAAGACCAAATTTGTAGTCGGACAAAATGTGAAGTTCGATTTGAATATTATGGGAGCCGAGTTTGTGCGCAAAGATGTCGTTAACCAATTACAAGAACTTCCTGTTTTAGATACCTGTACAGAACATACAGCAAGTTTATGTCAACTTCCTGGTGGGCGTTACGGAAAATTCAAATTACCAACATTAACAGAGTTACACCAATTTTTATTTAATAAACCTTTTGGTGAAGCACATAATGCTACAGCAGATGTTGAAGCTACGACGCGTTGTTTTTTAGAATTAATAAGACGAAAACAATACACCAAAGAACAGTTAGATGTTCAGCCAGATTATTTTGAAAATTTCACTCAAAAAAATCCTGCTGAAGTTCAACTTATTGGTCTAAAACATATTAACCTTAAGAAAGCAAGTGCTAAGATTAATGCAAGACTACAAAAGGAACAAGCAGAAGCTGTTACGACAGGAACAAATAAAGAAGCAGCTTCCCAATTGGCTGATGTTGATTTTGTTCATTTACATAACCACTCGCAGTTTTCAATACTTCAATCTACTATAAGTATTAAAGATTTAGTAGCTGCAGCTGCTAATCAAGATATGTCAGCCGTTGCATTGACGGATCATGGAAACATGATGGGAGCATTTCATTTTGTGAGCGCAGTAGGTAATCATAACAAAGGAGTTAAGGCACAACATGCTGAAGCAGAAGAAAGCGGAGAGGAAAAGAAAGGTAAAATTATTAAACCGATTATTGGTTGTGAATTTTTTGTTTGCGAAAATCATACAGACAAAACCAGAAAGGATAATGGTTACCAAATTGTGCTTCTTGCAAAGACAAAGAAAGGTTATCATAATTTAGCAAAACTATCTTCTGCAGCTTTTACTGAAGGCTTTTACTATCTGCCAAGAATTGATAGAAAACTTATTGAACACTACAAAGAAGATCTTATTTGCTTAACAGGAAACTTATATGGCGAAGTGCCAAGTAAAGTTCTAAATATTGGTGAAAATCAGGCAGAAGAAGCCTTGCTATGGTGGAAAGAAACCTTTGCTGACGACTTGTATATTGAGTTAATGCGACACGATCAAGAGGACGAAAATCGTGTGAATCCAGTATTGATTCAGTTTGCAAAAAAGCATGATGTGAAGTTGGTAGCTACAAATAACACCTACTATGTTGAACAAGAAAATGCGAACGCACACGATATTTTGCTCTGTGTAAAGGATGGTGAAAAACAAGCGACTCCAATTGGACGTGGACGTGGATATCGTTACGGTTTACCCAACCAAGAATATTATTTTAAGTCTTCGGAAGAGATGAAGGCTTTGTTTGAGGATGTACCTGAAGCGATTGTAAATATTCAAGAGGTTGTTGATAAGATAGAGCCTTATGAATTAGCTCGCGATGTATTATTACCAGCTTTTGATATTCCTGAGGAATTCAAAAAAGTAGAAGATGAAGCGGATGGAGGCAAGCGTGGTGAGAACGCATTTCTAAAACATTTGACTTTTAAAGGAGCTGAGAAACGCTATGGAGACATCACTCCAGAACTAAAAGAACGACTCGATTTTGAATTGAGTGTTATTGAAAATACTGGCTATCCTGGATACTTTTTAATCGTTGAAGATTTTATTAGAGAAGCTAGAAAAATGGATGTGTCTGTTGGACCTGGTCGTGGTTCTGCTGCTGGTTCTGTGGTTGCTTATTGTTTATGGATTACTAATATAGATCCAATTAAGTACGACTTACTTTTTGAGCGTTTCTTAAATCCAGATCGTGTGAGTATGCCAGATATCGATATCGATTTTGATGATGAAGGTCGTGGTCGTGTTATGGATTATGTGATTAATAAATATGGTTCTAATCAAGTAGCGCAGATTATCACTTACGGAACAATGGCTGCAAAATCATCGATTAGAGATACAGCCAGAGTTTTGGATCTACCTTTAAATGAAGCTGATCGTATTGCGAAGTTAATTCCCTTGATGTCTAAACTCGGAAAGATTTTTGGATTGTCTGAAAAAGAGCTGGCTAAAAAGTTTCGTGCTGAAGATTTAGAGAAAGTGAATGAGCTTTTAAATATTTCTGATGGTGAAGATTTACAGGCTGAAACGATTAATCAAGCACGAATTTTAGAAGGCTCGGTTCGTAATACAGGAATTCACGCTTGTGGAGTGATTATTACACCTGGAGATATTACCAATTATGTGCCTGTAGCTTTAGCTAAGGATTCCGATTTATACGTTACCCAATTTGATAACTCTGTAGTTGAAGATGCAGGTTTATTGAAGATGGATTTCTTGGGACTAAAAACTTTAACCTTAATTAAGGATACGGTTAAGATTGTAAAGGCTAAGCATGATATACTTCTCGATCCAGAAAACTTTCCTTTAGATGATGAGAAAACGTATGAGTTGTTTCAAAAAGGAGAAACAGTAGGCGTTTTTCAGTATGAATCTCCAGGAATGCAAAAGCACATGAAGAATCTTAAACCTACGGTTTTCGATGATTTAATTGCCATGAATGCCTTGTATCGTCCTGGTCCTATGGAATATATACCAAGTTTTATTAGCCGTAAACATGGTGATGAAGAGATTGTGTATGATTTACCAGAAATGGAAGAATACCTTAAGGAGACTTATGGGATTACCGTTTACCAAGAGCAAGTAATGCTTTTGTCTCAGAAGTTAGCAGATTTTACAAAAGGTGAAGCCGATGTTTTGAGAAAAGCCATGGGTAAAAAACAGATTGCGGTTTTAGATAAGATGAAGCCTAAATTTATTGAGCAAGCTGGTGCAAAAGGATTAGACAAGGAGAAACTAGAAAAAATTTGGAAGGATTGGGAAGCTTTTGCAAGTTATGCCTTTAATAAATCACACTCTACGTGTTATGCTTGGATTGCCTACCAAACGGCATACTTAAAAGCACATTATCCAGCAGAATATATGGCTGCGGTGCTTTCTAATAATATGAATGATATTAAATCTGTGACCTTCTTTATGGAAGAATGTAAGCGTATGCGTTTGCCAGTTTTAGGTCCAGATGTTAATGAGAGTTATTACAAGTTTTCGGTAAATAAAGACAATGCTGTACGTTTCGGAATGGGAGCTATAAAAGGTGTTGGTCACGGAGCTGTAAAAACGATTGTTGAAGGTCGAAAAGAAGACGGAAATTATAAATCTATTTTTGACTTTGCTAAGCGTATAGATTTGCGTGCGGCTAATAAAAAAGCATTCGAAGGACTTGCAAATGCTGGAGGTTTTGATTGTTGGTCAGATACACACAGAGCACAATACTTTGCACACGATGGAGATGGTATTACATTTTTAGAAAAAGCCGTTAAGTATGGTGCCAAACACCAAGAGAATGAAAATTCGGCTCAAGTCAGTTTATTTGGCGCAGCAAGCGATGTGCAGATTGCAGAACCACTAGTGCCTCCATGCGAAGATTGGGGAACTATGGAAAAGTTGTCGAGAGAAAAAGAAGTCGTTGGTATTTATATTTCTGGTCATCCATTAGATGATTTTAAAATTGAAATGAAGACGTTTTGTAATGGTACAATTTCAGATTTTAGTGATTTAGAAAAGGTGCTGAATAGAGAAGTTACTTTTGGTGGTGTGGTTACAGATGTACAGCATCGTGTGAGTAAACAAGGTAAAGGTTGGGCATTATTTACTGTAGAAGATTATACAGACAGCCACGAGTTTAGAATCTTTGGAGAAGACTATTTAAAGTTTAGACACTTCTTTGTCATCAATTCTTTTGTTTACGTCAGAGCCTTTGTTAAAGAAGGTTGGGTAAATAGAGATACAGGTAAAAAAGGTGATCCTAGAATTCAGTTTAATAGTTTTCAGTTGTTGCACGATGTTATGGATACTTATGCTAAAAAATTATCGATACAATTGAATATAGATACTTTAGCTGAAGGTAAAATTTCTGCGTTATATGATTTATTACGAATCCATGAAGGTAGTAATACACTGAATTTTGTGGTTTATGACAATAAGGAAAAACTAAAAGTGCAAATGCCTAGTCGAAAAAATAAGGTTAAAATTTCTCAGGAGCTTTTGGATGGCTTGAAAGCGCAGGATGTTAGGTATAAGTTGAATTAACTAAATATGAATAAAAGAGATTATTATTCGGTACGTACTGGAAAAATCAAGCCGAATGAAATAATCGACTTGAAAATTTTAAAAAACCTATTTCTTATTATTTATCGAAAACTTGAAGACGACGGATACTACCAAAGATATTTCGGATATTATTGTGAAGATCAAGGAGAAGTCGCTGGAGAATTAGGTATTGATTTGGACTCTGTACTTTTCATACATCTCAAAAAAGAAAACCTTTATCCAGTACATTCCAAAATTGAGAATTATAGCGAGGACGATTTTTTTGACGTTTTGGAATTTCTTTACGATTACTGCTCAAAGCCAATTGACGGTTATTATCATCAGCACAATGGTTGTGGTTATCACTACGAAGAATTCAATGATAAAGAAGGTCAACAGTATTTTCGTTCTCAAATAAACCCAATTCTGAAAGATTTTGCAGGTGGATTTGAAATATCAGACGAAGGAGAGATTTTACAACTTGCAGATTCTGGTCTATCTCATCTTTTTGATGCAGATGTTCCGACAAATGATAGCGAAAACATTGAGAGTAAAATTAATAAGGCTGTATTAAAGTTTAGAAGATACAAATCTACAATGGAAGATAGACAAGAAGCTATTCGTGACCTTGTAGATGTTCTTGAGTTTTTAAGACCAAAAGCAAAAGAGTTTCTGGAAAGTAAGGACGAATCGGACTTATTTAATATTGCAAATAATTATGGTATTCGACACCACAACGACAAACAGAAATCTAATTATGATAAAGCAATTTGGCATAGTTGGATGTTTTACCATTATTTATCAACGATACACGCATTATTGCGAATAATCAAAAAACGGGATAAATAACTGTGTGAAACAAAGTACATAAAAAATAACGCAAGCATTTGCTAACACGAAGGTTTGTGCATTTTGGAAAGTCGTCAAATTTTAAATTTGACAAATTTCTAAAAATAAAATAATTAGTAAAATTTAAAAATTCGGCTTGTGTATAATCCGAAAAACTAATGCCATTTCTCAGCCCTACTTTTCATATACGTGACCATTGTACACATTATTATGGATAAGGTTAATTAAATAAAAAAGTAAATGTATCTCACAATTATCATCGGAACTGAAGACACAAATATTATCGAAATAGTATTATCCATTTGTGCAATAATGAGCTTATTTTAAGCATAAATGTTTTAAATGAGGGTTTTGGTCCAGCAGTAATTAAATCAATAAAATTTAGAATAGATGATACTTCAATAGATGCTATTGAATTTGATGAAATGATCAAAGAAAAATTTGGATCAAATAATCAAATTAAACAAGCATCTGTATTACATACTTTTAGTATTATTCCATTAAGTGCTGGAAAAGAAATGAACGTAATAAACTGCCATTTTAGAACAAATATTATTAAAAGCTCTCTTGAAGAGTTTTTAAAAACAGTAAGAATCCAAATTAAATATCAAAATATTTATAAAGAAAAGAAGGCTTACAAAGAGTATATAATTGCTTAATTATACCTTGTATAACAACGTTAAAAGGCAATTCTTAAATTATTAAAAATTAAACCTTCTTACCATCCAAATAGTCACCTAAATTATCCAAAGAATCATCCCAAAACTGAGAATAAAATTGCATCCATTTGTTGACTTCCTTTAAAGGTTTTGGATCTGCAAAGCAGAAACGATTTCGGCCTTGTTCGTCCATTTTTACCAGCCCAGCATCATTTAATATCTTAATGTGTTTGGTTACACCTTGTCTGGTCATTTCAAACTGATTTGAGATTTGAGTAATAGACAATGCTGAGGTTGCAATCACTAAGGCGTGAAAAATATCACGCCTTGTAGGATCTGCAATGGCTTTAAATAGTTTGGTGATATTATCTTGCATTAACTTCTTCTTTTAAATAGTTAGTTAAACCATTAATGCAATTATCCCAACCTCCGTTAAAACTTTCGAACATGGCAATGGCAGTTTCGCCAGCATAGTTTTCGATACCAGAATGTTCTAAAGATAGTTTTGTAGAATTACCTAGGTCTTCTAATGTCCAAGTAACGGTTGTTTCTACTTTTGTATCGGCAACAATCCAAGTATAAACTAATACATAAGGACTGGCTTCTTTTACGGTTCCACTTATTACTGTACATCCTTTTTCGTTAGGCTCTGACTTAAAAGTGTAGTTGAATCCTTTTTCGGCTTTAAAATCTGCTTTAATAAACCAAGTTGAAATTTCTTCGGCTTTTGTAATGGCATTCCAGATTTGATCTATTGGATGATTAAATACCTTTTCTTTTGTGATTGTTTTGTTCATAATGTTCGTTTTATAAATTTATACGCAACTTTGTGGTTGCTAAATTACGTAAATATATTTAATGTGCAACTAAAAAGCTGCCTAATTAGATTTCAGCTTGCGCAAAGGATGGAAATGGCATCCTTTTTTGTCATTAAAAGCAAAAAAGATATAATGGACAGCCTGACCCTTTGGTTGCGCCCAAAAAACGAATATATATTTCGCGAATGGTGTTATAATCAAATCAAATACTGCCAATGTAAGGTTTGGCAAAATTTTTGACTAATTTTGTGTATTAAACAGAAGTAGAATACAATTAAAAATAAATATTATGGCATTAGAAATAACAGATGCAACATTTGAAGAAACAGTATTAAAGAGTGATAAACCAGTAGTAGTTGACTTTTGGGCAGCTTGGTGTGGACCTTGTCGTATGGTTGGACCAATCATTGATGAGATTAGCACAGAGTACGAAGGAAAAGCTGTTGTAGGTAAAGTAGATGTAGATGCAAACCAAGAATTTGCAGCTAAATATGGTGTTCGAAACATCCCAACGGTTTTAGTTTTTAAAGATGGAGAAGTAGTAGGTCGCCAAGTAGGAGTAGCTCCTAAGAAAGCTTATTCTGATGCTATCGACGCACTTTTATAGATAATACTCATAGAACTTATTTAAACCTTATAAATTCGCTGAAAAAGCATACTTTTTCACCCACTTTTCACCTTTTTTTTCCTTCCGTAGCAAAGCTATGCAACTCAAAAAAGATTTCAATTGGTCAAAAAATTACTGATTTTCGCTAAAATCTATAAAGTTTAAACAAATTCTAAAAGAAATGATAAAAGGTTTGCCTATACGGCAAACCTTTTTTAGTTTCGGTAACTCATGGAATTACAGTTAGAACTTAATAAAGCAGGCGGTTTTAAAAACCTAGAATTACTAGCTAAGCAGGTGGTTGAAGGTTTTATTGCTGGTATGCATAAAAGTCCGTTTCATGGATTTTCTGCTGAGTTTGCTGAACATAAAATTTATAATCAAGGAGAAAGCACAAAACATATTGATTGGAAACTGTTTGCTAAGACAGATCGATTATATACGAAACGTTATGATGAGGAAACCAATCTAAGATGTCATCTCATTGTAGATAATAGCAGTTCTATGCATTATCCTGAATCTACTGGTACTAGTATTACAAATCTTAATAAGATTGCGTTTTCGGCTTTAGCAAGTGCATCATTGATGCATATATTAAAGAAACAACGTGATGCTGTTGGTTTGAGTATTTATAGTGATACTTATGATTTTTACTCACCCGAAAAAGGAAGTGAGCGTCATCACCACATGTTACTTAATAAATTGAGTGAGGCAGTTGTCGCTAAACCAGAATCTAAAACTACAGAAACGTATAGGTACTTGCATCAAATTGCTGAAAAGGTTCATAGAAGATCTTTGATTTTTTTGTTTACAGATATGTTTCAAACTTCTGAGGATGATGAAAAGCTATTTGAAGCACTGAGACATTTAAAACATAATAAACATGAGGTTGTTTTATTTCATGTATTTGATAAAGCAAAAGAACTCACGTTTGATTTTGATAACAGACCGAAGCGTTTTATAGATGTTGAAACAGGTGAGTACATTAATTTGTATGCGGATAACATTAAAGATAACTACGAAAAAGCTGTAAAAGCGTACTTTAATAACTTAAGATTAAAGTGTGGACAATATAAAATAAAGTATGTAGAAGCTGACATTAATGCCGGTTTTAATCAGATACTAACAACGTATATGATAGAGCGCCAAAAATTTGTATAAATAAATCTCTAATTTTTCTAAATTTAGTTTGCGGAATTAAAAATGCAATGTATATTTGCCCTCGCAATTATGCAACGGTCTGGTAGTTCAGTTGGTTAGAATGTCGCCCTGTCACGGCGAAGGTCGCGGGTTCGAGTCCCGTCCAGACCGCTAAAATTGCAAAAAGAAGCTTCAAGAAATTGAGGCTTTTTTTGAAGCAATGGTAAAATGTTGTGTTGTGCTCAGAGTAAAATCTGAGACGTAGTAATATCAAAGTTTCTTTGATATTCCAATGAAAGGCTTTCCTTTTTTCTGAATAAGAAGATTGGGATGCTTTTTTGTTTTAGGACAACAGCAGTCTTATTAAATCGTTAATTCTTCAAAATAAGGTGTCTTAATTAAGGAAGATTAACATACCTTAAAAAGAAAAAAGAGATTCTGCAAAATTATTTTCTGAACCTGATAACTGTAATAGGCTGTAACAATGTATTGAATTGCCACATAGAGGCATCGTTATAATAATACACTATTAAGTCTGATTAAGACAAAACTTAGTCAGGCTTTTTTATTTCTACAGGTTAATAAAACCAATTTTAATGTGGAAGACATTTATATGCAGTACAAAGCAAAGCCTCTTAAAAAAAAGAGCTGTTTTTTAAAACTTTTATTAATCTGTGTGAACTTTTTTGTTGACTAAGATTCTATTCTTTTTTTTTAAAATTTGTTACTGATGTCTTTTTGAATTATCTTAAAGGTTTTGAACGCAAAATTTGTTTTTTGTTATAAGCAAAGCATTAAATATTTAGCTTTTATTTTAAGAAAAGTATGTATTTGAAAACAATTTATATTAACGCATGAATATATATACTACTATACTAATTGAGTTTTTATTTCTTTCGGCAAGTATTCTGCTATTATTTAGATTTAGATCAAAATTAGGTTTAGCTCCTTTGTATATTTTACTTGGTGCCATACAATATCTTCAAGCTTTTTCTAACACTTTTATAAGTTTTGAAATTTTAGGTGAATATACAATTTACCCAAGCCCAATAATTATCTTTTCTGGGGTATTGTTTGCCGTATTATTAATTTATATTAAAGAAGGTGTTGCAAGTGCAAGAACGCTCATTGTTGGAATAATAATTTCAAATTTTTTATTATCTGTTTTTTCTGGAATTGCATATTTACAAGGAAGTTTTTTAGAGCTAATCAATGAAAATTCAACAAAACCTATTTTTAGTATAGACTATAAATATTTTATTACAGGGACTTTAATCTTATTATTAGACTTTATTTTACTGGTTATTTTATATCAATTTTTAATCACTAAAATAAAAAAGCTATATTTCTTTTTAATTCTTTTTTTATCACTAGAATCGGTTTTAATTTTCGATTCTTTAGTTTTTAATTTAATACTTAAATATAATGATCCTGAGTTTATTACGGCATTAATAGGGCATATTATTGGAAAAACTCTTGCAACTTTTATTTTTTCGTTAATACTTTATATTTATCTAAAACATATAGATAAAGAGAAAAAAGGTATAAGTTTTATTGCAAATCAAAACAAGGATATTTTTTCTATACTTAGATATAGAGTGAAATATAAAAACCTTAAAATTAGAAAAGAGCAAGTAGAGAAAAAATTAGTTTCTCAATTAGAAGCTACATTAAATAATATTTCTGATGGTTTTGTGTCTTTAGATACAAATTGGTGCTATACGTATGTAAATATTAAAGCAGGTGAATTTTTAGGAAGAGCACCAGAAAGTTTAATTGGAAAACACATTTGGACCGAATTCCCAGAAGGTGTTGGACTTCCTTTTTATAACGTATATTATAAAGCAGTAGAAACGCAAAAAACGCAATATTTTATAGAGTATTATGAGCCGTTTGGCAAATGGTTTGAAAATAGAATTTACCCATCTTCAGATGGCTTAACTATTTATTTCACAGACATTACCGAAAGGAAAGAAGCAGAAAAAAACAATCAAATGTTACTTTCTTTAATTGAGACTAGTGACGATTTTATTGGGTTAGCATCCTTAGAAGGCAAACCTATTTATTTAAATGCATTGGGAAATAAAATGGTAGGTTTAGAGGTCGATGAAGAATTACCTACTAATATAGCCGGTTTTTTTCCAGAAGATTATCTCGATACTATAGTAAATGTACACATGCCTAATATTTTTAATAAAGGCAAATGGAATGGCGAGGCACAATTTAAAAATTTAAAAACTGGCGGTTTAATCCCCATAGAAATGTCGGGTTTTTTAATAAAAGATAGTATTTCTAATAAACCTTTAGCTTTAGGTGTTGTAGCAACAAATATTACAAAACGTAAGGCTGCCGAATCGCTTTTAATAAAAAGTGAAAAGTATCTCGATAATATCATAAATAATGTTGGAGACCCAATATTTGTAAAAGACGACCAGAGCAGATTACTCTTAGTAAATGAAGCTTTTTGTAAAATATTTAATCTTACAAGAGCAGATGTAATTGGCAAAACACTTGCTGAAGATGTAACACCAGAAGAGCGGGAAAGTTTTTTAAGGATTGATAAACAGGTGCTATCTACAGGTGTCGAAAACATCAATGAAGAGAGCCTTACAGTTAGAGGAGAAGAAACGCGAATAATTTCTACTAAAAAAACCAGATTTATTGATGACGATGCCAATACGTATTTAATTGGAATTATAAGAGATATTACTGAACGTAAAAAAACAGAAGATGAAATCACAAAATATAAAAACCATCTCGAAGAATTGGTAGAATTAAGAACAAACCAATTAGCAAAAGAGACCATAAGAGCACAATCTGCAGATTTAATGAAATCTGCGTTTTTAGCAACCATGTCACACGAATTAAGAACACCCATGAATTCAATCATTGGTTTTACTGGTATTCTTTTAAAAGAGTTTGCAGGGCCTATAAATGAAGAACAGAAAAAACAACTATCTATGGTTAAAAATAGTGGGCAACATTTATTAGGATTAATTAACGACGTTTTAGATATCTCTAAAATTGAAGCTGGTAAATTAAAAGTATCTAAGTCTCCGTTTAGTTACTTAACTACATTAGAAAAAACAATAGAGTTTTTGTCACCTCAAGCAATTAAAAAGGGACTTCAAATAAGTTTGGAGTATTCTGCAACAAAAGTGATATTAAATAGTGATGAAAGAAGAGTAGAACAAGTATTATTAAATTTAATTTCAAACGCTATCAAATTTTCAAATCACGGCACTATATTGGTAAAAGTAGATCGTAATAATAATGTGCTAACAACTCAAATTATCGATCAAGGTATTGGTGTAAGTAAAAAAGACCTAAATAAGTTATTTATGCCTTTTATACAATTACATAATGGATTAAGTAGAAAGCATGATGGTACAGGCCTAGGATTATCAATTTGTAAAAATTTAATAGAAAAATTAGGAGGAACAATTACAGTAACAAGTAAAATAGGTGTAGGAAGCAATTTTACATTTAATTTACCGCTAGAACAAGTTGATAATAAATAGCTTATAAAAAAGTAATAAATTTTATGAGAACATTTTATTATATTTAATACATAACTCAACACCATTGAATACCTATGAAACAAACTATATTAATAATTGAAGATAATGAACAAAACATGTATATGTTATCTTATTTATTGAGTCAAAATAATTATAATATAATTAAAGCATATAATGGAAAAGAGGGCTTAAAGATGGCACATGATAATCATCCAGAAATTATATTAATAGATATTCAATTACCAGATATGGATGGTTACGAAATATGTAATAAATTAAGTCACAATGGCTTGCCTAAAAGCACAACAATTATTGCCGTGACCTCATACGCCATGGGTGGAGATAAAGAAAAAGCATTAGAGGCTGGTGCAGATGGCTATTTGGAGAAACCAATAGATCCTGAAACTTTTGTTAATCAAATGAGAAGCATTATTAATGAAAAGAAAAATGATTAAAAAAACTATTTTAATAGTAGATGATACGTTTGAAAACTTATACCTACTTAAAGTAATTCTTGAAGAAGAAGGGTATCATGTTATTGAAGCTAATGATGGTAGTGAAGGGCTCAACAAACTATACGAGAACAACAATGTAGATCTTATTATATCAGATATTTTAATGCCTATTATGGATGGGTTTATGTTTTGTCAAGCCTGCAAAGAGGAAAAATTATTTGAACATATTCCATTTGTTTTTTATACCTCAACATATACAGAGAAATTAGATGAAGACTTTGCCTTAAAACTAGGAGCCGCTCAGTTTTTAAGAAAACCAATTGATCATGATGAGTTAATA
>NZ_CAXBGB010000001.1:0-85139 GCF_963975125.1 uncultured Winogradskyella sp. | reverse complement strand
ATGAGAATACCAATCACCACCAGAAGAATCTCTCCAATGGCATATAGCATGTATTTACTGAATTTGTTTTCGGTAAGTAAATTTTGACGAATGCGTCGTAAGAATTTTATCATAGACTAAAGTTATATAAGGATATTTTAACACATTACAACGTTAACAAAACTCAACAACTAAAATTTTAAATTAAAGTAGTGTTGTTGAGCAAGTTATATCTAAGTGTTATTTCAAATTTTCATTAAGAGCTTCTATAGCTACATCGAGACTTTCTAACAATTCCCTAGAATCTTCTATTATGTATTCCAAGTTATTTGTGTATTCTTCCATCAAATCCATTCGTGCTCTAAGCATATTTAAATAAATGGAACTGTTAACGTCCAAAGCATTTAGGCCCTCTTGAGTATTTCGGTTATAGTAATTAGCAAAGTTCTCTTTAAAAAAGGCTACATTATGTTCAATATCTCTTTCTATATCTTTCATATTGTCATGTAAATCTCTTTCTATATTAAAGTAATAATAGTCAATATTAAAGTTAGCCTCCTCTATTTTTGGTATTAATCTAGGGTACTCTTCTGTTTTTTCAATATTATTTAAATAAGAACTATTTAATTCGTAAAGTGGTAGTGCAGAAATTTTTCTAAATTTCTGTAAATTAATATGAAAATCGACTGGTGTAAAAACATATTGTATACACCTTAGACATTTTTTAAATTCGTTTGTATCAATAAGTCTATAAGCAGCAAAATCTAAAATTGAATCGTGTATGCTTTCAGTTTCTTTAAGCAAAACGGACATATTTAAGGTGTCATATACTATTTCACTCCTAATATCGAAATATGCATCCCGTAAATTTTCTTTATTCTTTTCAAAAGTTTCAGCTATTTTCTTATTCTCTTTATAATCATCTCTAATGCCATCGACGGTTAGTGCTAGTAGCATTCCTATAATGACTACAATAACCTCAAAAATTAGAGAATACTTTTCATTCTTTAAATAATCAACAAGATTCTTCATTTTAAAAATATTTATTTGGTTAATTTATTTATGTTTTAATTGCTTTAGGTTCTCTAAAATGATATGTTAGACATTATAAAAAGCGTCTCTTTTCTCTTCGGTTGTTTTTGTTATTTTACATAAGCGCTTCTCTTTTATCTGAAAATAATTTGTCATAGTTTTATTTTATCTTTTAGCATATTTCACCTTTTTAACTCTAATAAAGACCTAGTAGATCTTTGGTTTTGCTGTACTTAAACTGCGCCTAATATGATATAAAACTTTTGTATCGTTAATCTAAATATTTATTAATTGCAGTTACTAACCTTTTTATGGTATTAATAGTCTCATCATATTTTATAATATGGTTAACTTCTAATGTTATGAGGCGATAATCGATTATATTATGGTAAAAACGATCTGTCCAAATAAATTTAAAGTCATTTGGTGTTGCAAATTTGGCAAATGTTAAGTCATGAAAATTACTTAAGTAATAGGCTCTACTCACCTCATTAATAGACATTTCTAACTCATTAATCCAATTTAGTTGTTCGTAATCATTTTCAAAAAGTTGCACAATTTGTAACCTTATTTTTTCATCCTTAATAAGATTTAAGCCTGCCGATTTTAAGTATTCATAAAAAGCATCATTGAGTTTAAGTATGCGCATACCATAAATGACACCGAATAAAGTGTCTAACTCTTTTTTGTATTTATAGTTTTTATTTTCTATAAGAGTTTGTAAATAGTTTATATCTTCTACTGATTTATTTACTTCTTTTTGTTTATTGGTAATACGATCTAAATCTATCAATATGCTTTTCCTCAATTCAGTAAGAGCGCGAATCTCTGTTTGTGCATCAATTCTATCGTCATTCCAGTTAGAAATTGACAAAGCCAATAAAATACCAATCACCACAAGGATGATTTCGCCAATAGCGTATTTAAAGTATTTGCCTGTTTTTCCTGTTCCCAAGAGGTTGTATCTTATTTTACGAAAGAATTTTATCATAATAATTTCCCGAGAAAGCGGGAATCTTGTTGGTTATCTTTCAGTTATTTCTTTAATTCCTTATTAATTAATTCCATAATAATATCGATTTCCTTTTGCATATCTTCTAGTCTGTCAATAGTTTCGAGTTGAGATATACTTTTCCAACGATGTATCCCTTCATAGACTAAAATAAGTTCTTTTAAATTTTCATCAATATTTAAAAACGCTTTCATTTCGGGTTGGTTGACCAGCCTTTTAGGCAATGTTGTTGACCCTAACAAACCACTTAATTTTTGAGTTATATCCTGTTGCCCTTTACTTGTGTCTTCAAAACGATTTATAGTAAGGTTTTGTAGACGTCTTAGGTTCATTAGTTTATTTCTTATATGTGAATGAATTAAGCCAACATCACCACTGTTCTGAAGTGATTCGATAGTATTTGTATTGAATGTTAAAGGTGTTGATATTAAAGTAAGTTTAGAAATCTGGTCATAAACTATAATTGGAGTTAACCCTTCTTTATCATAAGAGCTTGTGTACTTGTTATATTCTTTTTGGTGATTGCTGAATTCTTTAATGGTATTTTTAGCAGAGACTATATCATTGTTCAGGTCGTCTAATAATTGCACGTAATAATCTTGTGTCTTTGTTTCTAATTTTTGGTTTTCATTCCAATTATTAATCTGTAAAGCAATGAGGATACCAATCACCACAAGTACAATTTCGCCAATGGCATAGATAAAGTATTTCGAAAATTTATTTTCGGAAAGGAGTTGTTGGCGAACTCGCCTAAAAATTTTAATCATTTACTTTCTAATGAAAGCAAATTAGGTTGATGGTTGTAGTTGAGGTTGGTTAACTATATGTATATAAAGATATTAAAATGTTACGGATTATTCTTTGTAAATTCCTACAGTTAATTTTCCTTCATCATTCATAGTCGCTCGATACATGCCAGTAGTGTTAAACTCCATAACCATATTACCATTTTTATCTACTGCAATAATACCGCCTGTACCACCTAAATCGGTCAATTTATCTTGTATAACAACACGCGAAGCTTCTTGCAAAGACAAGCCTTTATATTCCATAAGTGCAGAAATATCGTGAGCAACCATGGCTCTAATAAAATATTCGCCCCAACCTGTGCTCGATACAGCACACGTGGCATTGTTTGCATAAGTACCAGCTCCTATAATTGGAGCATCACCAATTCTGCCATAACGCTTATTCGTCATTCCTCCTGTTGACGTGCCTGCTGCTAAATTTCCGTTTTTATCTAAAGCTGCGCAACCAACCGTTCCGAATTTAGAATCTTTAATATATGGATCGTAAAAAGCGATTTTAGCGTCATGGTCTAACTCTGTTTTTTCTCTGTCCTTTATTCGCTGTAAAGATTTAAATCGGTTTTCTGTGAAGAAGTAACTTGGTTCTACAATGTCTAAACCTTGTTCTTTGGCAAATGTCTCTGCGCCTTTTCCAGAGAGCATTACGTGTTCCGATTTTTCCATAACGGCTCTTGCTAAATTAATGGGGTTTCTAACTGTTGTGGTTCCTGCAGAAGCTCCTGCATTTAATGTCTTCCCATCCATTATTGAAGCATCTAACTCATTGGTTTCAGCGTTAGTAAAAACAGCTCCTTTGCCAGCATTAAATAATGGTGAGTCTTCCATAACATTGATAGTTTTTTCAACTGCATCTATACTACTGCCTCCATTTTTTAAAATATCATAACCTACTCTTATGGCTTCTTCAAGTTTTGCTTGGTAAGCGGCTTCACGCTCTGGAGTCATATTCTTTTTTAATATTGTACCTGCTCCACCATGAATAACAATGGCAAATTTTGGCCTTTCCGTTTCAGAATCTGTTGTCGTTTGAGTATCTGAAGTTTCATTAAAATTTTCAATTTTTTTACAAGAAAAACAGATGAGAAGACCAAAAATAAATGGGATTAATTTTTTCATGTTAGGATAAAATTTATAACTGCTTTAAAGTTACATTTTTAGGGCACAAGCCTCAAACAAAACTGAGTTTTTATTAGTAACTTTGCATCAAAATTTAATAATTCATAAAAAACAAGCATATATGGAAGCAGTTGCTACCGATTTCGGAATAAAAGAAGCCTTAAGCCAATTAGGTGTTAAAGCCATAAATGAAGGCACTTCTACAGGTTCAAATAATTTTTCTAATGGAGACATTATAGAATCGTATTCTCCAGTAGATGGCAAATTAATTGGAAAAGTAAAAACAACAACAAGAGCAGATTACGATAAAGTAATGGATGCAGCTACTAGCGCATTTTTATCTTGGAGAGATAAGCCAGCTCCACAACGTGGAGAAGTAGTTCGCCAATTTGGAAACAAATTAAGAGATTTAAAAGAGCCTCTAGGAAAGCTAGTATCATACGAAATGGGTAAATCTTTGCAAGAAGGTTATGGTGAAGTTCAAGAAATGATTGATATCTGTGATTTTGCAGTAGGATTATCTCGTCAATTAAACGGACAAACTATTCCTTCAGAAAGACCAGGACACGTAATGAGAGAGCAATGGCACCCAATAGGTGTTGTTGGTATTATTTCAGCATTTAACTTTCCTGTTGCTGTTTGGGCTTGGAATACCGCTTTAGCATGGATTTGTGGTGATGTATGTGTATGGAAAGGTTCTGAAAAAGCGCCTTTATGTTCTATTGCTTGTCAAAATATTATTGCAGAGATTTTAAAAGAAAACAATTTACCTGAAGGGATTTCTTGTATCATCAATGGAGATTACAAAGTAGGTGAAATGATGACAACAGATCATAGAATTCCTTTAGTATCTGCAACTGGTTCTACTCGTATGGGACGAATAGTAGGCGCAACTGTCGCTGAACGTTTTGGTAAATCTTTATTAGAGTTAGGTGGTAACAATGCAATTATTATTACTCCAACTGCAGATTTAAAAGTCGTGGTTCCTGGTGCTGTTTTTGGTGCTGTTGGCACATGCGGACAACGTTGTACATCTACAAGACGATTAATAATTCACGAATCTGTTTACGATAAAGTAAGAGATGCTATTGTTGGTGCTTATGGTCAATTAACTATTGGAAATCCTTTAGATGAAAGAAATCATATTGGACCATTAATAGATCATGATTCTGTAAACACCTATTTAGCTGCGATTGAAAAAGCAAAAGCTGAAGGCGGAAATGTATTAGTTGAAGGCGGTGTTTTAGAAGGTGAAGGTTACGAAAGCGGATGCTACGTAAAACCAGCTATTATTGAAGCAGAAAATCATTTTGAAATTGTACAACATGAAACCTTTGCTCCTATTTTATATTTAATGAAGTATTCAGGAGGTGTTGAAAACGCTATCAATAAACAAAATGGTGTTGCTCAAGGCTTATCTTCTGCCATCATGACAAACGAAATGAAAGAGGCAGAGAAATTCTTGTCTTATGCAGGTTCGGATTGTGGAATTGCCAATGTAAATATTGGAACATCTGGTGCTGAGATTGGTGGTGCTTTTGGTGGAGAAAAAGAAACTGGTGGTGGACGCGAGTCTGGATCTGATGCTTGGAAAGTGTATATGCGTCGCCAAACAAATACAGTGAACTACTCTGACGAATTGCCTTTAGCGCAAGGCATCAAGTTTGATTTGTAGGTGTAGTAACAAAATAAAGTTCGCAAAAAAACCCGTTTCAATTTGAAACGGGTTTTTACTGTATAAATAAACCTTGTTTCAGATTCGACGTTAATCGAGTGAAACAAGGTTATATAATTGATTAATAGCAATACAAATATCTAGATTTATTTTTATCGTCCACAAAATTTATGATGAATGGTAAAAAAAAATGTATAATCTGTAGTGTTTTTACGCAACCCTCGATAAGATGCAGAAAACAAGGATATAATCTTTATAAATTCCGACAAACTAACTGTATTTCACCTTTCTTAATATTCTAATTGTTTCTTTATAAGAGTTGTAAAGGCTAGAATCGTGCTTTTTAATGTAGGGTTTGGCATATTCGAGTTTTGGTAAGGCTTCATCAAACCCATTGAGGTAACAAATTAAATAACTGGCAGCGAGATTTTGTAAATCATTAATTTCATGCTCTGTAAGTGAAATGTTTTTTTCAAGTTTTTCTAAAATAGCATTATTGTTATTGTATATGTGGTGCAACACCTTTTTGTCAAATCGAGGTGGCTCAAAAATTAAATTTGTGTCTATAGAATAGTTAGCATTATTATTAAAATGAATCGTTTTTTCTTCAAGCTTATGGTAATTGTGAGATTGATATAAACCAAGTCTTACATATTCAATAATCTTAAAAGAATCTTCGGTATAAGAAATAGCAACTTCATCTAGTGTAGAATAAAACAAGCGTACTTGTTCGTTAATAAGCTCAATGTCAACTCTAGAAAAGTACGTTTCATCTTTAATTTGTTTTTTATCTCCAGACCAACAAAGAACAAAGTACTCTTTAAACACTTTGTATTGTGGTTTAAAATCTTGCCGTTTATTCATAAAATCAAAAACACCATCTAGGGTGAGTTTAATATTATTCTGCGCATGATTTTCAATGGCTGAAACAATTTTTGAGTTAACGTCTTCTATTTCAACATCAAAAACCTTTGGCATGCTCATACTTCCATCTCTAAAAAACACAGAGCCACCATAATATTTCCAGATGTTTTTTCTTAATGATGTAATTTGGTCAATGGGTCTAATAGTAACTAGTCCAACGACTTTGTCATCTGGCAAATGAGGAAAAGGAATATTTTCGTATTGAACTATTGGTGGATTAGCTAGATATGCATTGATGAGGTTTTGAATTTTACTATCATCAAAAAAATCGACACCAATTATTTTGTTATCCTCGTCTTGCACACCAATAACAATGTATGAGTTGTTTTTAGGATTACTATTTGAGAGTGCGCAAATATGTTTTAAGAACTTAGCTTTACCTTCTTTATAGCCAATATCTATTTTTCGCTTTTTGTCGTAGAAACTGTTCTCATCGTTGTGAGCTAGAAGATGTTTTATGAGAAGTCTTTTGTTTATCATAATACCTCCTGCGAAAGCAAGAATCTTGTTAATTAATGTAATGAATCAATTTAATAAACAACCGCAAACAGCATCAAGGCACTTTATATCCTTGACTAGCCACTAAAATTAAAAACCAGTCTTCTAATTCTAGGTCAATCTTAGCCGATTCAGCAGCTAACTTCAATCTATCTTTATTTGTAGTGCCAACTACAGGGTGAATACCAGATGGATGTTTTAAAATCCAAGCTAACAATAATTGATCTTCCGTAGCGTTATATTTATCCATCAGCTCGCCAAGTTGTTTGTGAATGCGTCTGGTTTGTTCATTATCTTCTCTAAATACAGAACCTAAAGGAGACCAAGCCATTGGTTTTATTCCTGATGTAGTCATATAATCTAAAGTCCCATCATGCATTGCAGAATGTTGAGTGAGTGAAAACTCAATTTGATTGACATCAACATCTATACGAAGTCCAATCATATCCATTTGTGAAGAAGTAAAATTAGACACACCAAAATCTCTAATCTTCCCATCTTTTTTCAAAATAGTGATGGCTTCTGCGATCTCTTCTGCTACCATTAGCGGACTAGGCCTATGTAATAACAATAAATCTAAATACTCTGTGTTTAGATTTTTTAAGGACTCTTCAACAGACCAAATAATATAATCTTTGCTATAGTTGTAATGTTTAACCTTATTGTTGCGATTATCACACACATACTGAATTCCACATTTTGAAATCAGCTGAATGTCTTCACGTTTTATACCAGAATCTATGAAAGCTTTACCGAAATCAGCTTCTGTGGTATAAGCACCATAAATATCAGCATGATCAAAGGTGGTGATGTTATTAGATATACAATAGTGTATCAAAGCTGCCATTTCTTTTTTTGAGAATTGTTTGCCCCAACTTCCCCAAGTCATCGTACCTGCAATTAATCGAGAATAAGTCACTTTTTTTTCAGTTTATATAGGTTTTTATGCAATTGGTGTATAAAAATACTCAAAACATAAGGATTACTGTATTATTGATCTGTAATTATTCCATATCCCAAATCATGAAGCATTTACAATCTATAAAACCACACTTATTTACATTTATTATTTTGGTTTGTTTAACAAGCTGTAATAAAGACGACGTTAATGAAGACGCTAATCTTTCAACCGTTAATGTAAAATTGAAAAGTACAATTGGCGAACTTAATAAAGTTTATCTAGAAATTGAAGGTGTTCAATTAAGGGTAAAAGAAAATGAGAATACACCTAATGCATGGCTAAGCCTAAATGTTATTAACCAAGGAACTTATAATGCTTACGATTTAAGAGAAGGTTCAGAATTACTTTTAGTAGATAATTTTGAAATAGAGTCCACCTTCATTTACGAAATCAGATTGGTTCTTGGTAATAATAACTTCATAGATTTAAATAATATATTATACAGTTTAGATGTTACAAATTCTGGTAATGCTTTACCCTCAAATTTGGTGAGAACAGAATTAGTTAAAAATCGTTTTTATGAATTTGTTATAGATATTGATATTGATAAATCGGTAAACTTTAATGAAGACGAAAACATGATGGTTTTAAACCCAAAACTTTATACAGAAATAAGACAAATTCAATATTAATTATCCTAATCCATGATTAATAGAACTCGCCTAGGCGAGTTCTGAAAGATAAAAGAGTAATACTTCGGTATTACTCTTTTTTTTAACCAATTGTTAACAGCAACTAACGAAAAATTTTAACACTTTGCATCTTCTAAAAAATTACTAAAAATAGTTTCATTCTTAAACCCTTAAAATCATGGAAGAAACGAGTACAATTGATATTAAGTCAATTAATGAAAAAATAGAAAAAGAAAGTGCATTTGTAGACTTGTTAACTTTAGAAATGAATAAGGTTATTGTTGGTCAAAAACATATGATAGAGCGTCTTCTTATAGGACTGCTTGGACAAGGACATATTTTGTTAGAAGGTGTGCCAGGATTAGCAAAGACATTAGCAATTAATACACTCTCTAAAGCCATCGATGCGAGTTTTAGCAGAATACAATTTACACCAGATCTTTTACCTGCAGATGTTGTTGGTACAATGATTTATAACATGAAAGAAAATGACTTTTTAATTAAGAAAGGTCCAATATTCGCAAACTTTGTATTGGCAGATGAGATTAATAGAGCACCAGCGAAAGTGCAATCGGCTCTACTTGAAGCCATGCAAGAAAAGCAAGTGACTATTGGTGATGAAACTTTTATTTTAGACAAGCCCTTCCTAGTAATGGCAACACAAAACCCTGTTGAACAAGAAGGAACCTATCCTTTGCCAGAAGCACAGGTCGATCGTTTTATGCTGAAGACGATTATTGATTATCCGACAATAAATGATGAGCAACAAATAGTAAGAGCTAACCTAAAAGGCTCTTACGAAAAGGTAAATCCTGTGGTTTCGGTTGCGCAGATATTGAGTGCGCAAGAAGCTGTACGTGAGGTTTATATGGATGAGAAAATTGAGAAATACATTTTAGACATCGTTTTCGCTACACGTTATCCTGAAAAATATAAACTAGGAGATTTAAAGCCGTTAATATCATTTGGAGCATCACCTCGTGGAAGTATCAATTTAGCTACAGCAGCAAAATGTTATGCATTCATTAAAAGAAGAGGTTATGTGATTCCTGAAGACGTTCGTGCGGTAGTTCACGATGTATTACGTCATAGAATAGGCATTACTTATGAAGCCGAAGCAGAGAATGTTACTTCAGAAGATATTATCAATAAGATAGTTAATGAGATTGAAGTACCATAGCATTGTCATTCCTGCGAAATCGAAGATTCATGAATACATTAATTTTGAATAACAATACATGAGTAAGGCAGGAATCTCATTATTATTTGTCAAAAGGTTAATTTGATAGATTCCGCATCTAGTGCGGAATGACAAAACAGAAAATGGATACTAAAGAACTTCTAAAAAAAGTACGAAAAATAGAGATTAAGACACGTCGTTTGTCTGATCATATATTTGGAGGTGAATACCACTCTACATTCAAAGGTCGTGGAATGACTTTTTCTGAAGTACGCCAATACCAATATGGTGATGATGTAAGGAGTATAGATTGGAATGTTACTGCACGTTATAATGAGCCATACATCAAAGTTTTTGAAGAAGAACGTGAGCTGACTATGATGCTCATGGCAGATGTTTCGGGCAGTAAGTTATTTGGAACTAAGAATCAATTTAAAGATGAAATCGTTACTGAAATAGCTGCAACTTTGGCGTTTTCTGCAACACAGAACAACGATAAAATAGGTTTGATTTTGTTTTCAGACGAGATAGAACTTTACATTCCACCTAAAAAAGGACGCTCTCATGTACTAAGAATAATACGAGAGTTATTAGAATTCAAACCAAAAAGCAAAAACACCAATGTTGCTGAAGCCTTTAAGTTTTTATCTAATGTGATGAAAAAGAAAGCGATTGTATTTGTGCTGTCCGATTTTATTGCAGAAGACTATAAGCAGAACCTAAAAATTGCTGCAGGCAGACATGATATTACAGGCATAAGAATTTACGATAAGCGCGAAGAAGCAATTCCTAATCTTGGTATGGTAGAGATGGAAGATGAAGAAACTGGTGAGCTGATGTTAGTGAATACGGCGTCAAAAAGAGTAAGACAGAATTACAGTAAGTATTACTATGAGAAGGTAAATTACTTTAAAGAAGCATTTACTAAATCTGGAGCAGGCACTATAGATTGTCGTGTAGATGAAAGCTATGTAAAGAAATTATTAGGATATTTTAAACAAAGAGGATAATAGATTAACGATTTATGATTAACGATTTTAGATTTAAAAAAAGCAAAACTCCCGTCTTCGGTCTTCCGTCTTTGGTTGTATTTTCTATGCTCTTTTTTCTATGCTCATTCTTTTCATTTGCACAGGTTACATCCAAAATTGATACTACTAAGATTAGAATTGGTGAACAAATTAGCTATAAAATTAAAGTTGAAGCAGATTCATCTGCCTTAGTTGTATTTCCTGAAGGGCAAACATTTATGCCTTTAGAAGCCGTTGAAGCTTTAAAAATTGATACCACAAAAAAAGACGCTAAGTTTTTATTATCGAGAATTTATAAGCTCACACAGTTCGATTCGGGCTCATATACCATTCCTAGGCAAAAAGTAATTATTGGTGAAAAATCATTTTTTACAGATTCACTTCGTGTTAATGTTAATACCATTGAAGTCGATACCACAAAGCAAAAGCTGTACGATATTAAACCTATTTTTAAAGTTGATAAAACTGGAGGTAATTGGTGGAAATGGCTTTTGGGGATTATACTCGCAATAGCTTTGGTCGCGTTCTTGTTATATTGGTTTATATGGAGAAAAAAACCTTTAACAGAAGAGGAAGAGATTGCTCTATTACCACCTTATGATCGCGCAAAATTAGCCTTACAAAAATTAGATGAAAGTCAGTATTTAATGCGTTCAGAAGTTAAAGACTATTATTCTGAATTGACTTTTATCATCAGAAAATATTTAGACGAAAAAGTTTATGATCGTGCTTTAGAAAGTACAACGGGTGAATTGATTTCTAGGCTTCAATTGCTAAAGGACGGTAACCAAATCCCACTTTCAAAAGACACTATTAAAAACCTTGAGTCGATTTTAAACCGTGCTGATTTGGTAAAGTTTGCCAAGTCCGCACCAGATACAGCACTTGCTGAAATGGATAAAGCCACTATAGATAAAGAAATAGATCATGTAAAGGTGAGTTTGCCAGAATCTACAGAAGAAGAAAAGCTTTTAGATATAAAATACAAAGAAGAACAAGAGCGTAAGAAGAAGCGTAGAAAAATCATTCTCACTGCTGCCATTTCTATATTCTTAGTAATTGCAACTTTTGTTGGTTTTGGTATGAAATATGGTTTTAATTATGTGAAAGATACCATCATAGGGCATGAAAGCAAAGAATTGCTCGAGGGTGATTGGGTAGAAAGCGCGTATGGTTTTCCTCCTGTTTATATAGAAACTCCAAGGGTTTTAAAGCGTGCGGATTCACCAGTGCCAAAAGAAGCCAAAGAACAGATGACTATGACGAGCTTTGTATATGGCACATTGTTAGATGTTTTTAGCATTGCAGTTAATACCACAACGCTTAATGTGCCTAAGCAAGAAGCTAAAACTAAAGATACCGAAAACCCAACATTCGATTTATTGAAAACTTCAGAAGTAAGCATTAAAGGTTTCGAATCTAAAGGCGCAACGGATATAACTGTTAAAAGAGAACAATTTAATACACCAAATGCCGCAGAAGGCTTAAAAACTTTCGGAACACTAAATATTAAAGTTCCTAATGCGGATTATGAAATGAATGCTGAGTACGCATTATTATTTTTCTCAAATGAAAATGTGTTGCAGCAAATTATAATTACCTGGCCACAAGATGATGATTATGCAGATGAAATGGTACAGCGTATTATAGACTCAGTAGAACTTAAGCAAGACGAAGAAGAAACCAAAGACTGATGTTTGATAATATAGAATTTTTAAATAAAGAATTTTTTTGGTTGCTATTGCTCATACCAGTAGCACTGCTTTGGTATGTCTTTAAACATAGTAAACAAACAGCTGAGTTAAAAATATCGAGTATTAGAGGTTTTAAGTCTTCATCTTCGTTTTGGTCTAAGTTTAAGCACTTACTTATTGTATTACGTTTAATTGCATTAGTCTTATTAATAACAGCATTAGCAAGACCACGAACAGTAGATGTATCTACAAAAACTAAAACTACACGCGGAATAGATATCGTTATGTCTATTGATGTTTCTGCAAGTATGTTAGCAAAAGATTTACGTCCAAACAGACTTGAAGCTTTAAAAGAAGTGGCTTCCGATTTTATAAATGGCAGACCAAACGATCGAATAGGTTTGGTAGAATATGCAGGTGAAGCCTATACAAAAACACCGATAACAAGTGATAAATCCATAGTGCAAAGATCACTTAGAGATATAAAATATAATACCATAATAGAAGGAGGTACAGCTATTGGTATGGGATTAGCGACTTCAGTAAATCGTTTAAAAGATAGTAGAGCCAAAAGTAAAGTGATTATTCTGCTTACGGATGGTGTCAATAATTCGGGTTTTATAGATCCTAAAATCGCGAGCGAATTAGCTGTTGAGTATGGCATAAAAGTTTATACTATTGGGTTAGGAACCAACGGAATGGCATTGTCGCCAGTGGCTATAAACCCAAATGGGACGTTTAGATATGGTCGGCAGCAAGTAGAAATTGATGAGGATTTACTTAAAGAAATTGCTAATGTAACTGGTGGTAAGTATTTTAGAGCAACCAATAATAAGAAGTTGGCAGAGATTTATAACGAAATCAATAAGCTCGAAAAAACTGAAGTAGAAGAAAAGAAGTATTACAATTATGAAGAAAAGTATAGACCATTAATACTTTTAGCAGGTTTACTTTTATTAATAGAATTATTATTACGAAATACAATATTTAGAAGCTTTGTTTAGACTCGACGAAAAAATATGGTTTTGGACTTTACTGGTTATACCTGTAATTATTTTGCTATTCATTTTGCTTCAAATATGGAGAAGATCTGCTCAAAATAAGTTTGCAGATAGTGAATTATTAAAACGATTGAGTCCTAATCAATCGCTTTTTAAAAGTACATTAAAAGTTTTAGTACTTTGTGGTGCCTTTGCATCTTTATCATTGGCGTTGGTTAATCCTAAAATTGGAACAAAACTAGAAACGGTACGAAGCCAAGGGGTTGATATTGTCTTTGCGGTCGATGTTTCTAAGAGTATGCTTGCAGAAGATATTGCACCAAACCGTCTAGAAAAATCAAAACAATTAGTTACTCAAATCATAAATAGTTTGGCTAGTGATCGTGTTGGTATTATTGCGTATGCAGGTAAAGCATTTCCACAATTACCAATTACAACAGATTACGCATCAGCTAAAATGTTTTTGCAAAACATGAATACTGATATGTTGTCTTCTCAAGGAACAGCTATTCATGAAGCTATACAGTTAGCAAAAACATACTATGATGATGAAGAACAAACCAATCGTATTCTAATCATTATTTCCGATGGAGAAGATCATGGAGGAGAATCCGTAGATGTTGCAGAAGAAGCTAGTGATGAAGGAATTAGAATTTTAACCGTTGGAGTTGGTGACATTAAAGGAGGTCCAATACCAATAAAGCGAAATGGAGTTGTCTTAAATTATAAAAAGGATAACAAAGGTGAAACCGTAATTACCCGATTAGATGAAACAACTTTAAAAGAGATTGCGAAGGAAGCTAATGGAGTATATATCAATGGTGCTAATACAACTGAGGTTGTCAATACTATCAAAGAGGTATTAGATAAAATGGATAAGAAAGAATTTGAGTCTAAGCAAATTGCAGATTTTAAAGATCAATTTCAATGGTTTTTAGGTTTAGGAATTCTGTTGCTGTTTATAGATATATTCTTCTTAGAAAGAAAAACAGCATGGCTTAAAAAATTAAATTTATTTAATGAAACATATATATAAAAATATGAATCGGAAGTATTAATAATAAATATGTTCAATGAGACCAATAAAAATAATAAGCACTAGCGAATTAAAATTTTTAGATTTTATTTAACGCAATCTACTGCAAAGCTTTATTAAATTAGAGAATAATAAATAAATAAAATTACCAGATGAAATTATACATAGTATTTTTTACTTTTTTAATTACATTTTCAGGTTTTTCACAAGAAGAAAAGTTACAATTAAAAGCAGAAAAAAAAGCAATTGATTTAGTATTTAAAGCTAACGAGTTGGCTGAAGAGGATAATTATGTAGAGGCCGAAATGGAATATAGAAAAGCCATTTCTGAAGCTCCTAGTAAATCTGTTGGGTCTTATAACCTAGCGCATTCTTATTTTAGAAAAGGCAGTTTTAACGAAGCCTTATTTAGAAGTCAGGAAGCCGCAAAGAATGCTGTCACTAAAGATGAAAAGCACAGAGCCTTTCACAATATTGGGAATATATTAATGCAAAACGAGCTGTGTAAAGAAGCTGTTGAAGCCTTTAAAAATGCCCTTAGAAATAATCCTAGCGATGAAGAAACACGCTATAATTTTGCCTTAGCCAAAGAATGTGCAGAGCAGCAAAAAGATGGTGGTGGAGAAGATGATAAAAAAGACGAAGACAAAGAAGAGGAAAAAGATAAAGAGGACAAACAAAAGAAAGAAGACGAGAATAAGGATAAAAAAGATAAAAAGGACGAAGGCGATAAAGATAAGAAAAAAGGCGATAAAGAAGAAGATGAAAACGGTAAGCCAAAAGACGATAAAAAAGATGACGGAAAAGGAAAAGACGACAAAAAGGATAAGAATCAAAAACCAAAACCAGGACAAATGTCGCCTCAACAGATTAAGAATATTTTAGATGCTATGCAAAATCAAGAACAGAAAGTTCAGGAAAAAATAAATGCTGAAAAACAAAAAGGAGCTAAAATAAAAACTGAAAAAGACTGGTAGTTTAGTTGGTAGTCTCAGGAATCAGTTTACAGTATCCTGCGAGGTTTCAAAATCAAATGAATTGAATTGCACACTGAGTGCAGTCGAAGTGCTTTAATATAAAAATGAAAGTAGTAAAAAACATATCGATTCTATTCCTAATACTGGCAACAAGTATAGCTTCAGCACAAGTAAAGTTTGAAGCCAAAGTCAGTAAAAAGAAACTTGGAGTAAATGAGCGTTTGCGAATAGATTTTGAAATGAACCAAGATGGAGACAATTTTGTACCTCCTAGCTTTAAAAATTTCACAGTTGTAGGTGGTCCTAATACATCGGTAAGTAATTCTTGGGCAAATGGAAAACGTTCTTATTCTAAAACCTATAGTTATTTTTTAGCACCAAAAAAACGTGGAAAATTTACAATTAAGCAAGCTACTATTGAGATTAGAGGAGAAACATATAAAACATTTCCAATAACCATTAATATTACGTCTGCTGTAGATAGACCAAATAGTCCTCCAGATGCTTCAGATATTGCATCGGAGAATATTCATTTAGTTGCAGAAGTCTCTAAAGCTAATCCATACTTAAATGAAGCTATAACTGTTGTTTATAAGTTATATGTTTCAGCAGAAACAGGTGTTAGTAATTGGAGAGAAAAAGACAATCCAAGATTTAATGATTTCTGGAGCCAGAATATAGAAATTAAGGGTCTTAATATTCAAAAAGGAATTTATAAAGGGGAAGAATACCGTTATGTCGTTCTAAGAAAAACAGTACTCTATCCTCAAAAGACGGGAAAATTAAAATTAGAGCCTTTAGTATTAGATATTACCGTAGAAGTGCCATCTGGTAGAGCAGATATTTTTAATCGTCAAATAATGACTAAAGTTCCTAAAACGGTAACTGCTGGTAGTAGAACGATTGACGTAAAGCCTTTGCCAGAGCATGGTAAACCTGCTGATTTTAAAGGAGCTGTAGGTGATTTTTCATATAGTGTTAAGACAACCAAGAGCCAATTGAATGCTACAGAATCGCTTCAGGCTAAAATAGAAGTTACAGGAAAAGGAAACCTAAAATTATTTGAATTACCAAAGTTAACCGTGCCCAGCTCATTAGAAGTTTATGAGCCAGAGCATAATGAAAATGTGAGAACCAATTTAACTGGTATGCAAGGGAGTATTTCCGACACATACACTATTGTTCCTCAATACAGAGGGAAATATCCTATACCTACAATTTCATTTTCTTATTTCGATTTAAAAACGGAAAGCTATAAGCGTATCAGTTCAGATGAAATTGTTATAGATGTGTTAGAAGGTCCAACTGCAGCTATTAATAATGCAGATAACGAGTCTGCATTAAACAACAAACAGACGGTTAGATCCAATACCAATACTTTTGCTTTTATAAAAACATCATCTAGTTGGACTAATATTACTAGTCAACCTTTCTTCAAATCAAACGGGTTTTGGTTGCTATTATTATTACCATTTTTAGCAATTCCATTGGCAATTGTTGTAAGGAGAAGCAAAGATAAACGTGATGCAGATGTACAAGGTAATCGCATTAGAAAAGCGGATAGACTTGCTAAGAAATATTTGAGTGCAGCAAAGAAGACTTTAGGGCAAAAAGAGGCTTTCTATGTTGCTCTTGAAAAGGCATTGCATAATTATTTAAAGGCAAAACTAAATATAGAAACTAGTGATTTTAATAAAGAAAAAATTGAAATGCTACTTATAAAACGCGATGTTGAAAGCAATGTGATTTCAAACTTCATCTCAATTTTAGAGAATTGTGAGTTGGCACGGTATTCACCAATTACACAAGTAACTATGCAGAATGATTATGATAAAGCTGCAAAGACAATCTCATTAATAGATAAACAATTAAGATAGTATGAAAACAATTATAGGTCTTTTGGTATGTTGTTTTGGTCTATTGGGATTTGCCCAAAATAACGATGCTTTTGAGCAGGCTAATACGCTGTATAATGATGGCAAATATGCTGAAGCTATAGATACATACGAATCTGTTTTAAATTCTGATGTGCATTCGGCAGAGTTGTATTTTAATCTTGGTAATGCCAATTATAAGCTAAATAACATTGCACCAGCTATTTATTATTATGAAAAAGCCCTTCAACTTAGCCCTAACGATAAAGATATAGAAAACAATCTGGCCTTTGCGCAGAATATGACGATTGATGCTATCGAGAAAGTACCACAAGTAGGTTTTTCGAGAATCATTAATAATATAGTGATTTATTTTAATACAGATATTTGGGCGAAATTTGCAATTGTATTTGTTTTTGTATTTGTTTTACTATTTTTAATGTACCATTTTTCGTATTCTACATCCAGAAAACGCGTCGCATTTGTAGTGAGTATATTGAGTTTGTTTTTGGCGTGCTTTTCTGTAGTAATGGCGTTTCAAAAAGAACATTTAGATAAAATTGATAATCCCGCTATTGTGTTTACACAAGAAAGCAGAGTGAAGTCTGAAGCCAATCAACAAAGCGAGGAAGTGTTTAGACTTCATGAAGGAACCAAAGTTCAGGTTTTAGAGACCTATGAAAATTGGAATAAAATTCAATTATCAGATAATTCTACAGGTTGGATTCCTTCTAAGGACATTAAATTGTTGAACGTTTTTTAGAAATTATTTAACAGTTTGTTAATTTCTTAATATTATATTTGGCGCTTATGCTAAAAAGCTCAAAATATAATATAGCTGTTTTTTTTACCATTTTATTTATGGCAATAATAGTAGCTCCTACAATCATTACATCAATGGATGACTCTGTAGATATTTCGTGTTTTTTTGGAATTGGTGAAGAAGAAGAAGAAAACGAAAATTTAAAACTTCTTTTCGAAAACAACTTAGAACTTTCCGATGATTTTTTTGTAATTAAAACAAATACAAACCTTATAGGATATGCCTTTAAAACATATCCTAAACCACACCTTAATTTAATTTCACCACCTCCCGAATTCATTTCATAATTTTTAGAAAGGACATGCTTTGTCCAAAAAAATTATTTAAAAATCAGCTATTGAGTAATCTCATTAGCTAAAATGAATTCAGATATGTTTAAAACATTAAAAAATGACATACCAGCGAGTATTGTCGTATTCTTTGTTGCTTTGCCTTTATGTTTAGGGATTGCATTAGCTAGTGGAGCTCCATTATTTTCAGGTATAATTGCAGGTATTGTTGGGGGAATTGTTGTTGGATCTTTGAGTGGTTCTAAAATTGGAGTAAGTGGGCCAGCTGCAGGTTTAGCCGCCATAGTATTAACTGCTATAGGTACTTTAGGGAGTTATGAGAATTTCTTGGTTGCGGTAGTTTTAGGCGGAATTATTCAACTGCTATTCGGTGTTTTAAAAGCCGGTATTATTGGGTATTATTTTCCGTCTTCTGTAATTAAAGGTATGCTTACAGGTATTGGATTGATAATAATTCTGAAACAAATTCCGCACTTTTTTGGTTATGATGCAGATCCTGAAGGTAATTTTGCTTTTTTTCAAGTTGACGGAGAAAACACATTCTCAGAACTTATTAACATGGTTAATTATGTTCAACTAGGTTCTGCTTTAATAGGAATAATTTCCCTTGGTATTTTATTACTTTGGAGTAACGTACTATCTAAAAAAGGGAAGATTTTTCAAATTATTCAAGGCCCTCTCGTGGCTGTTGTAGTTGGTATTATTTACTTTGTAGTAACACAATCAAATGAGAGCTTAGCAGTTGCAAAGTCTCATTTAGTTAGCGTACCTGTCCCAGATGGAATAGGTTCTTTTTTGGGTCAATTTAGTTTTCCTAATTTTGCAGCCATTACAAATCCCGAAATATGGATTGTAGCCTTTACAATTGCATTGGTGGCGAGTTTAGAAACACTTTTATGTGTTGAAGCTACAGATAAGTTAGACCCTCACAAAAATGTTACACCAACAAATAGGGAGCTATTAGCGCAAGGAACAGGTAATATATTGTCTGGATTAATAGGTGGCTTACCAATTACTCAGGTTATTGTGAGAAGTTCTGCTAATATACAATCTGGTGGTAGAAGTAAAGTGTCAGCAATCATACATGGATTTTTATTACTAATTTCTGTAATACTAATTCCTAGATTATTGAATATGATTCCGTTATCTGTATTAGCTGCAGTTCTACTAATTGTAGGTTATAAATTAGCTAAACCATCATTATTTAAAAAAATGTATAATCTTGGTTGGAAACAATTTGTTCCGTTTACGGTAACCGTTGTAGGGATTGTGTTTACAGATCTTTTAGTAGGTATTGGTTTAGGTTTGGCAGTTGGTATAGTGGTTATTTTAATTAAAAGTTACCAAAATTCTCATTTCCTTCATATTGAAGATAAAAGTAACGGTAAACATAAGATAAAAATGACTTTGGCAGAAGAAGTAACATTCTTTAACAAAGGTGCTATTCTAAAAGAATTGGACAGCTTACCAAGAGATACTTACTTAGAATTAGATGTAAGGAAAACAAGATATTTAGATAATGATATTATCGAAATTCTTGATGATTTTGCATTTAAAGCAAAGGAGCGACAAATTGATATAAAGTTAATCTCAGAACTAGGTATTGTTGAAAATCCACCAAGCTTCATTGAATTCTTTCAATTAAGACCAAAGACAGCTTAAATTAAAGCATCATGAAAAATAATAAATATAAAATATTAGTGCTTTCAGATTTAAAAGAAGGGACTAACATCGCCATAAAAAATGCAGTTAGTCTATCTAAAATTATTAGCGCTGACATAGAGCTTTTTTACGTAAGGAAGCCTACAGATATTGTAGAAAGAGAGAGTCAATTATCTGCAATGAGAACTATAAATCAGGAGTATTTAGTCATAGAGAGGAACATAAAAAAAATTTTAGAACCAATTTCAAAGAGTTATGATGTAAAACTAAAATCTTCTTTTGCTTTTGGTAATGTGAAAAGTGAAATTAAGGACTACATTGAAGCCTCTCAACCAGATATTATTGTTTTAGGACAACGCGTTTCTAATCCTTTTCAACTTAGAGGAACTAGCATAACTAGTTTTTTATTAAAAGAATACGAAGGTATTATTGTGATTTCGTCTAATAATAATTCTTTAATTCCAAATGAAAAAGTGGCTTTAGGAGTATTAAATGGATCAAAAAAAATGTTAGACACAGAATTTTTTAAAGAGCTAATACCGCATTCCAAAACACCTTTAAAATCATTTAAGATTATAAATAGTCAAAAAGAAAATGGAAAAACACCCAGACTTAATAAAAAAGAAATGGTTGAATTCGTGTTTGAGAAAAACATTAACTCAATTACCACACTCTCTAAATATTTAGTAAAAAACAAGATTAATTTATTATGTGTTAATAGAGTTAAAAATACTCAAAATTCAATAGAAAGTCCACTAAAAGAGGTGGTAAATAAGTTAAATATCTCGTTGTTAATTTCGAGAGTATTGTAAACTGTAAATCTATTTAAACATAGTAACAAAACATAAAAACAAAACACATGAAAGCACATACAAAAGAAACACAGACCTCAATGACACCAGAAAAGGCATTACAATTTTTAAGAGAAGGAAATGAAAGATTTCAAAATAATCTAAAAGCTAATCGAAATCTATTAGAACAAGTTAATGATACAAGTGATGGGCAATTTCCATTTGCAACTATTTTGAGTTGTATAGATTCTAGAGTATCAGCAGAGTTGGTATTCGATCAAGGTTTAGGGGATATTTTTAGTGTAAGAATAGCAGGAAACTTTGTAAATGAAGATATTTTAGGAAGTATGGAGTTTGCCTGTAAACTAGCAGGCACAAAACTTGTAGTTGTCTTAGGGCATACAAGTTGTGGAGCTATAAAAGGTGCTTGCGACCATGCCGAAATGGGTAACTTAACCAAGTTAATAGAAAAAATTACACCAGCTGTAAATGCGGTTTTAGAGCCTGCAGATGAAAGTTCAAGAACCTCTAAAAATTTAGATTTTGTAAATGAGGTTTCTAAGAAGAACGTTCTACTGACTATGGAGAGAATCCATAATGAAAGCCCAATATTATCCGAAATGGAGAAAAATGGGGAGATTAAAATTATAGGAGCTATGTACGATATCAATACTGGTAAAGTTTATTTTTACTAAAAAACATGCTTTAAAATGATAATGAAAAATAAAAACTTAATTGCAACACTAACATTCTTGTTAGTGTTGCCTTTTTATGCAATAAGTCAGAACAGTAATTTAGGAAATTGGTTAATTTATATAGGAAACAAAAAACTAGATTCTAAATGGAATATTCATAATGAGGTTCAGTATAGAAATTACAATGCAGTAGGAGATTTAGAACAGCTATTATTAAGAACAGGTCTGGGATATAATATTACTAAAAACAGTAACCTATTACTTGGCTACGGTTATATTTTATCTGAAAACTATATTGGCGATTCAGATAAAAAAATATCTGTAAATGAACATCGTATTTTTCAACAGTTCACAACAAAGCAAAGCATAGGAAAAGTGAGTTTAAGCCATCGCTATCGTTTTGAACAACGTTTTGTCGAAGACGATTTTAAACTGCGTTTACGCTATTTTCTAGGAGTTAATATACCACTGCAATATAGAGAAGACGGAAAAAATCCGTTATATCTTTCAATGTATAATGAAGTGTTTTTAAATACAGAGTCTTCTGTTTTTGATAGAAATAGAGTTTATGGCGGATTGGGATATAAATTCTCTAAAAACTTGCGATTAGAACTGGGTTATATGAATCAGTTTTTTGAAGTTTCTGGTAGAGATCAAATTAATTTGATAGCCTTCGTTAATTTCTAATTAAACTTGAATTTTCAATGGTTATTTTATTTAAATTTAAGCGAACTTAAGAAACCACAAAAAACTAAACTATGAAGAACTTATTTTCTAATATCAAAGGAGATGCTTTTGGTGGTATTACAGCAGGTATTGTAGCTTTACCTTTAGCCTTGGCTTTTGGAGTATCCTCTGGATTAGGACCAGAAGCTGGCCTCTATGGTGCTATTTTTATAAGTTTCTTTGCAGCTCTCTTTGGAGGTACAGCAACTCAAATCTCTGGACCAACAGCGCCAATGACAGCAGTCAGCATGGTAATTATTGCAGGTATTGTTGCAGCAAACGACGGTAGTGTAGAAAAAGCACTTCCGGCTATTTTAATCGTGTTTTTAATGGCTGGTTTAATGCAAATTTGCTTAGGGTTGTTTGGCGTAGGAAAGTACATTAGATACATTCCTTATCCTGTAGTATCTGGTTTTATGACAGCTATTGGTTTAATAATTCTTTTAACTCAAATATTACCTTCTGTTGGTTATTATCCAAAAGAAGATGAGACGTATGTGCAAAAGTTTATACCACAAGCTGAAGAAGTTATTCTTGAAAATATTTTAAAAGACGAAGCTAAGGAGGGTATTTTGGTACTAGAAAACTATGAAGAAACTATTAAACGTGGATCAAGAATATCACCAGACGAAATTTTGCAGGAGTCTCAAACTTTGGCAGCGAAAGAAGCTTCAGGCACATTAGGGGCTTTGAGAGTGTTACCAAGAGCTTTAAAAAATATTAATTGGTTAGAACTGATTTTAGCTTTAGGAACTATTTTTATAATTTATGGATTTAAACGTATTACTAAAGTTGTTCCAAGCACTTTAGTAGCATTAGTTGTTATGTCTGGTGTTGCTTATGGTTTTAATTTAGGGTATAGACCTATTTCGGAGATTCCTGGCGGTATTCCAATTCCGAAGTTCGAAATGTTTACTGGTTTTAGCTTAGGAAGTATTACACCTTACATATTTATGGCTCTTACTTTATCATTGTTAGGCGCAATAGATTCTTTATTAACAAGTGTAGTCGCAGATAATATGACAAAGACAAAGCATAAACCCAATAGAGAATTAATTGGGCAAGGTATAGGGAACAGTATTGCTGCAATCTTTGGAGGTATTCCTGGTGCTGGCGCAACAATTAGAACTGTTGTAAATATCAACGCAGGAGGTAAAACAAAATTATCTGGAATGATTGCTGGTGTAATATTATTAGTAATTATGATTGCGTTAGGACCTGTGGCATCTAAAATTCCGGCAGCAGTTTTAGCCGGAATTTTAATTACCGTTGGTATTGGTGTAATGGATTATAAAGGCTTAAAAGCAATACCAAGTTTACCTAGAGATATGAAGTTTGGACCGATAAAATTAAGCTCTGAAGTAGTCATTATGCTTGTCGTATTATTATTATCGACGTTTTGGGATTTAATTTATGCTGTAGGTATTGGTTTAGTAATAGCCTCTTTAATGTTTATGAAGAAAATAGGGGATTTAACTGCAGAACGCTCTGATGTAAAATCATTAAAAGAAGAAGCTTGGGCAGATGAAACAGGTTTTCCTACAACCTTAAAAGAAGAAGTATTTATTAAGCATCTAAAAGGTCCTTTGTTCTTTGGTTCAACAAGTGACTTTCAAGCTTTAACAGAACAAATTCCAAAGACTGCAAAAACGGTTATTTTAAGATTAGGACGTATGCAATATATGGATCAATCTGGCCTTTATGCAATGGAAGATATGCTCCAAGAACTTAAAATAAATGGTGTTGAAGTTTTATTTGTAGGTCTATTAAAACAACCACGTTACATGATGGAGCGTATTGACATTATTCCAGATTTTATTCCTAATGAGCATATTTTTAAAGATTTTAAAGCTTGTTTACAGTGGGTTAAAAACAGTGTAAAAGATGAAAATTAAAAATATAAAATTATGAATATAGAAAACGTATTTAAAAATAATCAAAAGTGGATTAAAACTAAATTAGCTGATGATCCTAAATATTTTGAAGATTTAGGAAAAGGACAAAAACCAGAATTGTTATATATAGGCTGTTCTGATAGTAGAGTAACTGCTGAAGATTTAATGGGACTTGGGCCAGGAGATGTTTTTGTCCATCGCAATATCGCAAACATGGTTTCAGGGGTTGACCTAAACGCCATGTCTGTTGTAGAATATGCAGTAATACATTTAAAAGTAAACCATGTAGTAGTTTGTGGCCATTATGCTTGTGGTGGTGTAAAAGCGGCAATGCAGTCTGCAGATTTAGGCGTATTAAATGGATGGTTACGAAATATTCGCGACGTCTATAGAATACATCGTGATGAGTTGAATGCTATTGAAGATGAAGAAAAAAAATACGATCGTTTAGTTGAGCTAAATGTAAAGGAACAGTGTGTTAATTTAATTAAAACAGCAGCGGTACAGAAAGCTTATAGAGATAGAGGCTTAAAAGTACACGGTTGGGTGTTTGATGTGCATACAGGAAAACTAATTGATTTAAAAATTGACTTTGAAAAATTTCTCAAAGATATTATGGAAATCTATCACTTAGATTAATATTAAAAAGCCATTTGTAAGAGTGGCCATTTTATGCCTCTTCAGGTGATTCTTCAGCTTCGCTTTTTATGAGATTAGGAAAAATCATTGGAGCTAAAGATTTTACAGGTTTATAGAGAATACTCTCCTCTAAACCTTCTTTCTCCATAAATGGAAGTGTGTTGTTCAGCTTATTAAATACAATTAATAGTACACTAAGAATTAACCCTATTTTAAGGATTCCAAAAACACCACCTAAAAGCTTGTTTAATATACCTAAAGCAGCAAAATCAGCTAATTTGGTCAAAGCTTTTCCTGCTAAACTTATAGCCAAAACAATAATAACAAAGGTAATAGCAAAGGCTACAATGTTTATGGTTTTTTCGTCCCAGTTCACTTTAGATTCTAAAAATTCTGCAGCAAACCCACTAAAGTGAATCGCGCCATAAACACCCAAAACTAAGGCAACTAAAGATGCGACTTCAACAAAAAGACCTTTCATGGCTCCTCTTATTAACCCAAATAACAAAAGGGCTCCTAAAACAATATCAATGATGCTCATAATACTAGAGGTTTAAGCAAATATAAATTAACTTTGCCAATTATTAAACGTAACACTAGGGCGTTAAATTATGGCAAAAGACGAAGAATTAAAAGAACGATGGAATTTGGTGGTAGAAAAACTCTCTAACCAATTTGCTGATGGTGATAAATTAGACTTGGATTCTATTATTTATCTTATTGGTGTTCAGGAACTTGGGCAAATACATCGCGATTATAAAAAGGATCATAAGCTCGATTTAATGCATATTGCTATATGTAAGGTTTTAGAGCCTTATGGCTTTTACGAATTTGACTATGTTGATGATGATGGTTGGCCACATTATAAAGTACTGGCACAATTACCACACCTTAAGGCAGGTGAACAAAGTGTTTTAATGAAAGAAGCGATTGTGAACTATTTTATAGAAACTGAGTATATCAGTTAAGATTTTATAAATTTGCAGATTGAATTAAGGATATCATGATAGACAAGATAAAAGAACTCATAGTAGAAGCAGAAGCTTTTACAGCCCAATCTAAGGATGAAGTTGAAGCGTTTAGAATAAAGTATTTAGGATCTAAAGGGCTTTTGAAACAATACTTTGCTGAGTTTAAAAATGTCGCAAATGATCAGAAAAAGGAATTTGGGCAAACTATTAATCAGTTGAAGAAAACAGCTGAGGACAAAGTAAATACCTTAAAGGAAGCTTTTGAAAATAAGGAAGAAGGTAAAGGCATTTATGGAGATTTGTCGCGTCCTGGAGAACCGATTGCTTTAGGTGCTCGTCATCCTATTTCTATAGTAAAAAATCAGATTATCGATATCTTTTCTCGTATTGGATTTAACGTAAGTGAAGGCCCGGAAATTGAAGACGATTGGCATAACTTCACGGCTTTGAATTTACCAGAATATCATCCAGCACGAGATATGCAGGATACCTTTTTTATTCAAACGAATCCAGATATATTATTACGTACACATACCAGTTCGGTACAAGTACGTTATATGGAAAATAATAAACCACCGATTAGAACTATTTCTCCTGGTCGTGTGTATAGAAATGAAGCTATTTCTGCACGATCACATTGTTTCTTTCATCAAGTAGAAGGTTTGTATATTGATAAAGAAGTTAGTTTTTCAGATTTAAAACAAACACTACAATATTTCACAACAGAGATGTTTGGGAAATCTAAGATTAGATTGCGTCCTTCTTACTTCCCATTCACAGAACCAAGTGCTGAGGTCGATGTATATTGGGGACTTGAAACAGAAACCGATTATAAAATCACAAAAGGCACAGGTTGGTTAGAAATTATGGGCTGTGGTATGGTAGATCCTAATGTCTTAGAAAACTGCGGTATTGACTCTAAAGAATACTCTGGTTTTGCTTTTGGTATGGGAATAGATCGTATTGCAATGCTACTAAACCAAATTAGTGATATTCGTTTATTGAGCGAGAATGATGTGCGTTTCTTGGAGCAATTTAAATCCGCACTATAAAACTATTTACCTTAGTTATAAATCAAATCGTTTTAAATTTGAAGGTGTCGCTTTATCGAATTCATCAACATCTATAACATATACATCTGGTGAAGCAACAGATGAATAATCATTAAAAGTATAACCTCCCAGTAAATAGAGTTTATTTTGATGGTAATGCATTTTAGGACTTCTAAGACTTAAACGTATATCGTACGCTTCTAAAACTTTATTAATAGTGTTGTAAATCAGCAATTTATCTTCATCAAAAATATAGATTATATGCTTATAAGTAGTTAATGCTGGGCTTTCCATTTTAGTAAACAATTTACCTTCATTTTTCCAGACTCCAGTTTTTAAGTCATAAGACTCAATTGTGTTTAATTTAGAACCATCATGTCCACCAACAAGATAGACCTTATTGTCTATAATAACACCCTGTGTTTCTTTAGCCGTTTTCATTTTTGGAAGTTTGTACCACTTTCCAGATGTAATATTATAGATATGCGATTCATCAGAATAGACTTTTCCCCCGTTCTTTCTTTGTTTAATAGAACCTCCCATAACAATGATATTATCGTTATAAGTCATGGATGCAAAGTTTGCTGCTTGATGAGGGTTTGTATGGTCTATAATAACTTCATTTGAACCCATTTTTAAAACCTCAATTTTTTCATCTAAGTATTCATATCTTCCAATTTTTGATAAACGTTTACCTCCTAAGACATAAAGTTCATTTCCGTAGGAATTAACATTGTGATTTGTACGCTTTCTAAATTTGGTTTCAGATACAAACCATGTATTATTTTCTATATCATAAATCTGTAGTAGATCACTGTAAGATTCTCGACTAAAGTCTCTACCTGCTTCTCTAAGGAACCATGCAAATGAAGGCATTTGCATACGACCTGCTTGTATAAGTGCTTTTTTAGATGCATCTTCTTTATATGAAGAATTACCAGCAATGGCATAAATTTGGTTACCGACTAATTCCGAGTCAAAAGCAAAGACTCCAGACTTTAGAGAAGCCAGTTTTTTATATCCTATTTCATCGTTTAATGTTTCGGATGCATTAACAACGACCTCATCAAGTTCTTCGAGTTTTTTAAAAAGTTTAATAGTATTCTTTTTTCTTCTGAATTTGGCAATGGTCATTTTTTTAGTGTAATAGCCTATTCGCGAGAATTGAATAACATCGCTTTTACTCACTTTAGAACTTGGAGTAAACTTAAATTTTCCATTACTATCAGAAGCTGTTCCGCTTTTATTTTTTTGAATATATACAGTGACATTTTCGAGAGGTTCTTTTGTTTTTGAATCTATAACGCTACCAGATATGCTTTGTGCAATCACAAATTGTGAGACAAAAAGAAATAACACAACTATATTTTTCATAGGATGAAATTGCTTAAAAAAGTCAACCTAACTAAGTTCGACTATTTTATTATAAATATCAAAAGCTTTAACTTTATGTATTAGTTTTGTCGTGATGAAAAAAGATATAAATATTCCAGAAGTAAAAGACGTCTACGTTGCTGTAGTGCAAGAAGAACATCCAGAATATAAAACCCAAGATTGGAATGCCTATATCATTAATAATAGTGATACTGATTTAGAAACCGTTCTTATAGTTTCACAAGGTTATAATGATAAAAAAATGACGCCTCCTATGCGTCATACCATTACAATGCTGCCATCAAGAAGTTATGCTAAAATTGAGTACTTACAAGAAAAGGTTTTAGAGCTCAATAACGAGTTTAAAATCACGTTTTTTGTAGGTAACCAAATGTTTGATAAGTCTTATCTATTTAGAAAGAATGCCATTAATGAAAAGGCTTTACAGACTATTTCTTTGATGCAATTAAAAGGTGTTTTGGTGAAGTAGAATTCCTGCGAAGGCAGGAATCTCATAATTAATTGCTACAACCACTAGTGTTGTCATTCTGAACTCGTTTCAGGATCTCAATAGATTGGATTCCGCATCAAGTGCGGAATGACAAACCAAAGTTTAATCCAACTTATCTGTCAATTTCTGAAACACTTTCTTAGGATTCTTATTCTCATAAAGAATCGAATAAACCGCATTGATAATAGGTAATTGCGTTTTCTTAACGTTTTTCTCATTCAATAGGTAAGCACTATTGGTCGCATAATAACCTTCAGCTACCATATTCATTTCCATTTGTGCAGATTTTACTGTGTAACCTTTACCTATCATGTTTCCAAACATTCTATTTCGAGAAAAGACAGAATAACCTGTTACTAATAAATCACCTAAATATGCAGAATTATTAATGTTACGTTTCATCTTATGCATCTTTTTTATGAAGCGTTTCATCTCTCTAATTGCATTACTCATCAATACACTTTGAAAATTATCTCCGTAACCCAAACCATGTGCAATACCAGCAGCAATAGCATATATGTTTTTCAGCATTACAGCATACTCTACACCAATTATATCATCACTGATTTTCGTTTTAATATAATTACTAGATAGATTATCTGCAATAGCTAGGGCTTTTTCAGCATCAGCACAAGAAATCGTGAGATAAGATAATCGCTCTAAGGCGACCTCTTCAGCATGGCAAGGACCAGCAATTACAGCAATATTTTCAAATGGAATATTATATTCATCATGAAAGTGCTCACCGACCAATTTTCCGGTTTCTGGTAAAATACCCTTGACAGCAGATACTATAGTTTTTTGACTTATATCTGTGGTCAATTTTTCTAATTCAGAATGCATAAATGCTGACGGAATTACAAAAATGAGTACATCTGCCCAATCCGCTATTTCGTTAATATCATTACTGAGTTTTAGTTGTTCTGTGTGAAATTCTACCGAACTTAAATAACTAGGATTATGCTGTTCTTTAAGGATGTGTTCCTTGGCATAAACGCTACGCATATACCAACCAACTTCATCTAAGTTCTCGCAAAGCATTTTAACAATAGCAGTTGCCCAGCTTCCGGCACCAAAGACAGCATATTTTGTAGTATCACTCATAGAATTAGTGTGAATTATTTATATCAAAAATACGTAAAATTTATAGATTTTTTTAATTCCTTATTGTCACACTAAGTGTGGTTCAAGCCACTTTAAACTAAGTACTCAGGCGCTTGGACAGCATTTAGCGTGTCTCTAAGTAAAACTATAAAAAATTTTTGGCATACGTTTTGAAACTGTAAAAGTAACAACCCTAAAACCGTTAGATTATGAGATGAGTATAAACAATTAAAATCATTTTTTTAATGATATGATTTTTAGCTGTTTTGCGAATTACATTCGACAATAGTCTTAAATAAATATAGAACAAATGAAAACATTAAAATTATTCTTAGGATTTGCACTTAGTGCAACGTTATTCACCTCATGTTATACAGAGGAAATAAATATAAATGATAATCAAGGAATTTCTTTAAATCAATTATTGAGTTCTTACGATTTGTGGTATGTAGATATTAATGCAACTCAAGGTTATGGTGAAACACCATTCTTACAAATTGCGTTCACTTTAACGTTTGATAATGGTCGTATGTATGCGAATAACAACTTGGTTGGCTTTGGTAGTCAAGGTGGAGGTTATGGTGTACAAATAGGTAATTACGATGCTTATGATATGATATTAGATGTAGATCATGTCATTGATGGCTTTGATAGCTTTGATGTGTATCAGGTAGATAATAATACCATTGAATTATACAACCCTTATAATGACACCTCTTATTTTTTAAATGGTTACCAGCGTTCAACATTTGATTATGATTTTGTGTTCTATGATAATATTCATTATTTCTTACAAGAATACGAAGCATGGGAGAAAGTATATACTAGTGATTTTGGAGCCTTAAATGAATTTGATAACGAAAACTATCTACAGTTTTTATCTGGTGGAAATGATGCTACATTTAGAAGCTCGCAAGATGAAAATATAAGCAATCCAGATAATTTATATTGGGATTATACTGGAGTTTATGGTGTAGGTGATATAACAGGAAATATGTATCTAAAAACATTAACATTAGATTATGATTTCTTTGACAATGAATTCTTCGAACTAAGCGTTATAGATGACGAAACTATAGAATTGTTACATGCAGATTCTGGTACTGTGTATCAATTTACAGGACGTGGTTATATACAATATTACAGAAATTCTGATTCGCAAGGGAAAGTTACTAAGCAAATGGATAAACCTAAAAAACGTAAACAAAAAACAAAAAAGTTAGAAAACAAAAGAACAAATAAAAGAAGCTAAATTTTGGTTGGTTATTTAGTTTCAAAACGCTCAGATGAAATTCTTATTTTACTGAGCGTTTTTCTTTTTAAAAAGAAGAATTTATTTCTACGTTGTTTTTTCGTTTTATCAGTTTGTTTATGACCTCACCCTCTATTCCATATCTTCTGAAATGACCAGTATTTTTATCAACGAAAGTTTTAATAATTCTGTCGCTAATTCTATTAACAAACAAAAAGTTAAGGATGTCTTTAATGATAGTAAATTGTGTTAGTAAAAATCCATGGCCTTGACTACAAGCCTACAAAAAAGGTAATTAAAATAATATTAATTTCCCTTTTTGCCCACAACTTCTGCATAGAATTAATTCATTTTTAGTTGTGTTCGAAACTATTAAGATAGTTTTATTGTATTGGTCTCAAACCCAAAGAGTATCTTTTTTGTTGAGCATTTTGGGATAATTTTGATTTTGTATTTTATTGAGAAGATTTTTGCCCTCAACTCCTTCAAAGGTTTTGGTTTCTGTATCTACCCAATTAATAAGGATTTGATTAAGATTTTGTATAATTATTTCGTCCTTAAGAATCTGAAGAACTTCTTTTCTTGAACCTTTCGATTCATTTTAGCTATGTTTTCGATTTTGGAATCGGAAAATCCGTTATAGTTTTCCTTTATTTCTTCAATACTATACTTATAAGAAACTATAAGTCTTTCAAAACGACTTCCAAATCTTTATAATCATAAGGCTTAGCCATAATAATTTTTGATGAACTCAGTAGAAAATACATTGGTGTGGCGGCAATTCCATAAGTTTTTACCATTGGGTTATCCCATTTTTCTAAACCAATTACATGTGTAAAATTTGGGTAGTTTTTTATTTCTTCAGACCATTTAATGTTATCATCTTCTAAACCGTAAGCAACCACTTTAAGATTTGGTTTGTTTGCAACGAGTTTTTTAACTTTTGGGAGCTCATTTAAACAATGGCTACAGCCACTACTCCAAAATATTACCAAATATTGTTCTGCGCCTTTTAGTTGATGTAAACTGGTTTTGTTTCCTGTTAATGGAATTTCAAAATTTGGAGCTTTTGTCCCAACTGAGGTGTTTTTGTAGGATGTAATGGTTTCTGCCAATACTTTATTATTAGTCTTATTGGCTAAGTCTAATAAGTATGTATCTGTTATGTAGTTTGCAAGATTATGATTTTCTGCAACAACAAAATGCTGCCATAGAATTTCCATAAGACTTGTTTTAATATTTAAATCGTCTTTGCTAATGGAGGTAGCAACATCATTAACATGAGTTTTATAGGTGTCGTCGGTTGGGTTTTGAACGATATTAAACACATAAGACGTGACACGATCTACCAAAAACGAAGAACTCTGTAATAAGTAATTACTAAAGTCAATTTGACTTAGGTATTGGTTTTTTAGGTTTTTAGAGTAAGTGTTTATGTCTTCATATTCAGTTGGAATATACGGTTTATTAGCAGTTATAAAGGCAGAAACCAACTTACTGTTTGCCGATTCTTCGTAAGCCAACTGCGTATCTTTTAAAACTTTAAAAATTGAATTAAAACCATCTTTATCTATAGTCTCTTTTGAGTAGTAATTGCTTATGGTCTGGTTTACCATATCTATACTTTTTAAATAGGAAGCCCAAAGTTTGTTTTCTTCAGATTTAGTAAAAACGACACCTTCTTCGTAATTAAAATTAAAGGCAACGGATTCTTTCCCATCATAAATAAAATCGAAGTTGTTCTCTTCAGGTGGAATAGCATAAACAATCTTATAGATTCCTGGAGTGACTGTTGAGTCTAATGGAATTTCAAAATTTCCTGTAGTATCTAATCTGCCTCTACTAACATAGTTAGCACCTTCTGGTGTGGCCTGATATAGAAAGGCATGCGAAAAATTTTCAGCTGGTGAAAATGTGCCTTTTACAGATTGAGATATTGTAATAGCTGGTATTATGAATAGAATGAAGATTAGTTTTTTCATTTTTTATATGTTTTTATACGCACAATAACCTCAATAATTACGCCATTATTATCCTATTTAATTTTATTGGATCGAATACTCTCAATAACAACTGTTGCTAATATCAAAGTGCCTCCAACAAATGTATGGATAGTTGGTATTTCATTCAAGAAAAAGTAAGCAATTATAATTCCGAAGACGGGTTGTCCACTTCCAATAATACTCGCTGTACTCGCCTTAAAATATTTTAGGCTTTTTACGAACAAGGTATGTCCAATAGCAGTAGTTAGCAACGCTAATAAAATTACATATGGAAATTGAGTTTTTATATTAGATGTATCCATTACGTATAGTACTGGTGCTAAAATAACAGCAATTATCGAAACTTGATAAAACATAAGCATGGTGCCATTATATGCTGTAATCAGGCGTTTAATAATTAGTATGCGTAATGCAAAACATAAGGCGGAAAGTAATCCAAAAAGAATCCCTTGTAGTTGATCGCTTTCTAAATCAAATTCTGGAGCTAAAATATAAATTCCGGTAAGCACCATAAATCCTAATGCGATATGTATTGGATCAAATTTTATTTTTGAAAATAAAGGTTCTAAGAGCGCTATAATAACTGGAAAAGTAAATAATGAGAGCATACCAATAGCTACATTAGATAATTTTAAGGCATAGAAATAAGTAATCCAATGGGCTCCTAAAAACACGGCTCCAAGAAAAAAGGTCCAACGGTCTTTTACAGTATGTACTTTTAGATTAATGCCTCTATAAAGACAAAAAATAAGTAAAAACAAGGCTGCTAGAGCCGAGCGCCACCAAATGACCACTGGTGTTGGTAAATCTATAAACTTTCCTAATGCACCCGAAGTACTAATAAAAATGGTAGCTATTGTAAGCCAAATCACATGTTTTATGTGACTTTGTTCTCTCATATTTGAGAAAGCGAATTAAGTGCTTGTTTTGTGGATCTAATACCTTCGAAAGTAATTAATAATCGTAAACCATTTCTAGTTTTCTTCTCCTTCATTTTGCACTTGCTAGCATTAATTTGTACAAATTGTAAGACTTTAGAAAAGTCATCACTTTGGTAGAATGCACTTTGTTGATCTTGTATAAAATAACCAATCAACTTACCTTGTTTCATTATGAGTTTCTCAATACCCATTTTGGTGGCAATCCATTTTAAACGCACACTATCTAATAAATCTGAAACCTGAGTAGGTAAGTCGCCAAAACGGTCAATTATTTCGCTTTCAAATATATTTAATTCTTCTTCAGTTTTTATATCGTTGAGTTTGGTGTAGAGATTTAACCGTTCTGTAATATTGTTAATATAATCATCTGGGAACAACAATTCAAAATCAGTATCTATAGTAATATCTTTGACATATTGTTTTGGCTTGCCATCGTCCTTATATAAATCCGAGAATTCCGATTCTTTAAGTTCTTCAATCGCTTCATTTAATATTTTCTGGTAAGTATCAAATCCAATATCATTAATAAATCCGCTTTGCTCACCACCTAATAAATCGCCTGCGCCACGGATTTCTAAATCTTTCATGGCAATGCTAAAGCCACTACCTAATTCAGTAAACTGCTCTAATGCAGTAATACGTTTACGTGCATCATTGGTCATTGCAGAATATTCTGGAGTAATAAAATAGCAAAAGGCTTTTTTATTACTACGACCAACACGTCCACGCATTTGGTGAAGATCACTTAAGCCAAAATTATTCGCATTATTAATAAATATTGTATTTGCATTTGGGACATCTAAACCACTTTCTACAATCGTTGTACTTACTAAAACATCAAACTCGCCATTCATAAAGGCAAGCATAAGGTGTTCTAGTTTTTTACCATCGAGTTGGCCATGACCAATACCTATTTTGGCATCTGGTACCAATCGCTGAATCATACCAGCAACTTCTTTAATATTTTCAATACGATTATGGATAAAGAAGATTTGTCCGCCACGTTGAATTTCATAACTCACTGCATCTCTGATGGTTTCTTCGCTAAATCGAATGACATGACTTTCTATAGGATAACGATTTGGTGGTGCTGTAGTAATTACCGATAAATCTCTCGCAGCCATTAAACTAAACTGAAGTGTTCTAGGTATTGGAGTGGCAGTTAATGTAAGAACATCGACATTTTCTTTTATAGTTTTGAGTCGTTCTTTTACGGCTACTCCAAATTTTTGTTCTTCATCAACAATAAGCAAACCTAAATCTTTAAATTTCACATTTTTATTAGCGAGTTGGTGTGTGCCAATGATAATATCTACACTCCCTCTTTCAAGTCCTTCTAGAGTTTTACGTTTTTCTTTTGCTGTCCTAAATCGGTTAACATAATCTACTGTAACTGGGAAATCTTTTAGCCGCTCTTTAAATGTTCTTGAATGCTGATAGGCCAAAATAGTTGTTGGTACCAAAACTGCAACTTGCTTGCCATTGTCAACGGCTTTAAAAGCTGCTCTTATGGCAACTTCGGTTTTGCCAAAACCAACATCGCCACAGACTAAGCGATCCATGGGACGTTCACTTTCCATATCTGCTTTAATATCTGCTGTTGATGAGATTTGATCTGGTGTATCTTCATATACAAACGAGGCTTCCAACTCATGTTGCATGTGACTATCTGGTGCATATTGAAAGCCTTTTCTAAGCTTTCGTTTGGCATAGAGTTTTATAAGGTTAAAGGCAATTTCCTTAACACGCGATTTTGTTTTTTGCTTTAAAGTTTTCCAGGCTTTGCTACCTAATTTATAAATCTTGGGCGGCTTTCCGTCCTTACCATTAAACTTGGTAATTTTATGTAATGAGTGAATACTCAAATACAACACATCACGCTCACCATAGACTAATTTTATGGCTTCTTGTTTTTTGCCTTCTACATCTATTTTTTGAAGTCCGCCAAACTTACCAATACCATGATCTATATGCGTAACGTAATCACCAATTTCGAGATTGGTTAGTTCTTTTAATGTAATGGCTTGCTTTTTGGCATAACCATTTTTAAGATGGAATTTGTGATAACGGTCAAAAATCTGATGATCTGTATAAACCGCAATGTGGTGTTCGGTATCAATAAAACCTTGAAACAGCGAAAGGACTACTGTTTTATAATGAATTTCCTCCTGTTCAGCATCATCAAAAATATCATGAAAGCGCTTTGCTTGCTGTTCACTTACGCATGCAATGTAATTGGTTATGCCATTCTTGTGATTTTCATTTAAATCTTCAATTAGCAAATTGAATTGTTTATTGAAGGCTGGCTGAGGTTTTGTATTGTGTTGAATAGTTTGGTTGCTTAGAACAGCCGAAGTACCAAATTCTACTAAATTATATTCTAAAAATTGACGTTTCAACAATTCTGAATTACAGAATAATTCGTCTGGTGAGGCACGTTTAATTTCAGTAGATAAGGCATTAAACGCATCCACAGCTTTTCCGTAAAACTCATCAATTCTTGCAAATAAAAGTGGAGCATTCTTAGCAAAAATCACTGTTTTATTTGAAATATATTTTAAAAAGCTTTCACGCTCTTCTGCAATAAGCTTATTAGCAACATTTGGTATAATGCTTACCTTTTTAATACGCTCAGTTGAGAGTTGGGTTTCTACATCGAAGGTTCTAATGCTATCCACTTCGTCACCAAAAAACTCAATACGATAAGGTTCATCATGTGAAAATGAAAACACATCAACAATACCACCTCTTACAGAGAAGTCACCAGGTTCTGTAACAAAATCGACACGTTTAAATTTGTATTCAAACAAAACTTCATTTACAAAATCGATACTTAAGTCATTACCAACAGAAATTTTAAGCGTATTCTTCTCTAGCTCTTTTTTAGTAACTACTTTTTCAAAAAGTGCATCAGGATAGGTAACAATTATACAAGGTTTTTTACGCGAATTAATTCGGTTTAAAACTTCTGCTCTTAATAAAACATTAGCATTATTGGTTTCTTCAATTTGGTATGGCCTGCGATAACTTCCAGGGTAGAACAATACATCCTTGTCATTAATGAGTTGTTCTAAATCATTAAGATAATAGGCTGCTTCCTCTTTATTATTAAAAACTAATAAAAAGGGTTTATCAGTTGTTTTAAAAACTTCAGAAATTACTATTGAAAAAGATGAGCCTACTAAGCCTTTTAAATGGACTTTTGTTTCGGCTTGGGTAATAGTCTTTTGCAGATTTTGCAGTTGCAAAGTCTGTAAATAAGTTTGTGCAATGAAGGCTTTACTCAAGTTCCTTTATTTGAAGGTGCAAATATAAAATTTTTGAAGTGTTATTAATTGAAATAATCTATTATTAGATTTATATTTGTCCATACATTAAAATATAATATATGTCATTTTCAGATTTATTCGAAAGCGGATTTAAAAAGCGAAATGAAGAACATTTTGCGGCTATTGTGAGAGTTGCTATGAGCGACGGAATTATTAATGAAGCAGAAAAAGCGTTTTTAGATCGTCTAGCTACCCGATTAGATATTACAGAACGCGAATACAAAGCTATTGTTAAAGATTATAAATGCCATCCAATAAATGCACCACACTCGTACGATTTGCGTTTAGAGCGTCTATATGATTTAGCACGCATGGTTTGGGCAGACCATATCGAAGGTCCTAATCAGGTTGGTTTATTAGAAAGGCTATGTATTGGATTAGGTTTTAATCAAGACAATGTAAAATACATTGTAGATAAAGCATTAACGCTAGTACATTATGAAGTGGACTTAGATGAGTTTACTGAGAAAATGAAAAAGATGAACCAGTAAGAGACTCTTCTTAAGCATAAAAAAAGCAAACAGAAATGTTCGCTTTTTTTATGCTTTTTAAATAGTGTTAGTCTAAATTTATTTCAGAATCTAAACTACTGAATCAAATTCAGCACAGGCAAATTCAAATTAACACATCAAGAGTTATTATGCGTTTTGCATAAACTCCTCAGCTTTTTTTACCATGTTTTTACTACCACAAATAAAGGGCACACGCTGATGAAGTTCGGTGGGTTCTACATCCATAATACGAATAAAACCGTTGCTTGCTCTTCCATTGGCTTGTTCTGCAATAAAAGCCATAGGATTACATTCGTACAACAAGCGGAGCTTACCATTAGAATTCTTAGAACTTTTAGGATACATATAAATACCTCCTTTTATCATATTTCTATGAAAATCTGAAACTAAAGATCCAATATATCTGCTAGTATATGGTCTATTTCCTTCCTCTTGCTGACAGTATTTTATATACTTTTTGATACCTGTTGGGAAATGAATGTAGTTACCTTCATTTACAGAATAGATATTCCCATCTTCTGGAAACTGCATATTAGGATGTGATAAATAAAACGACCCAATTGCTGGGTTTAATGTAAACCCATTAACACCATCTCCTGTTGTATATACCAACATTGTTGATGTACCATAAACTACATAACCAGCAGCAACTTGTTGATTACCTTTTTGTAAAAAATCTTCAAGAGTTACGGGTGTTCCTACAGGAGTTACACGTCTGTATATAGAAAAAATAGTACCAACAGAAACGTTTACATCGATGTTAGAAGACCCGTCTAAAGGATCAATTAAAACCACATATTTATTCTGGTGATTTTCATCTTGGCTGTTTATTGTGATAAAATCATCTTCCTCTTCACTAGCAATACCACAAACAATATTTCGTTTGGTCATTGTTTGAATAAACTTGTCGTTAGCATAAACATCCAATTTTTGCTGGTCTTCACCCTGAATGTTAGTATCGCCTGCAGCACCAATAATATCTACTAAACCAGCTTTGTTCACTTCATGATTCACCACCTTAGCCGCTAAACGAATTGAATTGATTAGTCGAGAAAGTTCACCTGAAGTATATTTAAAAGAAGATTGGTTTTCAATGATAAACTCACCTAAGGTTTGATTGCGTTGAGACATGAGGTATTATATTGATTAGTTGGCACAAATATCGCATTTTTTAACAAACTATAACGTTTTCGTGATCTAAATAAATTGTTGTGTAAAGTGAGTTTAGATTATATTTGATTTCTTTTTTAAACAAGATATGGGCCAACCAAGATTAGCTGCTAAGCAAGATATGCAAAGAGTCTTAGAACTCATTCAAGAGTTGGCAACTTTTGAGAAGGAAACAAATGCCGTAGAAGTTACACTAACTGATTTAGAAAAAGACGGTTTTAGTGAAAACCCAAAGTTTGTTTGTTTTGTTTTAGAAGTTAATAATTCTGTTGAAGGTATAGCATTAATTTACACAAGATATTCTACTTGGAAAGGCGAAGTTTTGCATTTAGAAGATCTTATTATAAGCGAAAAATGTAGAGGTAAAGGGTTAGGAACAAAATTATTAGATGCTGTGGTTAATTATGGAAAAGAAATTGGAGTAAAACGAATAAGTTGGGAAGTATTAGATTGGAATGAAACAGCAATAAAGTTCTACAAAAGTAAAGGTGCAAATGTAATGCGAGATTGGGATGTAGTACAACTAAACGAAAACGGAATTGAAAATTATTTAAAGAATATATAATGCGAGTTTACAAATTTGGTGGTGCGTCCGTAAAAGATGCAGAAGGTGTAAAAAATTTAGTAACTGTCTTAAAAACGACTGGGCACAATAATACATTAGTAGTAGTTTCTGCAATGGGAAAAACGACTAATGCTATGGAATTAGTGATTAAAAATTACTTTGAGAATAAAGCTGAGTTGCAAAGCTCAATTTACGAAGTGATTAAATACCATAATGAAATTCTTTTAGACTTATTTGATAATGAACGCCACAATGTATATGGTGCTCTAAAGGCCCTTTTTGATGAGTTAACTATGTTCTTTAAAAGTAATAAGTCACCAGATTATAATTATGTATATGACCAGACTATAGGTTTTGCCGAGTTAATCTCGACTACGATTATTAGCCATTACCTAAATGAAATAGGCTTAAAAAACAACTGGATTGATGTAAGAGAGTTTATAAAAACCGATAGTTATTACAGGCGCTCTAATGTGAATTGGGAGCAGACTCAAGAAAGTATTTCGTCGAATTTCAATACTTCAATTCTTAATATCACACAAGGCTTTTTGGGTAGCGATGCTAATAATTTTACTACGACTTTAGGAAGAGAAGGTAGTGATTATACAGCGGCAATATTCGCTTACTGTTTAAATGCCAATAGTGTTACCATCTGGAAAGATGTACCTGGTGTGCTTAATGCGGATCCACGTTATTTTGAAAACGCACAGCTATTGCATCAGATTTCTTATAGAGAAGCTATAGAGTTGGCATTTTATGGTGCATCTGTAATACACCCAAAAACATTACAACCTTTGCAGCAAAAGGAAATTCCTTTATACGTAAAGTCGTTTTTAAATCCAAAAGAAAAAGGAACTTGTGTTAGTAAAGGCAAAGCTTTAGAACCAGAAATCCCATGTTTTATTGTAAAGAAAAACCAGATTTTAATCTCATTATCATCTTTAGATTTTTCATATATCATGGAAGAAAATATTAGTGAGATTTTTAGTTTACTACATTTATATAAAATGAAGGTAGATGTTATTCAGAATTCAGCCATTAGTTTTTCAGTTTGCATCGATAATTTATATAATAATCTTGAAAAATTGCTGCAACATCTAAAGGCAAAATTCAATGTAATATGTAACGATAATGTGAGTCTATATACTATAAGACACTATAATGACGTTGCAATAAAAGAGCTCGAAAAGGATAAAATTGTATTGTTGAAGCAGTTAACACAAGGAACTGTTCAGATTGTTACTAAATAAATAGTTATTACATTTGTTCTATGGGGAAATCATCTAATACAGGGCTAGTAACAGCTAAAGAAGTCGCTAAGGCAATCCATGCTGACAAGTACGGATTCCTAGGAACATTCTTTGGTTGGATATTAATGAAAGTCTTGAAGATTTCTACTCTTAACAAAATATATAATCGCAATAAGCATCTTAATAATCTCGAATTTTTAGATGGTATTTTGGATGAGTTTCAGATTAAGTTTGAAATTCCTGAAGCAGATATGAAACGCCTACCTAAAGAAGGGCCTTATATTACGATTTCTAATCACCCTTTAGGTGGTATTGATGGAATTTTACTCTTAAAACTGATGATAGAACAGCGGAGTGATTTTAAAATCATTGCTAATTTTCTATTGCATCGTATAGAGCCTTTAAAACCTTATATAATGCCAGTTAATCCTTTTGAAGACCGAAAGGATGTAAAAAGTAGTATTGCTGGGTTTAAAAATGCGATTTTACATTTAAGAGAAGGGCATCCACTAGGTGTTTTCCCTGCTGGTGAAGTATCAACTTATAAAGATGGGAAATTAGTTGTGGATAAACAATGGGAAGAGGCTGCTATGAAGCTTATTCAAAAAGCAGAAGTGCCAGTTGTTCCTATTTATTTCCACGCAAAAAACAGCAGACTTTTTTATAGGCTTTCAAAAATCAGCGATACACTGAGAACAGCCAAGTTACCTTCAGAATTATTAACCCAAAAAAGACGTGTTATTAAAGTAAGAGTTGGCAAACCTATTTCAGTAAAAGCTCAAAAAGAACATCAAAGCTTACCTGGTTTTTCTGAGTTTTTAAGACGAAAAACATATATTCTGTCACATGCTTTTGAGGAAAAACCAAAGATTTTAGATAATATTCAATCTCAACTAAAAGTGCCAAAACCGCCAAAACGTATTGTAACACCTGTAGATTCAGAAGTTATGATTAAAGAGGTAAAGACACTAAAAGTTAAAGATTGTAGATTGCTAAAAAGTAAAAACTATGAAGTGTATTTGGCTGCTGCGCCAGACATACCTAATATTTTAAGAGAAATTGGCCGTTTAAGGGAGATTACTTTTAGAGCAGTTGGTGAAGGTACAAATGAAGCTATAGATTTAGATACTTTTGATACGTATTATCATCACATGTTTTTATGGGATGATGATAAAAAAGTATTGGCTGGTGCATATAGAATGGGGTTGGGTTCTAAAATTTTTGAACGTTATGGTATAGATGGTTTTTATTTACAAGACTTATTTAGGTTTGAGCCAGAGTTGCATAAAATGATGAGTCAATCTCTAGAGTTAGGGCGTGCTTTTATTATTAAAGAATACCAACAAAAACCAATGCCATTATTCTTATTGTGGAAAGGGATAGTACACACCACTTTACGATACCCTGAGCACAAGTTTTTAATTGGAGGAGTGAGTATAAGTAATCAGTTTTCAAATTTCTCTAAGAGTTTGATGATTGAGTTTATGAAATCACATTATTACGATCCTTACGTAGCGCAATATGTGCACCCTAAGAAAGAGTTTAAAGTAAAGCTGAAAGACGCAGACAAAGACTTTGTTTTTGACGCTACAGAAGCCGATTTAAATAAATTTGACAAAATCATTGATGAGGTAGAGCCAGGAGCATTACGTCTTCCTGTTTTATTAAAAAAATACATTAAGCAAAACTGTAAGCTTATTGGGTTTAATGTAGATCCATTATTTAACAATGCGGTAGATGGTTTAATGTATATTAAAATTGCCGATCTTCCAGAAAGTACAGTACGACCTGTAATGGAAGAGTTTCAGGCCGAGTTGGAGCGGAAATTTATGGATAACCATGATAAATAAAATAGACATATTCGTCGTGTTATTTTTAATTACCATTATCTCTAATGCTCAAACTCTTTCAGGAAAAGTAATAGACGCTCAAACTCAACTACCTTTAGAAACGGTTTCTGTTTATTTTGACAATACAACGATTGGTACAACAACCGATGAAAACGGAATTTTTTCAATTGATTATACAGACGCCGTTCAATCTACACTCGTTATTTCGTATTTGGGATTTGAAAAAGTATTCATTGTAGAATATAGAAGTCAACAGAATATCACCATACTTTTAAAAGAAGCTATTAATGAGCTCGATGAGGTTGTTATTGATGCAGATGATGGTATGCCTAGAGCTCTAAAACTAAAATGGTTTAGAAAAGAATTCTTGGGTAAATCTAAATATGGTAAATCATGTAAAATTTTAAATGAAAAGGATTTAAAGTTTAGGTATAATAAAAGAAATAGAACCTTGATAGCTTGGTCTAATAAATCGATAATCGTAAAAAATAAAAGCTTACAGTACGAAATAAGTTTTGATATTATTGATTTTGAAATTGTTATTGGCAGCTTTAATGCTAGGTCTGTTACTTACACAGGTACGTCCTTTTATAAAGACCTAAATGCCTCAGGCAAAAAACGGATACTTAAAAACAGAAAAGACGTATATGATGGCTCTATACAACACTTTATGAGAGCCTTATATAATAAACAGTTAGAAGAACAAGGTTATATATTTGGTAAGGATGGATTTAAAGTTGATCCCTACGATTTCTTTACTATAGATAATATCAACAAATATGGCTACAGAATTGTGGCATTAAAAGAGAAGCTAGATATCTATTACAAAAATGATACAGAATCAGTTATACAAACCTCAGTCACTGAATTTAAAGTAGATAAATACGGTAATTATACTCCAATACCAGATGTGCTTTTTGGTGGTGAAATGGGTAGTCAACGCGTTGGTGATTCGTTGCCTTTAGATTATGGGCTAAAAGGCTAAAACAAAAAATCCAGAACGCTAATTCTGGGCTATTACTATTATTATAAAGGAGAAAAAATTTATCTAACATTAGATAAAAGTGCATTATACTTTTAAATTTATAAATCATGAGAACAATAATTTTAATGTTAAGCCTAATTTTTGTTGTGAGCTGTAATAATGACGATGATAACGACCCTGAATTTCAACCAACAGAAATAAATTTTTCAGGAGTAGGAAGAGGTTCATTATTAGGAAATGGGGATGAAGGTATAGAACAATACAATTTGCTGATAAACAATGATTCAGATTGGCAATATTTGATGACTCAGATGAATATTACCAATAATGTTACAGCGGGTTTTACAGAAACGGATATTGATTTTGAAACCTATTCTATTGTAGCTGTTTTTTTGGAAATAAAACCTGTAGGTTGGTACTTAGAGATTACTAATATCATTGAAAATGAAGATAACATTGCCTTAACAGTTGAGGAGGTTGAATCGGTAGCAGCAATAATAACCCAGCCTTTCCATATTGTTAAAATACCTAAAACAGAAAAAGAAATAGTTTTGCAATAAGAGCTAGAAGTTAATAAAAATAAAAAACCCAGAACGTTAATTCTGGGCTATTCCATTATTATATCTAAACTAAATGTTTAGAACCAAGGTTTTTTGCCTACTTGATACGTGTTATAGAATTCTTCATCCGATTTTGTTAAGTAGATGATACCTTCTATTAACCCAATTAAACTTGTTGCCCAAACCACTAAGACACCAACACCTACACATGACAAAATGATGCCAACAATTGTAATTCCTAGTAAAATGCCACCTTCTTTATTATAGCCTAAAATAAATTTATGTACACCTAACCACCCAAGAAGAATTCCTAAGATACCAGCCAAAACTTTTTTATTATCTCCCGAAGAACTGTTAAAAGCTTCTTTAGCATTATCTACAAATTCTGTAGCAGTTTCCTTGGCGTCCTCAGCAAACTCGGCTGCTTTTTCTTTAGCATCTCCGGCAAGTTCTTTAGCGTCATCGGCTAATTTACTTGCTTTATCGCTTACTTTGTCTGCAGCTTTTTTTGCTCCTTCTTTAGCATCACCTAACATATCGTTAAGGTCATCCCCTAAATCTTTATTGTCTTCTGACATAGTTTTATAGTTTTGATTAGAATGTTAAAGTTAATAAAAATGCTCTTAATGTTTTTATTTCTTTCCAAATAACTTTTGAAAGAAGCTAAGCCCTTGCTTCTTCGTCTAAACCGTTGTCTTCTATTATAGTAAAGTGTTTAATTTATATGTAGAAAAACCGATTAAATAGTTATAGTCTTACTTAAAAGCTTGGTCAATAGGCTCCCAAAGTTCTATTTTGTTGCTCTCGTTATCGAGTATCCAACCAAATTTACCGTAATCGTATTCTTCCATTTCTCCTACTATTGTAACACCTTCTTCCTTTAAAGTCACTAATAAGTCCTTCAAATTTTCAACTCTATAATTAAACATAAAGTCTTTTTTAGAGGGTTCATAATATTTGGTGTCTTCTGCAAACGGACTCCATTGCGTGGAGCAATCTTTTCCCTCTTTGTCTTTCCACCAAAAGGTGCATCCGTAATCATCAGTATTAAAACCTAGATGTTTTTTATACCATTTTTTTGAGGCTTTTGGGTCTTTGGTTTTAAAGAATAAGCCTCCAATACCTGTTACTCGTTTTTTCATTTTATCCTGAATTTATTTCAGAACCTCCTAAAGAGTTATCCTGAATATTATACATTATTTTTTTAGCGCTTTTTCATAAATATCAATCCATTCTTTCACAGACATTTTGTCCAAAAGCAATTTAATTAAATCATACGGAATATCCTCGATTTTCTTAAAACGAACACAGCTTTTCCCCATATCTAATTTGTATTTAGAATACTTAGGATATTCTGAAACAAACCAGTCGTACAATTCTTTTTTTGCATACATACCAGCATGGTATAATGCAATAAAGTTCTTTTGAGAAGCTAAATTTATAAAAGGTAAAGGAGGAAATGGTTTACAGTGATAACCATCCGGATAAATAGATTTTGGGACATAATACGCTAACATGCCATAGCCCATACCAGCTTCTAAGCCTTTAGGCATGTGCTTTTTAATAAGGTTGTTTAATTTAGTGATTGGTGCTTTACGCTCTTCTGGGAGTTGGGCAATGTATTCCTCGGCTGTTGTAGCTGCTGATGTCATAATTGAGTTAGTTTTTGCCTTGTAAAATTAATCCTGATATTAAAGATACAATAAACCCTAGAATCATTACAGATGAAAACATCATAAAAGCCATAAAACCAGGTGTTCCATAATCTTTCATTTGTTGTGTGAGCTCAGCACTTTTTACTTTTAATTCCATAGGAGACATAGTTGTTTCCATTTTTTTTATAGAATATTCTAAGTAGTCACTTGCAAAGTCTGGATTAATTTGAGCAGTGTATATATAATCAAAAAAAGCGACTCCTATAGCAGAGAATAATGCGATTAGCATTCCAATTCCAATGGCTTTAGCCAAAGATACTTTTCCGTTATTTACGTTGTCTCTGTAATGCTTAATTCCGAAGTAAACAAATAATAAAGAGAGCACCATGGACGTATATCCAATAAGTTCGCCGTAGTCAAAATCTACACCCATTCCAAATAAGAAAGGCAATCCAAAGAATACAAACCCACTTATTAGAGCATAGAGTCCGTACTTAATTACTGTATTATTCATTTTTTAAATTATGTATTTATTAGTTGACCAAAAGTAGGAAGAAAGTGATCTGCAAGTCTCATACTAAAGTACTAAATTGATAATACTTTAGTTGTGAAATTAAAAAATCAAATGATATTTAGACTTTTTGAAATTTGAATGGCTTGTGTTCGTCGTTTGGCATTAAGTTTTAAGAAAAGGTTTGATACATGTGTTTTTATGGTGCTTTCTGAGACAAATAATTTTTCTGCTATCTCTTGATTAGATAATCCTAGAGTGACTTCTTTTAAGACTTCATACTCGCGTTTGCTTAAACCTAATTCTTCAACTTTTTTTAAATCTATTTCGCGATTAGAGACTGGTGCTTGTTTCTGAGTTCTCTTATTTATCAATAGTCCAAGACCTAAAAAGGCAAGGGCAACAAATGCTAAAATGTATTCAATTCGCAAGTCGCCACTAATTATTGTGTATTTACTAAATTGAAATAATAGCAACAACGCTAAAATTAGCAATCCAAAAACGAGAATAGTCTTCTTCATATTTATTTTCCGTGAAAGCGGAAATCTTTTTAAAACCTTTCGACTGTGCTTAAGGTGACATTTACTAACTTAAAATTAGCGAAATTTTGCTTTTATCTTATCTACAATAGTCTGGGCAAGTTTAATCTTACTTTCAATAGTCCAACCAGCAACATGAGGAGATAGCAAAACGTTATCTGCTTTAATTAAATACTGAAAGGCAGGTGGCATCTCTACTTCGCGCGATGTGACAGATGGTTTAAATAAATTCTCAAAAGAAGCCTTTTCATACTCCAAAACATCGAGACCTGCACCGAGAATCTTACCAGATTTTAATGCTTCCACTAAATCTTGAGTCACTACACTTCTTCCACGAGCTGTATTAATCAGCCAAAAAGGGTTTTTAAAATTAGTGATGAAATCTAAATTCACCATATTTAAGGTTAAAGCTGTTTGAGGTGTGTGCAAACTTAAAACATCAGTTTTTTCTTGAAGTTCTTCTAAAGAAACTTGCTTAGCATTTTTATCTCCAACTTTGGGTTTAATATCGTAACATATAACATCAATATTAAAACCTCGTAGTTTATTTGCAAAGGCTTTTCCCATATTGCCATAACCAATAAGACCTACCGTTTTACCGTCGAGCTCTAACCCACGATTAGCTTCTCTCAACCATTTGCCTTGTCGGACTTCGTTATCAGCTTTATTCAGTTTATTAAATAAAGACAGTAGCATTCCTAAAGCATGTTCTCCAACAGCATTTCTATTACCTTCGGGTGCAGAAATGAGATATATACCTTTTTGTTTGGCATAATCACAATCAATATTTTCTAAGCCAGCACCAACGCGTCCTATAAATTTTAGATTTTTTGCCGCATTTAAGAATTGCTTATCAATTGTAAAGCGACTGCGAATAATCATACCATCGTACTCATGAATTCTGGTTTCTATTTCTGATTTTGAAGAGGTGTAATCTTCATGACTTGTATAGCCTAACTCGTTAAGTTGCTTTATGAGTAATTGGTGATTACTATCTAGGTGGATAATTTTCAAATTTTTGGATATTTGGTTTGTGTGCGTTTGTGTTGTACATTACCAGTATGTGCGGTATTTAATTTTTCAAACAAAAGCACGTGTACTTCTTCATCGTTTTTGGTGGTAGGATTGTGCGCTACTCCTTTTGGTACAACAATAAATTCTCCAGGATTAATCACTTCAGTTCTGTCCCTAAATTGCATATAAAGTGTTCCTTTTACAACCTGAAATAATTCGTCTTCATTTTCATGGCTATGCCAAACAAATTCACCTTTTAATTTAGCGAGAATGACTTGCATATCATCAACCACAGCAATTTGATGCGGATGCCAGTTTTTACTAAACTTAGAAAATTTTTCTTTGATGTTTATTGTCTTCATGAAGTAAAGTTAACTATTATGAGATACTCAAACAAGTTCAGTATGACAAAGCAAGAAAGAATGTATAGAAATTAAATGCCTAGAATCAATTTAGAGATCATTAAATAGATAACTATTCCAAAGATGTCATTGCTCGTTGTGATAAAAGGACCTGTGGCAATAGCAGGATCAATTCCTCTTGTATCTAGAAATAATGGAATAAAAGTTCCTATTAGACCAGCAATAATAATTACTGCTACAAGTGATACTGAAATGGCTAGTGCTAATTTAAAATCTTGCTCCCATGCAAATACAAAAAGAAAGAGGAATAATGATAGTATAACACCATTTAAAGTTGCCAATAGCATTTCTTTAATTAGACGATTATTAATACTTCCTTTAACATCGTCATTAGCTAAACCTTGTACTATAATTGCACTAGATTGTACGCCAACATTACCAGCCATTGCTGCAATTAATGGCGCGAATAAAAATAGAATTATAGCTTGTTCTGGCAAGCTTTCTTCGAAATAATACATTATTATAAAAGCGCCAACGCCACCAATTAATCCTAGAAATAGCCATGGTAAACGTGCTCTGGTCAATTCTATAATGCTATCATCGGCTTCTACATCTTGGGTAATACCTGCAGCTAGTTGGTAATCTTTATCTGCTTCATCTTTTAAAACATCTACAATATCGTCAATGGTAATTCTGCCTAATAATGTTTGGTTATCATCAACAACAGGAATGGCTTCCAAATCGTACTTTGCCATAACTTTTGCAACATCTTCGGCATCATCATGTACATTAACCCAATCCACATTATCCTTAGCAATATCTGCGATTTTCTGTTCGCTTTTAGCAACAATTAAATCTTTTAGAGATAAACGACCAATTAATTTTTCTTCTTTATCAACTACATATATGGAATGTACTCTAGTGACTTCTGTTGCTTGCCCTCTAATACGACGTAAGCAACCAGCAACGGTCCATGTTTCATAAACTTTAACGAGCTCTTTTGCCATTAAACCACCAGCCGTATCTTCATGGTAAGCTAAGAGCTCTTGGATTTCTGCCTTGTGTTCTTTATCTTCTATTTGAGAAATTACAGCTTCTTGGCGTGCTTCTGAAAGTTCTGAAATAATATCTGCCGCATCATCTGTTTCTAATTCTTCAATTTCTTCGGCAATTTCCTTCGCAGAAAGGTTTTTAAGTATCCGTTCTCGATTATCCTCATCTAACTCCATTAGGATATCTGAAGTCAATTCAGAATCTAGAAGTTTAATCACATAAACAGCGTCCTCAAGATTTAATTCATCTAAAATTTCAGCAATATCAGCGTAATGAAAATCATTTAAAAGATTTTTGAGGTCGTTGTCATTTTTATCTTCTACAAGGGCTTCTACCTTTTCAATGAGCTCATCTGTAAGTTGAAATTGTATGTTATCTTGAATTTCTTTCACTTGGTATATTTTTGTCATTGCAAGAAAAGCGCGGCAACCTTTCTCTATACTCAACTAAGGTTTAAAGAGATTACCACGACCTTCGTACTCGCAATGACGTACGAATTAATTTTGGTCGTTTTCAATTAACAACGTAAGCTCAATAAATTGCGTAACACTTAATTGCTCTGGTCGTTGCCCAAATATAGTATTTGCTTTTAAATTATCCGACAGATTGAAAGTTTTTAAACTATTACGCAGTGTTTTTCTGCGTTGTTGAAAGCCAGTTTTTACGACTCTAAAGAATAGTTTTTCGTCGCAAGGCAGTTTGAAGTCGGCTTTTCTTTTTAGTAACAACACACCAGAATCTACTTTTGGTGGTGGATTGAAAACTGTTGGTGGTACAGTAAAAAGATATTCAGCATCATAAAATGCTTGTGTTAATACTGATAAAATACCATAGACTTTAGAACCTTCTTTAGAGCAAATACGCTTTGCAACTTCTTTTTGAAACATGCCTGAAAATTCAGGAATTTGATGTCTCAATTCCAAAGTTTTGAAAAGAATTTGTGATGAAATATTATATGGAAAATTACCAATGATAGCAAAAGGCTTATCCTTAAAAACAAGATTTATATCGTATTTTAAAAAGTCTTTTTCTATGATTCTATCGGCTAGATTGAGATAGTTGTTTTTTAAGTATTCAACAGATTCCGTATCAATTTCTATAACATGTGTTGTAATGTCTTTTTTGAGTAAATATTTGGTCAGAACTCCCATTCCTGGGCCAATTTCTAAGATGTCTTTATAGCCTTCTAAAGACAAACTATCTGCTATATCTTGCGCAATGGTTTCATCTTCTAAAAAGTGCTGACCTAAATGCTTTTTTGCTCTTACTTGGTGTTGTTTTGCCACTGATAGGAAGTATTAATTTATAGAGATTCTTCGCTTACGCTCTGAATGACAAACTTAATTGAAATTTACAGAATACTCATCAATAATTTCTAGTTCTGTTCTAAAGGCAAGAGATTTGTCTGCGAAACGTTTTATGCCTTCACTTCTTAATCGTTCAGCATCTTCTGCATAATAAGCATCTAAAGCTTCTCTAGAATGCGCTCTGTATTGAATGGAAAATGTATCTGCTTCATCATCATTAACCAACACTTTGGTCAGTTTAGCTTCTTTAAATTTACCTGTAGATAATACTTCTGGAATGTGTTCTTTAATCCAAACTAACCATTCTTTAGTTATAGTTTTATCGACGTTAACTGTGACGTTGTATATGATCATTTTGTATGCAATTAGTAATTTGCAAAAGTAAGAATAAGTGTCTAATTAATAGCATCTCCACGAAGCATTCTAAACTTCTTCCGAGCTTCAATAAAATAGATGCTATCTTCAAACTCAAAGATAATTTTTTCGTAGAGATGTTTAGCTTTTTCGGGTTTTACCAAATACGTGTTATAAAGTTCAGCTAAATAATAATGAGCATCATCAGCTAAAATGTCTTCTCTATAATCTTTGATGATTAGCAAATAGTTGGCTTCCGCTTTGTTGTACTGTTTTTTCTGTTCGAAAAGTTTTGCTTGCTGATATAATGCTTGGTCAGTGATACTTTCGCCTTTATGTTCTTCTAGTATTTTATTTAGAAGTGAAATGGCATCATCTGTTTTATTCTGAAATGCATACAAATCTGCTTTGGCATAATACTTTAATGCTGTTTGTGTACTGTCTTCATATTTATTATCAGAAATCAGTAGTTTTAAATCTAAGGCATCGTTTGCTATAAGCTGCGAAGTGGAAGACTTAAGAATTTTAAGTTGCGATTCTGCCCAATCAAAATCACCTTTATAATAACTTGTTTTTGCAACCTTGAAGCGAGCTTCTTGAGAAATAGTACTGTTTTTTAGATTAGCTTGAATTTGAGAATAAAAGATTAAGGCTTCATTGAATTTTTCTTGAAGCACTAAAATATCTGCCAATAACAATTTCACTTCTGCTTCCTGAAATTCAGAAATATTCAGTTTTAAACTTTTTCTCAAGAAGGTTGTAGCACTTTTAGTGTCTTTTTGGTTGAAGGCTAAAAATTCTCCATAAGCTAATTGTAACGGTAGGGTTAATTTAGATTTACCATATTCAACAAACAAATTATTATAAGTGTCGTCTATGCGTTTTAACTCTTTTTCATTTGCGCTTTTAGTGTCAATTTCTAAAATATATTGTTGTGCTGTTAAGGCTGTGCTAACATCTTGTGTGGTTTCTAATATATAATTAAAAATATATTTTGAAGTGTTACCATCATTATCATTAAGTGCCGTAACAGCTAATTCTTTGATACGATCTAAACTTTCGGGATTTCGTTTATAAAGGGCTTTTTCTTGAATGAAGGATTTATTGTATGCTTTTTCTTGCACATATAACCAACTGAGCATTTCGTACCAATACGGATTTGGTTCTTGCTGAATTTTTTTCAGCAAGGCACGTCTTAAATAGGTATTGTTTTCGTTAGACCTATTTTCAGAGATGAAATCACTAACGGCTCGCTTTATATTGTTTAAGTAATTTGGCTTATAAGCGATATACTCAATATAGTTAGCAAACATTTTTTCAATATTACCTTGGTCGCCATAAATGCGAGCTAATTGAATGCTATAGTTTTTATCTGGTGTGAGTAGTTTGCCTTTATCATACACACGAATGGCTTGTTCTGACAGTGAATGGTCTTCAAATTTTTTGGCTATACTATAGATATAGTTTGGTTTTTCATCAACATAAGCAATTGCTTCATTGTAGTATTTTACGGCTTTGTCTATACTATCTTTAAGTTGAAAGTTATAACCTAATTCAATAAGTAAGGTAGGGTTTCGTCTTTTTTCTAAGCGCTTAACCAAAATATTTTCGGCTATCTCATACTGTTCTAACTGTTGATGTGTTTCTACAAGTCTATAGATGTATTTGTAGCTATATGGTTTTTCTTTATTTAAATTTTGGTAGATAATAAGTGCTTTTTTAAACGCTCCTTTTTTATAATAGCTATCTGCAAGAACTTCGCTATTTTGAGTAAAGCCATAATTGAGCCCGAATAGTACAAGTATAATTAAAAAGATCCTCTGCATAAAAGCGTTTTTGTAAATATAACAAATGCTATATCTAGATATTGTAAATGTTTTTATAAAAAAAAGCCTAAACTTTACGTTTAGGCATTTTTACCAGCAAAATAAATGTGCTATTAACCATTATTCGTTATAAATATGATTCAATTACTTTGTCTTGGTGTTTTACTATTACTAATTATAGTTAAAACAAAACTTTAGTTACCATAACAATTAATGAAACGAGTAAAACTATTCGTTTTAAATTTTTCATAAATAGGTCAGTTCTAGATTGGGACTACTAACTTGATAAAAATAATTAAAAAAAACGAAGAAATACATAAAAAATCGATAAAAACCCCTTTTTTTTAACAATTCAAACAGTGTGTACAGTAATAATAGTGTTTATGAAATCACATCAAAACCAGTATAAGGCACTAAAACTTTAGGAATTTTGATGCCTTGTTCGGTTTGATAATTTTCTAATATACCTGCTAAAACTCTTGGTAAAGCCAATGAGCTACCATTTAAAGTATGGCATAATTCATTTTTACCTGCACTGTTTTTAAAACGTAGTTTTAAACGATTTGCCTGATAGGTTTCAAAGTTAGAAACCGAAGAAATTTCTAGCCAACGATCTTGTGCTGTTGAGAAGACTTCAAAATCGTAAGTCATTGCAGCAGGAAAACCAGTGTCTCCACCACATAATCTTAATATTCTAAACGGTAATTTAAGTTCGCGTAAAATGTCTTTAACATGCTCTATCATACCATCAAAAGCTTTATATGAATTATCAGGCCGCTCAACACGAATAATTTCTACTTTGTCAAATTGGTGCAATCTATTTAATCCACGAACATGTGCACCATAACTTCCTGCTTCACGCCTAAAACATGGTGTGTAACCCGTAATACCAATAGGCAAATCGGATTCGTTTAATAATACATCTCTAAACACATTTGTGCCAGGTACTTCTGCGGTTGGTATTAAATATAGATCGTCACGAGAATCGTGATACATTTGTCCTTCTTTGTCTGGTAATTGCCCAGTACCATAGCAAGATGCTTCATTTACTAAAAGGGGTAATTGGTATTCTGTATAACCAGCTGCTGTATTTTTGTCTAAAAAATAAGCAATTAATGCACGTTGTAGTCTGGCTCCTTTACCTTTATAAACAGGGAAACCTGCTCCAGAGATTTTATTACCTAATTCGAAATCAATAATATCGTATTTTTTCGCAAGTTCCCAATGTGGAACGGCACCATCAAATAACTTTGGAACTTCACCTTCATTATGAATTTCTTCATTATCCTTTTCTGATGAACCACTTGGAACAGATTCATGAGGCACATTAGGAATTCTATATAGTAATTCTGTAAGCGCATCAATCTTGTCATTGAGTTCTTGCTCAAAAGTCTTTGTCTTTTCTTTAAGTTGTGTCGTTTTTTCTTTTAATAGATTCGCCTTTTGTGCTTCACCAGATTTAAATAAGTTGCCAATTTCTTTAGACAAGGTATTAGATTCTGCTTTTGAATTATCTAAGCTCGTCTGAAGAGCTTTACGATCTTCATCTAATGCAATGGCTTCATTTATCATTTCGGTAGCATCGATATTTCGCTTTGCTAAACGTGCAATGAAATCTTCTTTATTTTCTCTAATAGAAGCAACTTGTAACATATCTTAAATTTTAGATTTTACGCGCAATAGCGTAAGAAAAACAAGTAACAAAAGTAAAAAGATTTTAACCAGATAAAAATAAAAAGAAGTCTATTTTGAAGGTAATATCCAATCGTGGTGTTTATAATGATACCATTCCTCATTTGCGATGTCAACTTTCGGATCTATGAGTTGTTTCGATGGCCTTCCATTAACACTTACGTAGGCTCTTACATATACCCGAACTGTTTTACCTTTTTTTGCGAAACTTTGTTTTAAATACTGAGCGAATTGCCAAATTATATCTGGCTTTGTACTCGCGCCTCGTTGCTGTTTCTCAGTAAGGTAATCGTTTAACCTTATAGGAATAGCACTATTGGTTTCTTCATCAATAACAGAATAAGAGACGTTTCCACTTTTAGCCCGTAGCATCATTCTCCATGATAGCCTGTGACCTTCTTCTGTCCATAATACATCATCTTTAAAAAAATGATGACGTAATGGAAGTGCTATGTGAATTAAAAAATAAACAGAAAATAGACTTATTATAACAGTACTATATTTTGGTGTAATAATTTCGTTAGCATTGTAAAATTCTTTTTTCTTAAGGAATAAATTTCTAATTGAATTAGATTCAAAAAAAAACAAACTAAAAGCTAAAGACAGATAAGGGAATATGCCAATTTGAAAAACAATAGAATTAAAAAGATGAAAGAATATCGAAGCAAAAAAAGCATACTTCCGTGTTGGTTTAAAAAGTAGTAATGGGATTATAAGGCCATCAAACAAAATACCACCATAAGAAATAAAATAGTGTACTGGTTTTTGCTGCATAAGTTCGCCAACTAATGGGTAACTTGCTTTACCTTTCATAAGTATAGCCACAACTGATGTGTCTAGCCAATCTGGATATAATTTTGCAATAGAAGCATAAGTGTAAAGGATAAATAACTGAATTACAAAAATCCACTTGCACCAACTCGGCATAGATAAGCGTTTTAGTGATGGATTAAATTTTACATCTAAGGACGCATAACGATTTGCAGGTAGAAGCACCATTAAAAAACTCAATAACATAAGCAAATAATAATGGTTATTGTAGGATGCTTTTTGCATTAGGTAAGTGGCTGTCCACATTATAGCAAACATTAACATGCTAAATCGGTATTTGTATCCAACCATTATTAACAATCCAAAAATTCCCATGACGATGTAATAGACATACATCCAATCTCCAGACAATGGTTGTAACCATTCAAAGCCAATAAAGGAAAAGGTGAATTCGGGTTCGATTAATGTGCGTCTTACCCAACCTGTAAATAGAGCACCAACGGATTCTAAAAAACACAATAAGCCAAAGATGATTCTAAAAACAATAAGCCCAGAATTATCAATATGTTTAAATAGAAACCTATTCATTTATTGCGTTAGTATAATCTAAAGCATTTACCTTATCTTTTTTAAGTTGAACCTTCAAAGCTTCAAGATTTTCGAATTTTTGTTCACTTCGCAGACGTTTTAGGAATTCGATTTTTAATTCAACATCATAGATATCGTTATTAAAATTAAAAAAATGAACTTCTATAGATCGTGTTTTTCCATCAACTGTAGGATTGGATCCTATGTTCATCATGCCATAAATAATCTCATTTCTAAATCGAGATTTTACCACATAGACTCCGTCATTTGGGATTAACTTATAGGATTCTTTAATATGTATGTTTGCCGTTGGGAATTCTATAGTTCTTCCCAAGCCTTTTCCTTTAATTACAGTTCCAGTAATAAAATAATTGTAGCCTAAAAATGAATTCGCTAAGGCAACCTCACCTTTGTCTAAAGCATTTCTAATTTTTGTAGAACTTACTGTAACGTCTTTAATATCTTGTGCTGAGATTTCTTCTACCTTAAAATCATAGTGTTGAGCAAAAGCTTTTAAGTCTTTTATATTTGCACTTCTATTTTTTCCGAAATGATGATCGTAGCCAATTACAACTTGTTTAGTGTTCAATTCGTTTACTAAGATGTTTTTTACATAATCTTTTGCTGAAAGGTTGGCAAATTCTTTTGTAAATTCTTTTACTATGACCTCTTTAATACCTAATGATTTTAAGATTTCAATACGCTCATTTATAGTATTTAGTAATTTAATAGAATTATTTTTTTGAAGAACCATTCTTGGATGCGGAAACAAAGTTAAAACAACAGGAACATAGTCTTGTCTTTTTGCATGTTTTACGACTTGCATTAGTATTTTTTGGTGACCAATATGGACACCATCGAAGGTTCCTATAGTTGTAACTTTTGCTGAATTCGCAATCAAACCGTGTGTTTTGTTAATTTTTAATATTTTATTAGTATTATAAATCATGTTTGTTAAAAAAATCATAAATTCGGAGAATTTTAATTTTCTACACAAAAACTTATGAAAACAAAGCTACATTTTGTTTTGTCATTATTCATGTTTTTATCGGTATTTTCCGCTTTAGCACAACAGAGCTATTGGCAGAAAACGAATAGAACAGACCTAAATATAAATGGCAACACGACTACTTTAAAACAAAAATTTTATCAAACATATCAGTTAGATATAGATGCATTTAAAGCTGAATTAGTAAATACGCCTTTGCGTTCTACCACTACTACAATCTCTAATTCTAGAGTTTATCTTCCTAATATAAAAGGAGAATTAGAACGATTTAGCATTGTTGAAGCTCCAATTTTATCAGAAGAATTATCGAATCTGTATCCTAATATTAAAACCTATTTAGGTTTTAGTATAGAAAACCCAGGGACTAGAGCACGTTTCAGTGTCACACCTCAAGGATTGCAAACGATGATTACTTACCCAGATGCGCCAATGAATTTTACAGTGCCATTAAGTAAAACTGACAACACCTCTTACATTGTTTATAATAGAGAGGCTAGAACAGAAGACTTAAAGAATTTTGAATGTTTAACAGAAGATGAATTCTTACCTATTGATACTAGTGGTATTGCTAATAGAAATGCCAACGACCAAACTTTGAGAACTTTTAGAATTGCAATTTCTACAACCGGAGAATATACTGATTTTTGGGACGACGGTAATGCAGGTAACGGAAATGCACAAGAAGATGCGTTGGCACAAGTAGTATCAACTCTAAATAGAAGTAATGAAGTATTTGAAGTTGATATGGCGGTAACTTTTACTTTAGTTACCGGAACTGAAATTATTTTCCCTAATGGAGCTACAGATCCTTATAATGGTAGTTTTAATGGTGAGTTACAAAACACATTAACCACCACTATTGGTGAAGCTAATTATGATATTGGGCATTTATTTGTTTTTGGTGGTAATAATGGAAATGCAGGTTGTATAGGTTGTGTATGTGTTGATGGTAATAAAGGAAGTGGATTTTCTGGACACCAATTTACAGATAACGATGGTGGACCATTTATGTCGGACTTTTTTGATATTGATTATGTGCCTCATGAAATAGGTCACCAATTGGGTGGTAATCACACATTCTCTCATGTAAATGAAGGAGCAGGTGTAAATGCAGAACCAGGTAGTGGAACAACAATAATGGGTTATGCTGGTATTACTGGTGCTAATGATGTACAAGACCATTCCGATCCTTATTTTCATTATTATAGTATTGTTCAAATATTAGGAAATTTAGAAAATAGAACCTGCTGGATTGGTACAGCTATAACCAATAATGTGCCAGTTGCAGATGCAGGATCTAATTATACGATTCCTACAGGCACAGCTTTTGTATTACAAGGTTCTGCTACAGATGTAGATGGAGGAGATGTATTAACTTACACTTGGGAGCAAATAGACGACGGAACTACAATTTCAAGTAATTTTGGGCCTGATAAAACTTCAGGAGCAATTTGGAGATCTAGACCACCAAGCACAAATACAGATCGTTATATGCCAATTATAGAGCGTGTTATTTCTGGGCAATTAACAGAAACTAACCCTTTTGAAACAGCTGATAATTCTTCATGGGAAACAGTTTCAAATGTAGGTAGAGCTTTAAATTTTGCTTTAACAATTAGAGATAGAAGTGAAGCTAATGGTGTTGGACAAACGCCTCAGAGCAATTTTGATACAATGACCGTAACTGTAGAAGGTTCTGCAGGTCCATTTGCTGTAACATCTCAATCCACAAATGAAACTTGGGATGCTGGTTCTACTCAAACTGTAAATTGGGATGTTGCTGGAACAAACGGAGGAGCAGTGAATACGCCAACAGTGAATATTCTTTTATCAATTGACGGAGGATTTACATATCCTTATGTTATGGCTTCAGATGTACCAAATGATGGTTCGCATAGTGTTACAGTGCCAATAACTGGCAGTGATTCATCTACAGTGAGAGTTAAAGTCGAAGGGAATAATAATATTTTTTATGCGATTAACTCGACCAATTTTTCATTGCAGGAATCGGAATTTGTTTTGAGTTTGCCTAATAATTTAGTTGATGTTTGTTCACCTGGTGATGCAGTATATAACTTTACATATAATACATTCTTAGGGTTTAGTGATGTTACAACATTTAGTGCAACAGGTTTACCTGCTGATGCTACAGCTGTCTTTGCTCCAACAACGGCAAGTGCTAATGCAACAAATGTAACTCTAACTATATCTGGTACAGGTGCTTTAGCCGTTGGTAATTATCCATTTACATTGGTTGGTACATCTGGTTCAATAACAAAAACAGCCGATGTAGAGTTTAATGTTTATAACACAAACTTGGCAACTTTAAATTTATTAACTCCGAGTGATGGAGCAATTGGTGTTGAGGCAGATGCGGCAATATTTTCTTGGGATGCGGATCTAAATGCTACAGCTTATGAAATCGATGTTGCGACAGATGCTACTTTTACCAATATTGTAGCCGGAACGGTGGTAAACAATCCAAATTTTACAGTAACCACTTTAAATGTTGTAACACAATACTTCTGGCGTGTTAGAGGAATTAATGACTGCGGTACCGGAGCATATTCACAAGCAAGTTTTACCACTGCTAATATTTTGTGTTCAAATTATGATGCTTCAGATACTCCATTAAATGTACCTGATAACAATCCATTTGGAGTTAATTCAGTAATAAATATTCCTACAACATCTACTATTACCGATGTTAACGTCACTGTTAATTTAACCCATACTTGGGTAGCAGATTTAACCATAAAATTAATAGCACCAAATGGTACGGAAATTTTGCTTTCTGCTTCAAATGGTGGTAATGGAGATAATTATACAAATACAGTTTTTGATAGTGATGCAATTGAGCCGATAGGTTCTGGTGCAGCACCTTTTACTGGCACTTTTCAACCAGAGGGAGATTTATCTCAGCTCAATGGAAGTTTTTCTGGTGGTGATTGGACTTTAAATGTCATAGATACGGATTTATTCCTTTCAGGAACTCTAGATAACTGGTCATTAGAGGTATGCGGAGTACCACAAACAGATAGTGATAATGATGGTTCACCAGATGATTCTGATAATTGCCCTGATATAGCAAATGCAGATCAAGAAGATATAGATAACGATAATATTGGTGATGTTTGTGACGATGATATTGATGGTGATGGTGTTTTAAATGTTGATGACAATTGTCCTACAATTCCTAATTCAGATCAATCTGATGTTAATGGTAATGGTATTGGTGATTTGTGCGATACCGAATGCGGACTATTTGATTCTTCAGATACACCTATAGCTATTCCAGACAACTTTGACAATGGTATTGATTCTAGTATTGATTTTACTGATGCATTTACAATAACAGATGTTAATGTAACGGTTAATATTACGCATACATATGATGGTGATTTAACTTTAATTCTCACAAGCCCTTCAGGAACGTCTGCTGTTTTATCAACTCAAAATGGAGGTAATGAAAATAATTTTATTGCTACGGTATTTGATGATGATGCAGACATATCTATTCAAGGTGGAGCAGCACCATTTACGGGTGCCTTCTTTCCAGAAGAGGCATTGGCCATATTTAATGATGAAAGTTCTGGAGGTATTTGGACCTTAAATGTTGCAGATGGATTTGGACAAGATACAGGAACAATTGATAGCTGGTCACTAGAAGTCTGTGGGCTTCTACCACTTTCTGTTGCAGAATATGATGGTTTCAATGCGTTTAGAATTTATCCTAATCCAAATCAAGGAAGTTTTAATGTTGAAATTGATAATCCTATCTCTAGAAATATTGACATTATGGTTTTTGATATTAATGGAAGACAGATTTTTGATAAACGATTTAGATCAGAACCGAGTTTTAATGAGCCTATTAATTTAGGACATATACAATCGGGGATTTATCTTGTAACGATTAAAGATGGAACAAATGTATTAAACCAAAAGGTTATTGTAAATTAGTAACCTTATTATATTACAGATAGAAAAGACTGCGAAAAGCGGTCTTTTTTATTTTCCATTAAACTGATTCATGGTATTATTTACACCAGCTAAAGCAAAAGATTTTATAAGATCTGAAGCCATTTTTAAACGCTCGTCTAATTTTAAATTTTCGTCGTCACTCCATTCTCCAAGTACAAAATCTACTTGTCTTCCTTTACTAAAAATATCGCTTATTCCAAATCTAAAGCGGTTATATTTAGTGGTTTGTAACTTGTCTTGAATATCTTTTAAACCGTTATGACCACCATCACTACCTTTTGTTTTTAATCTGAGAGATCCAAATGGTAAATTAAGGTCGTCAGTGATGACCAAGAGGTTTTCTAATGGTATTTTTTCTTTTTCTAACCAGTATTTTATAGCCTTGCCACTCAGGTTCATAAAGGTACTAGGCTTTAAGAGAATGAGTGTGCGCCCTTTTATTTTTAAAGTAGTTAAGTCACCAAGTTTTAAAGTTTCAAACGGAATCTCTTCAGTTTTAACTAAATGATCTAAAATTTTAAAACCAATATTATGTCTGGTATCAGCATATTTTTCACCAATGTTTCCTAAGCCAACAATTAAGAACTTTTTCATGATATCTATTTCCTCTTTTTCTTCCTTATAACCAAAGCGAAGCCATCTTTTTAAAAACTTACACATTTAATATACACTTTGTGTAAAAATAAAAAAAGCATTCTGTAAAAGAATGCTTTTTTAATATATGAAATAGTTTTTATCTATTCTTGCGCTGCTTCAGCTGCTGGTGCATCTCCGCCTTCGGCAGTTGCTCCTTCTGCAGTTTCCTCACCTTCTTCACCTTCTTCTTCATCTACAATTGCTAATCTACTACGTCTTACTTGACATACAACAGTGTTATCTGGGTGTAAGAATTTGTAATCTTCATTCTCTAATTCAGTGATGTAAAGCTTACTTCCAATTTTCAAAGGAGTAATATCTATTTCAATAAAATCAGGAAGTTTAGAAGGAATAGCTTTTACTCTGAGCTTACGGAATGGTTTTCTTAATGTACCACCATTTAAAACTCCTAAAGACGCTCCTGTAGTGTGTACAGGAATTTCCATGGTAATAGCCTTGTTATCGAAAATCTGATAAAAATCAACATGTAGAATTCTATCTGTTACTGCGTGAAATTGAATATCTTGCATAATAGCATTGTATTCTTCACCATTATCTAGGGTAATCACAACTGTATGCGCGCTAGCTGTATATACAAGTTTTGAGAATGCCAATTCTGGTGCTGAAAAATGCAATGGCTTGTCTCCTCCGTATATAACGCAAGGAACCTGACCAGCATTACGTATGGCTTTTGTTGCCTTTTTGCCTACGCTTTCTCTCTGAGATCCGTTAATTGTAATTGATTTCATTTTTGAAATGTTTATTTAATAAATATTTAATTCCCTCATTTTGAGGGCTGCAAATTTAGAAATAATATATGAAAATACTAGTGTTTAATAGCTATTTTTTTATTCATTGTTTACAACGGACTTTTTAGCACATCATGGTTTTATTTGTGCAATTGTGATCAGCTCAAATTTATGGATTTCAAAGGGCTGTTTTTTGGGTATTTTCTTCCGTTCAAAAATTTACCAATAAAAGTAGCCCTTACTAAATAATGATAACTGAGAAAACAGATAAATGCCGTTAACGATAAAACAATCAGAAATTTAATAACAGCTGGTATCGGTATTTTCCAGATAAATGCAGGAATAAGAGCGGTAATTGGCAAATGGATTAAATATACCCAATATGATGAATCGGATATGTAACGCATTCTTACCGAGTGTTTATTGCCATAACGGATAAAAAGTCCTGTAATTCCAAACAGAAAAAGGCTAACCACTACCGAACTGTACAGAATTATTATACTAGAGTTTGTATTTGGTGCTAAACCTAAACTTTGAATAGTTAAACCTTGTATTATAGCCAAAACGATTGCCAAAATAGTACAAACCAAACCGTAGTGTACAAATGTGTCTAAATGATATTTTGATTTGAATAAAAGCCACCCTGTGAGGTAGAAAAAAAGATAAAATATAAAGGTGTTTAAATCTGGAATCAAGGAAACTGAAGCCTCTACCATAGAAGTTTCTAAAAAGGTTAATATTAAGAATATAGAGCCCGAAAAAACTAAAATTCTGATTAAAGGCCTTTTAATCACCCAATCGAAAACCTTGGTTAATTTTTGGGTTACATACCTTATTTTTTTAAGTGATAATGCTAATAATACTGTGAACGCAGTTATTAAGGCTAAATAATATAAGAACCATAAATGGGATGTTGTTTTGGGCAAAAAAGTTAAAATATTTAATAATGGTTCTAATGCAATTTTTAACGGGTTTTCTTGATTTGAGAAAACCGCATCAGTATAGCCAAATACCAATACAGTAATTGGCCAAAGAATAAATAGAAAAATAAGAAATGGGAAAACTATTCTTGAAATCCGATTTTTTATCATTCGTTTGGGTTGCCTTTCGTAAAATAGCATAGCACCAAAAAAGCCTGCAACTAAGAAAAAAATTGGCATTCTAAAAGCGTGAATCAAAAATACAATTGAATCGCTAAAAATATGTGTTGTGTTTGGGTCTTTCAATGACCAAGCATCTCCGTGATCTGTTACATTATAGGTTAAAGCGGAATGTAAAACCAATCCTAATATCATCATAATCGCACGTAGAGAATCCAAAGCATGAATTCGTTCTGTTTTGTGCGATTTCCGGTTCAATTGTTAAGTCTTATCTTTGGGTTAGCTAAAATTGAGTTCGTAATTTTTTAAGCTAATTATCATCTTTTTTTACATTACAAACTTATTACTAATAGACTTATTGTGATGTACGTTATACATAACTTCTGCAAATAAATCTGCACAACTTAGAACTCTTAATTTTTGGCTCTCTTTTTTTAGAGGAATAGAGTCAGTGACTATTAATTCTTCGAGTTTAGAAGCTTCAAGTTTTTCATAAGCACTACCAGATAAAATAGGATGTGTACAAATAGCTCTTACACTTTTTGCTCCGCGCTCCATCATTAAATCTGCTGCCTTAGTTAAAGTTCCTGCAGTATCAACCATATCATCTACTAAAACCACATTTTTTCCTGTAACGTCTCCAATGAGTTCCATATGAGAAATGATATTTGCTTTAGCACGTTGTTTGTAGCAAATTACGACATCACTTTTTAAAGCTTTTGAATAGGCGTAAGCACGTTTAGAACCTCCCATATCCGGAGAAGCAATGGTTAAATTATCTAGGTTTAAATTTTTTAAATAAGGCAAAAATACAGTTGAAGCAAATAAGTGATCCACGGGTTTCTCAAAGAATCCTTGTATCTGGTCTGCATGCAAATCCATAGTAATAATACGAGTAGCACCTGCTACCTCTAACATTTTTGCAACTAATTTTGCTGCGATAGGCACCCTTGGCTTGTCTTTTCTATCTTGTCTTGCCCAACCAAAATACGGCATAACAGCTGTAATGTGTCTTGCAGATGCACGCTTTGCAGCATCAATCATTAGCAACATTTCCATTAAATTCTCAGGGCCAGGATTTGTAGAACCAATAATAAAAATACGTGTTCCACGAATGGATTCTTCGTAAGATGGCTGAAATTCACCGTCACTATAGGTCGATGTAATAACATTACCTAATTTAACTCCGTAAGCCTTAGCGATTTGTTCTGCTAGGTATCGACTTTGAGTACACGTAAAAATTTTGGCTTCGGTAGTTTCGTATGACATTTGTTATCAGGGATTTAGTGGGTTGTTGATTGATTTATAGCAAAGTTCAAATTTAGAAAATTATTTTACTAGTTAAAGCATAAAACCTACTAATTTTGATTGATTGGGAGAAAATATTTTCTATTTTTGCAGTCCAAAATTGCTCAAGTGGCGGAATTGGTAGACGCGCTGGATTCAAAATCCAGTGACTTCGGTCGTGTGGGTTCGATTCCCACCTTGAGTACTGTTATAAGCCCTAATAATCATTTGATTTTTAGGGCTTATATTATAAACATGTAACTACAGAGTAACATGTTTATGTGATACTATTCAGTATCACAGCATTCTCTCAAATAGAAGTTTTGAGAATTTCAATGAAATTGCTAACAATAAAGTGCCTGCAGGCTATACACTTACTAATAAGGCAGCCACTAGCTATTTTGCTTGCGTTGGAGCTGAAAGCGTTTTTGCTTACACTACTTCTTGTGATACTAGTACCTCGATGGTTCTATTCACTCTGCCTTTCTTGATAACATCTCTATAAGTTATTAGAGCTTTGAGAATCGCAATCTTCCGAAAGAAACAGAAATGAGCAAATTTTATTCACTTTATTTTAACTGAAGCATATTGCTTTTTAATTGTAACTTTGATTTATCCCAAATGAATTAATTATGTTAGAAAATTTTTGGTTCAATGTAAAAATTGGCATTGATCATATATTAGATATAAACGGTTACGACCATGTGCTTTTCTTAATGGTACTTGCAGTGCCTTATGTGTTTAAAGACTGGAAACGAGTTTTGGTTTTGGTTTCGCTTTTTACAGTAGGTCATTCCATATCCTTAGTTTTAGGTGCTTATGATGTTGTTAGTGTTAACGGAGAATTGGTCGAATTTCTAATTCCAATGACTATATTAATTACAGCGATTTATAATGTACTTACTGCTGGTAAAAAGGATAGAGGAAGTAAAATAGGCTTGTTGTTTTTTACAACTTTATTTTTTGGGCTTATCCATGGATTTGGTTTTGCTAGAGAGTTTAAAATGATAGCAGATAACTCTCTAGTCTTTCTTATAGAATTTGCTCTAGGAATTGAGATTGCACAGGTCATCATTGTATTTGTTGTATTGTTTTTTGGCTTCTTGTTTCAAACTATCTTCAGGTTTTCGCGTCGGGATTGGGTGATGGTGCTTTCATCTATCGTTGTTGGGTTGGTGATTACTATGGTAATTTAAAGTGATTTTTTAAAGTAGAATTTAAAGTTTGGTAAAACTTTAACTGATAGTAAATTGGTTATAAAATACTAACCTTTTATATTCGTTGTTAACATTGTACTACAATTATTTTTAATGCCAAAGAAAAAACAGTTACGTTACGATAAAGCTTATTTACGCATTGCAAAAGAATGGGGGAAATTATCTCATTGTAAACGCAAACAAGTCGGTGCACTTATCGTTAAAGACCGAATGATAATTTCTGACGGCTATAATGGTACACCTACAGGTTTTGAGAATTATTGTGAAGATGACGAAGGTTATACCAAATGGTACGTATTGCATGCCGAAGCTAATGCAATTTTAAAAGTGGCATCATCCACACAATCATGCAAAGGAGCAACCCTCTATATTACATTATCGCCATGCAAAGAGTGTAGTAAGTTGATTCATCAAGCAGGTATAATTAGGGTGGTTTATCACAAAGGTTATAAAGATGGTTCGGGCTTACAGTTTTTAGAAAAAGCAGGTATAGAATTAGAATATATTGAAGATTTAAAAGCTTAATGCCAACAAAAGACAAATACATACCACTAATTATTGGTGTTGCAATTGCAGCAGGTGTAGTTATTGGCGGAAAATTAAATTTCACGGATACGTCTGATAATCTTTTTACTACTAATAGTAAAAAAGATAAACTCAACCGTTTAATTGATTATATAGATTACGAGTATGTTGACGATATTAATACCGATAGTATTGTTGATGTTACAGTAAATGGTATCTTAGATAATTTAGATCCACACTCAACTTATATTCCAAAAGAAGATTTACAACGAATCACCGAAAATATGAAGGGTGATTTCGTTGGTATTGGAATTAACTTTTATCCATATAAAGATACAATAGCTGTAGTAAAACCAACTGAATACGGCCCAAGTGAACGCGCCGGAATTATGAGTGGTGATCGCATTCTTTTGGCTGATGGCGATACGATTTTTGGGAGAGATATTACCAACGATATCATAACTCAAAAGCTTAAAGGAGATAAAAACACAAAGGTTAAACTAACGGTTTACAGAAAAGGTGAAGATGACTTATTAGAATTTGAAGTAAAGCGAAAAAATATACCAATAAAGAGTGTAGAAGCTGCTTACATGTTAACCGACCAATTAGGTTACATAAAAATGAATCGTTTTGCAGAAACTACTTATAAAGAATTTAAGTTAGCTCTAGAGGGGCTTCAAGATCAGGGAGCTACAAAATTAGCTTTAGATTTACGTGACAATCCTGGTGGATTTTTGGGTATTGCTGAGCAAATTGCAGATGAATTTTTAGAAGATGATAAGCTGATTTTATTTACAAAAGATAAAAAGGGAAGAGAAGAACGCACATACGCCACCAACAGGGGCGATTTTGAAGAAGGGGAAATTTATATATTAATCAATGAAAATTCCGCATCTGCTAGTGAGGTCATTGCAGGCGCACTTCAAGATAACGATAAAGGTATTATTATTGGACGACGCTCCTATGGAAAAGGTCTTGTACAACGCGAAATGGCTTTGGGAGATGGAAGTGCTGTTCGCTTAACTGTTTCTAGATATTATACGCCTACAGGTCGCTCAATCCAAAGACCCTATACTAATGGGAACAACACAAGTTATTATAATGATTACTACAAGCGTTTAAGAACAGGTGAGTTTGCAGATAAAGAAAACATAGATGTTGATGATTCGTTAAAATTCACAACACCAAAAGGTAAAGTGGTTTACGGAGGAGGTGGTATAATTCCAGATGTATTTGTACCAGTAGATCGTTTGTTTAACAATGAGACTGTTAATTACCTGCGGAGGAGAGGGTATTTTGGTTATTTTGTTTTTGAAGAATTAGATAAAGATAGAAACGTCTTTAGTGATGTTTCTAAGTACGATTTCATTAATAATTATGAAGTAAGTGACGATATCGTTGTTCGTTTTCAGGAATATGTCAACAAAAGAGAACGTACTAACATTACTTTTGTTGCCTACAATGATGAAATAAGACGCTTAATAAAAGCAACACTTGCACGTCAGTTATTTGATGATAATGCCTTTGAAGAGATTATTAATAAGGAAGATGTGATGGTACAAGAAGTAATACTTTTAAGTACCGAGTATCCAAATTTTAAGCAGTAATACTATATTAAATTTTATCGTGAATTTTGGTGTGTTTTCCATCGTTCCAAAGTGTTAGAATATCAGTAGCAACTTGAGACCCACTTCCACAAGCCATAGCAAATTGACTTCTCCAGCCAGCTAAAGTACCAGCAACGTATAGATTGTCTTCAATTAGATGATCTGTATTTTTTAACCAAATTCTATCTTTTTCTACGGCTGCTCTTGGATGAGTTTCTATGTAATTTCCCAAGCCTTTTATGGTAATTAAACTGGTGTAGCCAACTGCAATGATTACAATTTTTGATTGATAAGTGTTTTTATTAGTAGTGACAACGAATCCTTCAGAATGCTTTTTTATAGCTGTAACTTTTTCGTTTTCAAGTAGAGTTACATGAGGATATAAGTCATTGAGTTGTTGCTTACCGTCTTTTAAAACATCTCTACCCAAAGTGCCTGGTGCCAATCCTAAAACATTATTAAATAATGCGTTTTGAAGGTGCGAGGTTTTTTGATGCGTTATAATTGCAACCTTCTTTTCTTTTGCAAAAGCTTTATCTTTTGCAGAGCCCAAAACTAATGCACAAGATAAACCAGCTGCTCCACCACCAATAATTAAAACATCAAAAATCATTAACGTCTTTTATCTAATTTTTCAATTTTTTTTGAAATCCTAAGAATTTGTAATAAGATGATAGCGCATAGTGCTACAATTATAGTGAGTATTGCAGTATAACTTTCATCTTCAAAGAGCGCTTCAAAATTTAATTTAGTAGCGTTGAAAATGATAAGAGCTATAGCAATAATCGTTAAAGCAATTGTAAATATCTTCATGGTTTAAATTTTTAAGCTAATAGTTCCTTTATGTTATGAGCAAATAATTTAACAGCAATGGCTAACAAAATTACGCCAAAAACTTTTCTTATAATGTTAATTCCATTCGCTCCTATTATGCGTTCAATTTTTGCAGAGGTTTTTAGCACAACATAAATTACCACAACATTGCTAATTACTGCCACAATTATATTTTCTGTAGCAAATTCGGCACGTAAGGATAGTAAGGTCGTTAAACTTCCTGGTCCTGCAATAAGTGGAAATGCTAATGGAAAGACAGAAGCCGTTATAGCGTTATGGCCATCATCCTTATAAAGCGTAATGCCTAGAATCATTTCTAAAGCAATAAAGAATATAACAAAAGCACCAGCAACTGCAAAAGAGTTGACATCTATACCAATTAGATTAAGTAAACTTTTACCTACAAATAAAAAAACAATCATAATAACACCTGCAATTAGAGATGCTTTCTCACTTTGTATATGACCAACTTTTTTGCGTAAATCTATAATAATCGGAATATTTCCAATAATATCTATTACGGCAAAAAGAACCATAAAGGCTGTAAATATTTGTTTAAAATCTAAATTCAGTTGCATTTTTAATCATTTAAAATAATTGCAAATTAATTACGGAGCTTTAAAAGACAGGTGTTTACTAGCGTTACTAGCCAAATAGTCTTCATAGACTCAAAATTCGCGGCAAAGATGCGACTTTATTGCAGATTTTCAATATTAAATAATCGTAAAGTTTAACTATTTTTGCGACATGTTTCAACTCGGAAAAACCATAGTCTCAGAAGATATTATTGAGAAGGATTTTGTGTGTAACCTTTCAGCTTGCAAAGGAGCTTGTTGTATAGATGGTGATGCTGGTGCTCCTCTAGATGAAGATGAGACAAAAATCCTTCAAGATATCTATTCAAAAGTAAAGCCATTTCTTCGTAAGGAAGGTATTGATGCCATAGAAAAACAAGGTACGTCAATAATTACATCTTTTGGTGATTTTGAAACTCCATTAATTAATGGTGCAGATTGTGCCTATGTAATTTTTGATGATAAAAAAACGGCACTTTGTGCTATAGAGGAAGCTTATAACCAAGGGGAAATCTCTTGGAAAAAACCTGTATCTTGTCATTTGTATCCAATTAGAGTTAGAGAATATACAGAATTCTCTGGCGTAAATTACGATAAGTGGGAAATTTGTGATGATGCCTGCTCTTTAGGTAAAGAATTGCAAGTCCCTGTATATAAATTTGTGAAAGAAGCACTTATTAGAAAATTTGGTGAAGATTGGTATGCTGAATTGGAAAAGGTGGCTGAAAAAATGAAATAGGTTTAGTTCTAAATTTTTTTCATAGTCTGCATACAATTTTTAGAACCAAATATGCATTGCATCCGAGTTCTATAAACTCAAATTGTAAGCTATTGTTTTGCAGTTAGTTAATTATTAAAAATTAAAAACGAAAATTCAATATTTAGTAAAGCCGTTTTTTTAACGTTACTAATTGGCTTTAAAAAACTCGTAATCTCAAAAAATATCAAAAATTAAATTACCTTCTACTTACGATTTTAACAACATATATAACTCAACATTATTAATGATGCTCCGTTGAGTTTTAATCAAGTTTTAGGTGCAAACTTTATAAACCTACCCAAAGAATTTAATGTGTCTTTCAATGAAAATATATGCTGATAATGGTTTTAATGATGAAGATGATTTATGAAAAAAAGATAAGAAGAAATCTAAAAATCACATAACTATAGCTTGTTTGTTGGGATTTGCAATACCACCTTGGTGCCAGAAGGTGTTTTGTTATTATATAAATCTTCAATCTCTAAATTGTAAGAATTAACGAAAGCTTCAGAGAAATTGGCAAGTCGTGCTTTAGTAATGTCTATACCTACAGATTTCTGTTTTAATTTTTTAAGGTCTTTTATTTTTCGTGAAGCAATTCTGCCAATACCATTGTCTATAATCTCTACAGTTATATAATCTGGCGATTTTTTAATTACGTTTAATTCCACCTTTTTATCTTCAGATTTTGAAGACAAGCCATGCCATAGAGCGTTTTCTAAAAAAGGCTGTAGTACTAAGGAAGGCACTTTAATGATTTCTATATTTATAGATTCATCTACATTAATACTAAAATCTATTTCGTTAGAAAAACGAATGTTTTCAATATTCATGTATAGCTTCATAGTCTCAAGTTCATCTTTGAGAGATGTTTCTTTCTCTTTTGAAGCCATTAATATTTTTCGAATTAATTTCGAAAATTTATTTAAGTAATACACCGCGTTTTCCTTCTCATTGTTAATAATATATAGCTTAATTGAATTTAAAGAATTAAAGATAAAATGCGGATTCATTTGGCTTCGTAACATATCTTGTTCTAAGGTTAAAATATGTTTATCTCGTTTTAAAGCTTTGGTTCTATTTATAATAAACAAAGCAATACTCAAAACTACTAATGATAGTGAAGTGTATAACAATATTTTTTTATTTTTCTCTAAGCGAAGCCTTACAGCTTCATTCTCTAAAGCCAAGGTCTTTATCTGATTGGTTTTATTTTCATTTTCATATTCTATGGCAATATCATTAACATACTGAAGATTTTGCTCAGTCAGAATGGTGTTCTCAATCTCAACAGCTTTTTGGTAATAGTCTAATGCAGATTTAAAATTTTTGTTTTCCTGGTTAATTTCTGAAAGAAGTTTGTTGGATTCTGCCACAGAAGATTTTAAATTATAGGCGGTTGCAATTTCAAGCGCTTTGTTTAAGTTTTTTTCTGCTGATGAAAGTTGATATAATTTAATTTCTAATTGCCCAAGATTGAGATAAGTTGAGGCAATATAGAATTGATCATCTAATTTTAGTGCTTTTTCCAAAGCCTCTTTTATAATAGGTTCTGCTTCTTTATAATTTTCTTTTTTTAGGTAAATCCCTCCAATGCTATTTTCGCAAATGACGCGACCAATTTCTGAGTCAATAGCATTATTATAGTCTAATGATTTTTCATAATTTACTAGAGCTGAGTCTAAATTTCCTTTTGCTTCTTCTGCATAGCCGATATTATGATAGTTAATCGCTAAGCCGAGTTTATTATCTGCTTTCTTCTCAATTTCTAGTGACTTATTAAATTGGGATATGGCTAAATCGTATTGCTTCAAAGCCAAATAAATGTTGCCAATACTGTTTTGTGATACTGCAATACTTCGGTTTACCGTATTGGAAGGGTTTATAACTGAATAGGCTATTTTTAAAGCTTCCGAATGATAGTCTAAAGCTGGCTTAATAACGTCCATGCGTCTGTAAGCCACGCCAATCATATTAAGACTTATAATTCTTAATTCCTCACTATTTGCTTTTTCAGCATATTGCTTGGCTTCTTGATGAAACTTAATTGATTTGTCGTAATTAGAAATATTTCTATTAATAACACCTAGTGCATTTAAGGCATAACAAGAGCCTTCATTATAAGCATTTGCTTTAGAGGTTGCTAATAAAAGCTTCATCTTGGCACTATCTCTTTCAAACGGTTTTAAAACGGAGTCTATACGTATATATTTTGAAGGCTTTATGCTTTCGATAAAAGTTAATGCATTTTCAAAATCTCCTTTTTGTGCATTGCTTTGAGAAGTATATAAAAATAACAGAATGGAAAGACTAAAAATCTTATGTAAAAAAAGATAATTCATGTTTTATAGCTTTTCAAGAAAATCAGATTTTCGTTGTCTAGCAACAGGGATTTTATGGTCACTATCCATAATTACATAACCTTCGTTTTTTATAAATACTTTTATTTTATTCAGGTTGATTATGAATGAATTATGAATTCTAAAAAAATAATGTTCGGGCAAAATGGCATCGACTTCCTTTAATTTTTTTGTCACCACTATTTTTTTCTGGTCTTGTAAAAACAATGTGCTATAGTTTCCGTCTGACTCTATATAAATAATATCGTCAACATCTAAGAAGAGTAATTTTCCGTCTGTGTTAATAGTAATTCGTTTTTTGTCGAATTTAGAATTGAAATTAGACAACACACGTTCAAATTTTATTGAATTAACAGTGCGGTCGCTATGCTTTTTAATTTTAGTAATAGAATCTCTTAAATCATCAGAATCAATAGGCTTTAAGAGGTAATCAATAGCTTCGTGTTTTAAGGCTTTAATGGCATATTCATCATAAGCCGTGGTAATTACAACTGCAAAATCGGTATGTTTTAATTGCTCTAAAAACTGAAACCCACCCATAGTTGGCATTTGTACATCTAAGAACAAACAGTCGGGTGTATTTAAATCTAAATACTTTAAGGCTTCATCTGGGTTTGTAAAAGAGGCCATAACCTCAATCTCTTTACTAAAATTACTTAGCTCCCAAATTAAACCTTGAATAGCCTTAAACTCATCATCAACAATTACAGCTTTTAACATTGTAAATAATTATAGATTATAAATATATGTATATAATAAATATCTAACATGTAAATATGTGTACGATGTATGCTTTTGTGTATAATGTGCTTTAAAAAATAAATCAATTTTACTCATAGCTAGTTATACACTTTTTTTTACCAGTTATACATTACGACAAAAAAAATAGAGATGTTATATAGATATTTGGTAAACAAAATTGATCAAATAAAGTACAAATTAGGGTTTGTCTTTAAGATTAAATATTATTAATAAGAAAAAGCTAGAATTTATAAAATTCCTAATTTTTTTTAAATATTAATATATTTTTGAGCAATTTTAAAAATTGCTTTTCATTAGTTTAGTTAGTTATTAGGGAAAAAAGAGCGTTACTAAAGCGCTCTTTTTTGTTTAGTAATTTCTTTTAAATTTTAAGTTGAAATTATCAATAAGCACGGTTGCTAACGTATTATTTTATGCGATAAAACCTACAATAATTTATTAATTAACATTATAGTAAATTACTGATTATCATATATTTGTATATAATTTTATTCAATTTACCGTTTTATGGGTATTACAAGAGTTTGTTAAAAACTTGTTGACAATGTTTATAACATTGTCTTTCTTTTTCCTCTACATTTTTGAATCTTTGTAAGTCCCAGACCATACCAAAATATATATGTGTAATTTTCAATAAAAGCCCAAAATAATGTCTCAAAAAGTAGAACCAATTTTAGCAGAAAACAAAGATAGATTTGTTATTTTTCCAATTCAGCATCACGATTTGTGGGAATGGTACAAAAAATCTGAAGCTAGTATGTGGACTGCAGAAGAAATTGATTTACACCAAGACATTACAGATTGGACGACTAAATTAAATGACGATGAGCGTTATTTTATAAAACACGTTTTGGCATTTTTTGCCGCTAGTGATGGTATTGTTAATGAAAATTTAGCAGAAAACTTTGTAAACGAAGTGCAGTACAGTGAAGCTAAGTTTTTCTATGGTTTTCAAATTATGATGGAGAATATTCATAGTGAAACATATTCATTATTAATTGACACTTATGTTAAAGACGAAAAAGAAAAGGCAGGCCTTTTTAATGCTATTGAAACATTTCCGGCAATTAAGAAAAAAGCAGATTGGGCATTAAAATGGATAGAATCTCCAAGTTTTGCAGAGCGTTTAATTGCTTTTGCAGCTGTAGAAGGGATTTTCTTTTCAGGATCGTTTTGCTCTATTTTTTGGTTAAAAAAACGTGGTTTAATGCCAGGATTAACCTTTTCTAATGAGTTGATTTCTAGAGATGAGGGTATGCACTGTGATTTTGCAGTTCACTTACACGAAAACCACTTAGTAAACAAAGTACCAAAAGAGCGTATTACAGCCATTATTGTAGATGCTTTAAATATAGAGAGAGAGTTTATTACCGAATCACTTCCTGCAAGTTTAATAGGAATGAATGCTAACCTAATGTCTCAGTATTTAGAGTTTGTAACGGATTGTCTATTGGACGATTTAGGTTGCCAAAAAGTATATAATACTGCTAATCCTTTCGATTTTATGGATATGATATCGCTTCAAGGTAAAACAAACTTCTTTGAGAAGAGAGTTGGCGATTACCAAAAAGCAGGTGTTTTAAACAAAGAGGTTGACGAGGATAAATACAATATGGATTTCGATTTTTAATCAAAATCAACCAAAAAACTTTTTATTGGAAAATCCCAGCCCTTAACTGAGTATGTTATTGCCCAATTTTAAAATTAACTAACAACTTATTGTAATTGTCTGCTTAAAACCAATCAATTACATAAATAGAATGACTAACTAACCCCTTTTCTGAAATGGCGATTTCAGAAAAACTAACTAAAAGTGTAAAATATGTTTGTACTAAAAAGAGACGGAAGAAGAGAACAAATTATGTTCGACAAAATTACGGCGAGAGTTCGTAAATTATGCTATGGCTTAAACGAGCTAGTAGATCCTTTAAAAGTAGCCATGCGTGTTATTGAAGGTTTGTACGATGGTGTAACTACGAGTGAGCTAGATAATCTGGCTGCTGAGATTGCTGCAACAATGACTACTGCACATCCAGATTATGCACGTTTAGCGGCACGTATTTCTGTTTCTAACTTACACAAAAACACTAAAAAGACCTTTAGCGAGGTTATGGAAGATTTATATACGTATGTAAACCCAAGAACAGGTAAAGATGCTCCTTTACTTTCGGATGAGGTATATAACGTCATCATAGAAAATAAGGACAGATTAGATTCTACAATAATCTATAACCGTGATTTTGGTTATGATTATTTTGGATTTAAAACCTTAGAACGTTCTTATCTTTTAAAATTAAACGGACAGATTGCAGAACGTCCACAGCACATGCTTATGCGAGTTTCTATTGGTATTCATCTAAATGATTTAGATGCAGCTATTGAAACTTATGAGTTAATGTCTAAAAAATATTTTACACACGCAACGCCAACATTATTCAATTCCGGAACTCCAAAACCACAAATGTCTTCATGTTTTTTATTAGCCATGAAAGATGATAGTATCGATGGTATATACGACACATTAAAGCAAACTGCTAAGATTTCGCAATCTGCAGGTGGAATTGGTTTATCTATCCATAACGTAAGAGCAACAGGGAGTTATATTGCAGGTACAAATGGTACAAGTAATGGCATTGTGCCAATGCTAAAAGTATTTAATGATACGGCTCGTTATGTAGATCAAGGTGGTGGAAAACGTAAAGGCAGTTTTGCGATGTATATTGAGCCTTGGCATGCAGATATTATGAGTTTCTTAGATCTTAAGAAAAACCATGGTGCTGAAGAATTACGTGCTAGAGATTTATTCTACGCCATGTGGATGCCAGATTTATTCATGAAACGTGTGCAGGAAAACGCAGAATGGACTCTAATGTGTCCTAACGAATGTCCTGGTTTATCAGATGTACACAGTGAAGAATTTGAAGCACTATACCTAAAGTATGAAAGTGCAGGAAAAGGTCGTAAAGCGATTAAAGCGCGAGAGCTTTGGGAGAAAATTTTAGAATCTCAGATTGAAACAGGCACACCTTACATGTTGTACAAAGATGCAGCTAACCGTAAGTCTAATCAGAAGAATTTAGGAACTATTAAGTCGTCTAACTTATGTACTGAAATTATGGAGTACACCTCTCCAGATGAGGTTGCTGTTTGTAATTTAGCGTCTATTGCCTTACCAATGTTCATTAAAAATGGAGAGTTTGATCACAAGGAATTATTCAGAATTACTAAGCGTGTAACTAAAAACTTAAACAGAGTCATAGATCGTAATTATTACCCTGTAATTGAAGCTGAATACTCTAACCTTAAGCACAGGCCAATTGGTTTAGGTGTACAAGGTTTAGCAGATACTTTTATTAAGTTACGTTTGCCTTTTACAAGTGATGAGGCTAAGACTCTAAACCAAGAGATTTTTGAAACTTTATATTTTGCAGCAGTTACTGCAAGTATGGAAGAAGCAAAAACAGACGGAGCTTACGAAACTTACGAAGGGTCGCCAATAAGCAAAGGTGAGTTTCAGCATAATTTATGGAATGTGCAAGAAGATACTTTAAGCGGTCGTTGGGATTGGGATAAATTACGCAAGCAAGTTAAGAAACATGGTGTGCGTAACTCATTGTTAGTAGCACCAATGCCAACAGCATCAACATCTCAAATCTTAGGGAATAACGAGTGTTTTGAGCCATATACATCTAATATATACACACGTCGTGTATTGTCAGGTGAATTCATTGTTGTGAACAAGCATTTGTTAGAAGATTTAGTAGATTTAGGACTTTGGAATGAAGGTCTTAAAAACGAAATCATGAGAGCTAACGGTTCTATACAAGGTGTAGATAATATTCCTGATGATATTAAAGAACTTTATAAGACGGTTTATGAAATGAGTATGAAAGACATTATCGATATGTCTCGTCAAAGAGGTTATTTTATTGACCAATCTCAGTCCTTAAACTTATTTTTAGAAGGAGCAACGATGGCAAAGTTAACGTCTATGCACTTCTATGCATGGAAGAGTGGTTTAAAAACTGGTATGTATTATTTACGTACAAAGTCTGCTGTAGATGCTAAGAAATTTACGGTTACTAAAGAAGTTAAAAAAGAGCCAGTAGCGGAAGTGGTTGAAGAACAAGAAGAAGTTGTTGTAACGCAACAAAAGCAAAAAGCAGCTAAAACTGCAGCGAAGTTTGTGCAAGAAACATCACCAGAGGCAGAACCAATGAGCGCAGAAGAAATGAAAGCATTAATCTCACAAGCTAAAGAAGCAGAAGGGGATGATTGTTTAATGTGTGGTTCTTAATCTGAATAATTGTAAATTTTGGTTGCCAAAAGTAACCGAAGCAAATTGTTATAAAAAGCATCTCTATTCAGAGATGTTTTTTTGCTTTCAGACACATTATTTGTATAGTAAAGCATATTCATTTAAATAATTTTAAAGCAATCATTTTGTGTTTACAATAAGTTTGCATTAATTTAACATAACATCAATTATGAATTGTACCATACATGTTTAAAAAGTCTGTTTTTATAGGCCTCCTAACTGTTCTAGCCGTTTTACTCTATTTATACTCTAATTTTAAAACGATAGTAGCAGGTGTTGCTATTTTATTATTTGGCATGGTTTTGCTGGAGGAAGGCTTTAAGGCATTCACTAAAGGACCACTTCAAAATGTTTTAAAAAAGGCAACAAATAAATTGTACAAAAGTATTTCTGCAGGTGCTTTTGTAACAGCGATTATTCAATCTAGCTCTTTGGTTTCTGTTATAGCTATTTCTTTTATAAGCGCTGGCCTTATTTCATTATCTGGTGGTATTGGGTTAATTTTTGGTGCAAACATAGGGACTACAGCAACAGCTTGGTTAGTTGCAGGCTTTGGTTTAAAAATAAAAATAGCAGCTTTAGCAATGCCTATGCTAATTTTTGGGATTATTTTTTCTTTTCAAAAAAAGTCGTCAATAAAAGGTATTGGAAATGTATTGGCTGGACTAGGCTTTTTCTTTCTTGGTATCCATTATATGAAAGAAGGCTTTGATGTTTTTAAGGATTATATAGATTTATCTCAATATGCAGTATCAGGATTTCTAGGAGTACTTATTTACACAGGTCTCGGTATAATTATCACAACTATATTACAATCTAGTAGTGCAACACTAGCATTAATTTTAACTGCTTTGGCGGCTGGTCAAATAGAATACGAAAATGCATTAGCTCTTGCTATTGGAGCAAATGTAGGTACTACTATTACTGCTATTTTAGGATCTTTGGGTTCTAATGTTGCTGGTAGGCGATTAGCAGGTGCGCATTTTATTTTCAATGTAGTAACCGGAGTTGTGGCTTTAGCTTTAATTTATCCATTGGCAAATTTAGTTAATAAAATATCTCAATTCATAAACATTGGAGCTGCAGATTACACCTTAAAATTAGCAATGTTTCATACCATATTTAATGTTATTGGTGTGATTATCATGATTCCGTTTATTAAAATAGTAGAACGTGTTTTATTAAAATTCTTCAAAGATCGAGAAGACAAGGATATTGATGAGCCAAAATATCTTAATAAACAGGTTTTAAAATTTCCAGATTCTATTATTTCTGCATTGATAAATGAGTCGAAATATTTATATAAAAATGCCGTTTTCGAAATTGTTGCCCATGCCTTAAATATTCATAGAGATGACATAAAATCTGACAAAAAAGTTAAAGATATAGTTAAGAAATCTCATAAAGACTTGAACATAAATATTGAAGATATTTATTACAAAAAAGTAAAAAATATTTACGGTGAGATTATAAAATATGCTACAACCGCCGAAAATGAATTAAATCTAAACGATAAGGAAATAAATACGATCTTAGATATTAAAATTGCTAATCGTAGAATGATCGAAATGATTAAACATGTAAGAGAGTTAAATAAGAATATTAACTTGTCTTTAGGTGTAGATAATAAATATATGTTGAAAGAATATGATGGATTTAGAAAAAAAATAACCAAAGTATTACGTATTATATATTTATTTAGAAAAGCGGAAGATTCTGAAGTGTATGCAAATAAGTTAGCTCAATTAAAAGAAGAAGCTAAAGAAAACATTAGACATAGCAATAAATCTATAGATAAGTTAATTAGAAAAGATTTAATTAATGCAGAAATGGCGTCGTCTTTATTTAACGATTTCTCTAATGTAAATGAAATAATTAAAAAATTAATTGAAGTTGCAGAGTTACTATATGGAGAAAAAGACACCTTACTTGATAATGCTAACTAGTGCTCTAAAGTATCTGTACCCAAATATTTATCACCTTTATTATAATACCAAGCTCTCACTTTTGGCATTTTAATACCATTTACAACAGCTTCTTTAGAAAGTAATATATATTCACCACTATCTGATTTTTCTTTACCCTTGTTATCCGTTTTAAAGAACTGATAAACTTCCATAGCATAGTTTTTTGGGTTAAAATAAAAATACCAAACATCGCTGCCTACTGTTTCATCGTATGTTATTTTTAATACTAAATAATCTTTGCCGTTAAATATTTTCTTTTCAACCTTGTCGGTAAGATTTGTGCCAGAATCTTTAAGCTTCATTGGTAACCCATATAAATAGGTGTAATAATTTTTATAAAGTGTAGCTCTATCGCAAGTCATGTTTTTTTCTTTCGCTTTTTGGTTATCTAAAATAGTTCTGTTATAGGTTATTTTACATTTTCCTTTATCTAAAGTATATGTTGTAGTAATTGTATCTTTTGTGGCTTTAACGCTAAAATATTGTTTGGGCAAATTAATAGAAATAACACTAGTGCGTTTTGAAGATTTTGGCGTTGTCATAACCACAGTAAATTCATCATTAAATTGTTCCCAGTTTCCATTTGGGTCGTGGTAATTTATAGATTTTTCTAATAGTTGGCTAGAGGTGAGGTCTTGGCCAAAGCAATATAGAGTGAAGCATAAAAAAATGATTGCTAAGACTGATTTCATTTTGTTTGAATTTTTCTACAAATTACGAAACAAAAAAAAGCACCCAATGCCGAATTTTACGGGAGGATGCTTTTTTTAACTTGCCGTTTTAAAGTACAATGAATTATTTAGCCTCCATTAAAGCAAAAAACTTATCAATATTTGGCATTAAAATAATACGAGTTCTACGATTTTTAGAACGGTTCTCACGAGAATCGTTTTCAACTAAAGGCTGGTGACTACTACGTCCAGACGCAATTAATTGTGCAGGATTTACCCTGTATTTGTTTTGAAGCTTTCTAACAACAGAAGTAGCACGTAAGACACTTAAATCCCAGTTATCTGAAACCTTTTCAGTGTTTATAGTTCTAGAGTCTGTATGACCTTCTACCATAACATCTATACTTTCTTCAGAATTAATTACATCTGCTAACTTCTGTAATATCTTATTGGCTTTGTTACTAATTCTATAACTACCTGAGTTGAATAACATCTTATCAGAAATAGAAATCATTACTACAGTTTCATTTATGTTTACTGAGATATCTTCATCTTCGTTAAGATCACTTGTATTTATGGTTTTTTCAAGATTGTACTGAACAGCTAAGTTCATAGAATCTTTTAATGTTTTTGCTTCTGCTAATTTCGTAGAATCTACATTTTCTAATGTCGCAAGCATTCTGCGTTTGCTTTCGTTAGAAATTACTGTTCCGTCTGCATTAACGTTTAACTTAATGTCATTTTCTATTTTTAAGCCTTCTACATCTTCGTTTAAAGAGCTGATTTTAGAATTATAAACAGTTACTCTCTCTTGGATTTTAGCAAATTTAGATTCTAATTCTTCTTTGGCTACAGTAGTTTTAGTTAGTTGACTTTTAATTTCACCATTTTCTTGTTCTAAGGCTAAGTATTTCTTTTTTGAAACACAAGAACTTAATACAATTGCAGCTATTAAAAGAATTGAAATTTTTTTCATTTTTTTTAATTTGAATAAATTAGTTTTATAGTTCTATATACGATTAAATGTATTTTTTAGACGTTGAGCGTTTAAATTTTTAAAAATAGATGCTCTATTTAATGCTCTAACGCAACAAACCTAAATTAAAATAAGTTACTCTGGTATTTTTTAATTTAGGTTGATTTACCTTTATTGTCCTAAGACAATAATTACAGTAGTATTAGCTATTAAAGCCTCTGCAATATTAAAACTTAGAAAGAGGCTTTAAAGAGTTTGGCGTTTATTGTTAGATAAGTATTTGTTGTAAGCCTTTTGGGTGTAAGCAAGGTTATAGCAACATTTATAGCCTTTATTATAAAGGTTAGTACCATCTAGACGATTATAATCGGAGCTATTTTTGGATTTGATTTTTTGACTTTTTTTTTAAAATGTTCAATAAAAAAAGCCCTAATTTTAATTAAGGCTTTAGAGCTTAAGAAGCTTTATTTATAATTCTTCTTCTTTATCATTAGATCCAACAATAGTTTCATCTGTAACTGTTATAGTAGCAGGTTCAACAGAGCTATCAAAAGAGTTATGATACTCTTCTAACAAATTCATTGTAGCATTAAGTAAATCTTTTGTTTCAAGTAGTAAGCTAAAATAAAGTGTTGTGTTTTTAGGACTCGACTCTTCTGTTCTTGTTCGCTCTACTTGCTTATGAATTTTTTCCTTAACCAAATCGTAAACTTCTTTCTTTTCGTTTAGAATATTTTCGATGAGTTCAAAAGATTCAGACTTAAACGCTTTTTCAGTATCGCTAAATAAAACTTCAAGTTTATCATCAATTTCTTTTAGCTCTTTAATTTGACTGAACTTTAGTTTCTTGTGGTTATTGTTAATGTGCTTATGGCTTGTTTTAGAAATGTATTCTAAAGACTGCGTCATATCCTGCAAATAACCTAAGATATTAATATAAAAACTACTCGCTCTTAAGCTCGTTTCGTCTAAGTTTTTAATAAAGTAGAAAATATTATCACGTAAATCATCTACTTCTTCAGACAGCTTATCTATTTGCTTTTTATTCTTTTTTAATAAAACTAAATCTTGTTTTGCTAAACCTTTTACAGCATTTGTATAGATTCTATTTCCACGTTTTACAACATTTGCAATATTACTAGCGCTTTCAATAATTACACCTTGTACAGAACTACTGCCAGTTTCTTTAAGACTATCCTCATCGATAGTTTTGTTAGACTCATCTTTATGAGTTTTGTAGTTTCTATATAACAGAATTCCTGTTAATAGTAATAAAATTGGTGTCATTACTGAAGGGTTCCATTGTATTAGGAATACTACGAATCCAGCTGCTATAAAAGCTCCAATTGCAGTACCAAACCAGCCTCCAATTACATTTAATACACCAGCAACTCTATATACTGCGCTTTCTCTTCCCCAAGCTCTATCTGCAAAGGAGGTTCCCATAGCAACCATAAAAGTCACATAAGTAGTAGAAAGCGGCAATTTCATTGATGTTGCAATGGCAATTAAAACACCAGCAACCATTAAGTTCACTGCAGCTCTAATCATATCAAAAGCTGGTGCATCAATACTTTGATCTTTAGTAAATGCAACTTCATTTGGCTTTTCAAAGCTTCTACCTATTTTTTCTTGAATTGATTTTGGTACAATAACACTAAAATAAGATGATAATGCAGAAGATCCTTTAACAACACTTCTAGATAAAGCGTTTGGCTCAAACTTTTCGTGAGTATCTCCCTGACGAGATAAACTTAATTCCGTTTCAGCAACAGTTTTTGCTTTCTTAGAAAACCATAATGTCAATACCATAATTCCACCAGCTATAAATAATAATAGTGGTTCTGCAGGTACCTTTTTATCTAAAACTTCCATTGAGAACATTGAAGGATCTACACCCGAAACTACCCATGCTTCGTAAGAATGGTAAGCAGCCATTGGTACTCCAATAAAGTTTACTAAATCGTTACCAGAAAATGCTAATGCTAAACCAAATGTTCCAACAGCGATAACTACAAGTAATATTGTCTTTTTTGTTATGGCCTGAAAAGCAAATGAAACGCCTAACCACAGCACAAAACTACCAAGGATAATATATAATTCATTTCCTTCTACAATACTTTTAAGATCTTTGTAATAAGGAGTTCCTTTTAGTCCTTTTAAGAAGATGAAATAAGTAATAGCTGTTAAACAAACTGCACCAAATATAGCGCCGAAATTCTTGATTTTATTTTCATATTGAAAGGTGAAGATTAATCGCGAAACCCACTGTACCAATGCACCTACTGAGAATGCTATAAATACAGACATTAAGATTCCCTGAATAATTTCAATAGCTTTTTCAGTATTAATATAACTACCTAAATCACTAAGAGTTTGAGAGTCAGAAGCCGTTATTTTAATTACCGACATTACGACTGCTGCGCCTAATAAGTTAAAAACAATAGATACAGTTGTAGAAGTTGGTAAACCAAGCGTGTTAAAGAAGTCTAATAGTAATATATCAGTAATCATTACGGCCATAAAAATGTACATAATGTCCTCAAAATTAAACATGGCTGGTACAAAGATGCCTTTACGTGCAACCTCCATCATACCACTAGAAAATACGGCTCCAATAAAAATACCTAAACTAGCTACTATCATTATAGTTCGCATAGAAATAGCCTTAGAACCAATAGCAGAATTTAAGAAATTAATAGCATCATTACTAACACCAACTACAAGATCAGCAACAGCTAAAACTGTAATGGCAATCAACATATATAAGTAAATATTATCCATAATTTTTATTTAAAATAAGTTTGCAAATATCATTAGAAATTTCAATTAGAATGTTACCTAATTGTTATTTGTTAAATTTAAAAATGAATATCAAATCCAAGTCTAAACGTTATGTTGCTGTCATTTCCATCTAAGCTTGTATAGCTAATATCGGACTGCACTTTTAATTTGTGACCAACTACATATCTTGAACCTCCTAAAGTATATTGAGCTGTTGGTAATGCTCCAGTTTCAGATTCGTAATCTACTGTAGTAAAACGAGCCGCTATTTCGTAATTGCTTTTAAATAAATAACCAGCTTGTAAATTTAATGCGTTACCTGTTAAAACGATATCTCCTGTTGGTGTTGTGCCATCTGTTTCAGTGGCAATAGCTTCATCTGCTGTTCGTTTAGCATATTCTCCCATAAAAGAAAAGCCCTTATACTTAAACATAGCATCAGCGAAAATAGTAATTTGGTCTGTTTCGTAGATAGAGCCATCTGTTCTAATCATATAATCACCAGCAAATCCTCTTTCTCTCACAGCATTTTGGTTGAGGTTATATGTAAAACCAATCATTAATTTTGGTTTAGCTTCGCGTTTTAAATCCGATTGACTGTAATCTCCTTTAGATTTGAATGTTCCGAATGGTAAAAACTCTAGTCGAGCTGTATATTGAAGACCTCCTATATTACCTTCTGAAACGTTTCTTCCTTCTCCTTGGGATACGGAAAGCTTTTCACGCATTAAAAAATCACCTCCTAAGTTAGATTTATGACGTAATTGAATACCTAAATCTCGGTCAATATTAAAACGACTGTTTAATAATGAACGATCTATTAATTGAAGATTAGCTGAAGACACAACTCGTTCTACATTGCCAGGCAGTTTTGTTTGCCCTGCCCATAATTCCCAGTTGTCAGCAAAATTCCACATAATTACTGCATCTAGAATATATCGTGGTGTATTTCTATTAAATTCATTAGC